>CANJVG010000016.1 GCA_947478005.1 Bacteroidota bacterium
ATGAAAAGTGCTCCGATACCTATAAGCGGTATCAAAAGGTTATAAGGGGAAAGACAGTTTATGAGGGTAACGATATCAGTATTCATACCTACTATTACCTATCGAGGTGGTTCGACTCCGGGCATAAGCAGTATTTGGACAAGATTAAGTCGAACTCTTTGCGTACGAAAAGTGATGCAGGTCCGGGAAAGGCCATTCAGGAGTTTATCAAATACTTTGAGTTGCCTATTACTATTTAGGTTTTATACCTGCCTGCCACAGCTAAATAAGGGCTATTCCAACACTTAAATACCTAAATTCATTTTTTGGGGCGATCTACTTGGCAGTACGATATTAAAGGTGTCAACATCTATTTTAACTAACAATCAATCTGTACCGGAAATTTATCGAAATAATGCTTACAGTTTCGATATTCGCCCTTGATACTATTTACATCTATAGAAGCATTTACTATGAACAAGAGTTTTATTGAAGAGTTACGCTGGCGAAATATGCTGCATGATATAATGCCGGGCACCGAGGAATTACTGAACAAGGAAATTGTAAGTGGTTATATAGGTTTTGACCCCACAGCCGATTCATTGGGCATAGGCAACATGGTGCAGATAATGACCCTGATGCATTTTCAGCGATGCGGCCACAAACCGATGGCATTGATTGGCGGAGCTACCGGCCGCGTGGGTGACCCTTCGGGCAAAACAGTAGAGCGTTCGCTGCTTAGTGTGGAAGAGATTCAACACAACCTCGATTGTCAGCAAAAGCAATTAGAGAAATTCCTCGATTTTGATTGTGGTGCTAACTCGGCTGAGATTGTCAACAACTACGATTGGTTTAAAGACTTTTCCTTCCTCGATTTTATTCGCGATGTGGGCAAACATATTTCCATCAACTATATGCTGGCGAAAGACTCGGTACAAAACCGATTGGAAACCGGTATGAGTTTTACCGAGTTTACTTATCAGTTGATTCAGGGCTACGATTTTTACTGGCTTTGGAAGAATAAGAATGTGAAGTTGCAACTAGGTGGAAGCGACCAATGGGGCAACATTGTAACGGGTACAGAATTGATAAGAAGAAAGGATGCTGGCGAAGCTTTTGCGGTAACTACCCAGCTTATCAAGAAGGCCGATGGCAGCAAATTCGGCAAGAGCGAAGGTGGCAATATTTGGTTAGATGCGAAGAAGACTTCGGTTTATAAGTTTTACCAGTTCTGGTTAAACGCCAGCGATGCCGATGCGGCAACTTTATTCCGTATTTTTTCGCTCAAAGGAAAAGAAGAAATCGAAGCTTTAGAAAAAGAACATCTCGAAGCGCCTCATTTGCGCGTGTTGCAAAAAGCCTTGGCCGATGAAGTAACGGCCCGTGTTCACTCGCCTGAAACGTTGGAGCGAGCGAAGGAAACCACCGATATTCTTTTCGGTTCTTCGTTCGAAGCCTTCAGGGGTTTATCGGCCAATGAAATTGAAGATGCCTTTGACAGCGATATTACGTTTAAGGTAAGCAAAGATTTGTTCGTAGCAGAAATAGATGCGGTGAGTTTGGTAGGCGAAAAGGCGGCTATTTTTCCATCGAAGGGAGAAGCTAAGAAGACCATTCAGGGCAACGGGGTGAGTGTAAATAAGGAGAAGATAACTTTGGAGAAGAAATTCAACACCAGCGATTTGCTGCATGGTAAATTTCTGTTGGTGCAAAAAGGAAAGAAGAACTACTATTTAATAATTGCGGAATAAAAAATGAAGAAAACAGTTGGCCTTATTTTCGTGGTGGCTGCTTTTATGGCGGCTATACAATCATGCGGCAAAACACCCTTCTCCTGTTTTACTGCCAGCGTGAATATAGATAGCATCCATGTCAACCAGCCGGTTACCTTCTCGGCTCTTTGCACCCGCGATGGCAAAGATTTTAACTGGGAGTTTTATGACAATGGCGATTCGATTGAGTTTGGCACCGTGGTCATTAAATCGTTTCCCGACACCGGCACCGTAAAAGTATATCTGCTGGTGACCAACGGTGGCAAAAGTTCCTCTACTACCCAAACGCTTCATATCCGGCCTTAACGGGCTATCGTTTATTAAGCTCTTTCCAATTTCATACATTAAATGGAACTCTTAGCATGTTAACTGTACCAATTAACAAGCTAAATGGAACTCTTAGCATGTTAACTGCGCCAATTAACAAGCTAAATGGAACTCTTAGCATGTTAACTGCGCCAATTAACATGCTAAATAGAACTCTTAGCATGTTAACTGTACCAATTAACAAGCTAAATGGAACTCTTAACATGTTAACTGTACCAATTAGCAAGGTAAATGAAACTCTTAACATGTTAACTGCAGCAAAACACATGTTAAATGAAACTCTTAACATGTTAACTGCGGCAAAACACAAGTTAAATGGAACTCCTAACATGTTTTTTGTAGCAAAACACATGTTAAATGAAACTCTTAACATGTTTTCTGCGACAAAAAACAAGTTAAATGGAGCTCGTAACATGTTAACTGTGGCAAAACACAAGTTAATTGGGTCCCTTAACAGGTTAAGAGAACCAAATAGATAATAATTTTTCTGTTAAAAGCATTGGTTTTTGCTTCGTTTTCCCCACTTCAATTATAGGCTAACCTCGGGAGATAGAATATAGATAGGCATAAGAATGGAATCAGAAACAAGACTACTCTGCAATAGCCATTTGCAGCACGTCCATCATGCTCTTGGCTTTCAGCAGTATTTCATCCCATTCCTTTTCGGCTATAGAATCGTAAGTAATCGCACCGCCCACCCTTACCGATAGATACTTTTGGGTGGCATTGTAAAATATACTGCGAATGACCACATTAAAATCGAAATCGCCCTGAGCAGTAATATAGCCCACACTGCCGCTGTATAGCCCGCGTTTAAAATCTTCGTAGCGCTCAATGTTCTTCATCACCTCCACCTTGGGCGATCCGGTCATGCTGCCCATCGGGAAGGCATTGCGCAGCGCATTGGTAAAATGAAGTCCTTCTTCCATTTCGGCACTCACCGTTGAAATCATTTGGTTCACGGTGTTGAATTCATATACACCAAACAACTCTTCTACCTTCACAGTTCCTGCTTTAGAACTTCGGGCCAAATCATTGCGCACCAAATCAACAATCATCACGTTCTCGGCCTGCTCTTTCAAATCATTTTGCAGTTGCGCTTTCAGCACCTGATTTTGCTCCTCTGTTTCGCCTTTGCCAATAGTACCTTTAATAGGTTGGGAAATCAGCTTACTAGCTTCCTTCTTCATAAATCGTTCGGGACTTGCGCAAAGCAGATACTTGTCATCGAGTTTGAAGAACGAACTGAAAGGCGCCTTTGCTTTTTCGTTCAACTCAAGAAAGGTTTGCACCGGCTGAATGGCGGCACCTTCGGCATAAAACTCGTTGCAATAATTCAACTCATAAAAATCACCCGCCTCAATCTGCACTCTTATTTCCTCGATATTCTTTAAATAAACCTCTTTCGAAGTTCTTGTTCGAAGTGTCGTAGCTAAAGTCTTTTGTTTAAAATCTAAAGTCTCCCGTCTAATTACCTCTATCAATTCAAATGTCTCCGGATAGTTTCTGTTTACCGTCAACTTATTTTCGGTTATTTCAAAAATATATCTAGGCTTAAAGAAGAACAACTCAGGGAATTTTAAATCATCCCGGTTTTTGCTTTCAAGCTGCTCTGTTTGATTTTTTAAATCGTAAGAAAGAAACCCGAAGATAGTGCTGCCCGCTTGTTCGTGAAAGGCTTTTAGCTGTTGAAAGGAATCTTCCGAGCTTGTTATTTCATCTACTGCATCTATGGCCAACATCCATTCTTTGCTTCGAGAAGTTTTGTGGGGATACTGATTGGAGTCTAATAAACAAACTACGTGGAAGCGGTTCGCCCATTGCAGCGCCTGCTGCTTGAACAGTTCAATATCGGGAAGCGAAACGGTTGTTGATTCTGCCACGCGGTAATATTAGTGAAAGTGGCAAAGAATTAATCCTGCGATAGGAGGGTAGCCTTAAACAAACCCTGCAAGCGTTTGGCCTTTGCATACTGCACAGAGTCTGTTACCAGCACCCGCATTAAAACAGCTCCTTGTTTAGAAGGAACCCGTATGCAACCGTTTACCCTGTTTACAGAAGAAAGTCTTACCGAATATTTTCTCTTAAACCCCTGTAAGTTATTCATGACATAATAAGGCTGCACATTATCGCCATAGAAAGCCAACGAGCAGTATTGAAGAGTAGTATCAGGAAATTCACCGGTGATGAGTAAATCATTTTTGCTTACATCGTAAAAGCAGGCATCGTACACAAAATCAGGATTAGGCAGAACCACCCTGCGCAATTTAGCATCTGTCTTGGGTGCTACGATAACCGTATTCAAGTCTTGACCCGAACGGTATTTGGCAATGGCAAAAACAAGATTGGGCAAATAAGCAATCAGAATATATTGAGTGCCATAAACGATAAGCGCAAAGAGCACAATAGGTTTTAAATAGGATTTCATTTCGCCAGTCGTTTTATTTGGGGTAATGAAATACTATCGAGCTTTTCTATAAAAGCCTTGTCGCCTTTGTAAATACGAAGCACCAGATTAAATCTCTTTTTGTCAGCAGTTGGCAACCAATTGCCACTTTGCTTAGTTGCGGAAACGTTGATTGTAAAGTTTCCCGCACTATCGGTTTGCAGATTGGTATTGTTGAATGAGTAGCGTTCCTTTTTATTCGGAATCAGATAAAGGTCTTTGCCGTATGCCGTAATGCTCCAGTATTTTGCATCTATCTCATTAACGTTGCCTTGAATGCTGTAATCGTTTTCGGCATCCAATAGAGCCTCTTTATCATCGCGCTTGGCAAACAAATAAATTGCTTCTTCGCTGGGAAGGGCAAACAACGCAAACAGACTTACCTGTGTAGTCAGCAAATTGTCTTTTCCGAGTGGTAGCGCCTTACTTCCGGTCCAGCTTCCATTGCGGAAGAACGCTTTGTTATGCTCGAGATTAGCTATGCGATAGGTACCGACTGCTACACCCACTATAACTGCTACCAAAACGAAGAGCCATTTTTTCACAGCGCGAATATATTTATTGAAGAAGGAAGATGGTATATTATTGAATCAAACAACTTTATCGATGTAAAGGTATTTTGATACAGTTTTCTATATTCGATTTTATATTTACCCGCATGAAAACAATTTTTGCTATTGCTGTAACCTGCTTTATCCTTTTCACTTTCAACTCCTGCAAGCAGTGTACTACCTGCACCAAGTATCCAAGTGCCAACGATAGTTTTAAGTTTTGCAAATCAGATTATGCCTCTGATGACTCCTATAATTCGGCTTATCGCTATTATCAATCGGTAGGTTACCGTTGCGAGTAGATTACTCGCTAAACATATACCCCACTCCATGAACTGAGCGAAAGTGTTTCGGCTGAGTTGGATCAATTTCGAAATGTCTACGCAAGTTCAAAATGAAATTATCGATGGTCCTTGTGTTCGGAAAGTCTTTATACTCCCATACAAAAAGCAATATCTGCTGACGTGACAATGCCTTATTTTTATTGCGGATGAGATAGTTAAGTAGTCTTAATTCACGCACGGTCAATTCAAACTCACTGCCGTCAGTTCCTGTTGCTTTCGAATTGTTGAAGTTAATTTTGTTGTTGCCGAAATAGTAGATGTTAAGCGACTCCTGTGGAGCAGCAACAATCTTGGCCCTTTTCAATAGCGCTTTAACGCGCAAAAGGAGTTCTTCCAGATTAAATGGTTTGGAGAGATAGTCATCGGCTCCTCGCTTGAGTCCTTCCACCCTGTCGCTAATAGAATGCTTGGCAGTTAAAAAGATAATAGGCGTTTTGTTATCAGTTAGTCGTATTTTTTCGCAAATATCAAACCCGTTTACTTCAGGCAACATCACATCAAGTATAATTAAATCGTGTTTACCTTTTGCGGCCAATTTAATGGCTTTTCCCCCGGTAGCTGCTTCAACGACCGAATAACCTTCCATTTCAAGATTCATTTTTATTGCTTCCCGAAGTGATTCCTCATCTTCTACCAAAAGTATACGGGTTTCTGCCATGCGATTTATTTGTGCGGTAAAGGAAAAGCAAAAGCCTTAAAGAAAAGACTGTTTTGAAAATAAATTGTCATGGAATTGTAAAAAGAATCGGCACTAAGATAAAGCGGCCGAGGGAAAGGTGATTATAAAAACTGTCCCGCGCGGCTCATTATCCGTAACTGCAATAGTACCATGGTAAATTTGTACCACACTATTCACCAGATAAAGACCCAGGCCCGTGCCTTTGGTAGCACGGGTTTCTTCACTGCCAATGCGGTAGAATTTTTCAAACACCTTTTCTTTCAGACTATCCTCTATCCCTATACCGGTATCAGCTACGGTGAGCACAATAAAATTATCCCGGTGCATAAGCGACACATTTACTTTTGAGTCTTCTTCGGAATACTTTATAGCGTTTTCAATAAGGTTAGTAATGATAGATACAAAGGCCATGGCATCGATGTACATCTGCACCTCAGGTTCAATCTCTGTTTCAATAACAATCGACTTTTTGTTGTTTAAGAACCTGTTGACGGTGTTGGCAGTAATCTCCGAAATGTCGGTTTCACTATTGATGAATCCCGTGGCATTTTGTTCAATTTTAGCTGCAAATAAAATATTGTCAACCAGCGCATTCAGTCGTTCCACATCCCCCAGTGAATTGGAGATGAGCCGCTCGCTCTGTTGCGGTTCGAGCTTGCGCTGCTGGATAGTTTGCAGCGCTAGCTTGATGCTGGAAAGAGGCGATTTTAACTCGTGCGTGATAGATAAGGTGAAATTCTTTTGCTGCTCGGCCAATTGTATTTCTTGAGCAAATACCTTGCGCACCCTAAATAAACCAAGAGCCATTAGAACCATAAAGGCAAAGCCTTCTGTCAAGATCATGAATTTTTGACGGTGATACTTGGCTTCGGTGGCTAGATATTCATTGCTCAATTTATAGTTAGCCTGATTGTTGGCTGCATGGAAGTAGATTTCGTTTAGTTGTATTTTCTCTTTGAAGGCTGTTTCGTTTTTGTCGTAAAGTAAGTAAGCCCACCAAAGAGTAAATGCCAATATATAAGCGGATACTATATAGAACGTACTAAAAAGATTGGGAGTGGTAATTTTTTTAAGCACGCTCAAAAATAATAATTTAGCAGGCTACACTACTATTACAAAAGAACAACTGAATTTCTTATTTTTAGTTTATGGCGAAAAAGAAGCGCAAAGAAAAGGACCCCGAAGAATTAAGTACTGAAAATGAATTGATGAAGCTTAAAATGATGGCTGAATTTGGAGGTAAATTCGTTGACAACGAAAATATACCGCCCGAATTGGAAAATCTGTTTCTGAAACAAATCCTCAACTTTCACCGAAAAAGCGACCGCACTAAGCTAACCACAGTTTTCCAATTGATTGGTGAGCCGGAGTATGACCATGTAAATGATTTAAGCGAAAAGGAGATTACTAAGGAGTTAGCCCGGCTTCTGAAGATGATGCGGAAAAAAGGGATTGATTTAGATTTCTATCCCGAAACCGGTGAGCGCGAGATATACCGTTTTGTGGTGGAGGAGCTTTTTAAAGAAGAGGTACCGGAAGGTCGTGTAAAGGGTTGGATAAATGAGTTTACCTATGAAGATTATTACCCTAATCCCGAAGCAGACGCGAAATATATCACTGAATTATGTCTTGAATTTGTCTTCGAAAAGGACGCATTCCTCCTTCCCGACCTGCTTAGCGATGATATGAAGGACCATTTGGGTCTCACGGTAGATACAGAAGATGTAATTGATGCGATTGAAGAATTTAAGCAACAGTTTAACCAATTGAAGTTAGCGGACCTTAATATGAAGGTTACAGAACTGGGTGCTGATGGGCACACAGCCAGAGTAGTAGCTGATGTGGAGTATAAAACCCAATTTGAAAAGGGTAAGAAGTTTAAAACAGAAACCGCACGCCTTGAAATTGGGCTAACAAAAGGTGGGGATGAAGCCGACTGGTGGGTAGTGAATCAAATTATTTCGGACTTGTTTTGAATCAGATTTCGGGCTTAGCTTATACATCGTCAGTTAGGGTTAAAATAAAGAAAGCGGGTGCATTGAATTTTTTGCACCCGCTTTCGCGTTTTTGGATTTTAATTGAACAATTAAACACCTTACACTTGTATAAACGAACATCTGCATCGAAGTGTTTCGTGGATTGGGCTCATTAAAACAAACCGCTTATTGTTTAACTAAAGGCGCAACATTCTTTGATGAGTTCTGTTGATGAATGCGATTAGTGGCGTGGTGGAGCGAATTGTTTAAGCAGATTTCCTTCTTGCTCAATAAGCCCTATTATTGTGGATGAATTGGACCCCTTTAATTAATATTCATCAGTTGGATGAGATAGACCGAGAATCAGGAGCGAAAAAGATATTGCTTTTTAAACACAGTACCCGCTGCAGCATCAGCCATACTGCCAAAGCACGACTCGAAAGGTCGTGGAATGCGGAGAACGATAAAGAAGTGCACACTTATTACTTAGACCTTTTAGCCTACCGAAGTTTATCGAACGCTATTGCTGAAAGATATGGGATTGAGCATCAATCTCCACAGGTTTTAATGATTTCTAAAGGCAAGTGTATCCTCACACAATCGCATTTGAGTATTTCTGCTGCTGATATAATGGAGGCAAGCGCCCTTTAGTTTAACGATAGCAGTAACGCTGCATTATTTCGTAGGATTCTAAAATCCCCAACTCGCCCGCTTTGCTGAGGTTATAGGCTGCGGTGGTATTGTCACGCAGTATGATTTCGACCAGGCCCTGATTGAAATAGGCTTCAGCAAGTGTTGGCTCGAGAGTGATGGCCCTCGAAAAATCGGCTGTGGCACCAAAGAAATCGTTGGTCATAAATTTGACCGTGGCCCGATTATACCAGGCATAAGAAAAAGCAGAATCGAGTTGGATGGTTTTGGTGTAATCGCGGTTTACCATGTCGAATGTTTGATTGAAACCCGAAAGAGATTGAGTGTCATCCGGTTGCAGGGCTTTAAACTTTAAAGTAGCTGTTTGTTTCGAGGAACCCAGCAGTTCGAGCAGATGCAGACGAGTGGTGGCGCGACTGAAATAGGCCATGCTGTTGGTGGAATCAATGGCAATTGTCTTTTCATAGTCGGCAAAGGCCTGATTATATTGCTGCAACGAACTGTAGATGATGGCGCGATTGAGATAAGAACCCGCATTGTCGGGATAGCGGTTAATGAGAGCATTTAATTGCTCCAGCCTGGTCTGTGCTTTCTTCAAATCAATCGTATCGAGAAGATGGCAACTGAGCATGTACAGTGTTTTGTTAGCCCCGGTGTAAAGGTGAATTTGCCGGTCAACAGCACGGTCGGTTACGATAGCAAAGGCGGGTTTCAGTTCTAGGTCATCGAAGTTATCCTGAATCTTTTCTTTGAAGGCAGTAGGTACAGCATGGTCATCATCGAGCCTTATTAGTTCCATCAACCGCATCTTATCGAGATTGCGCAAACTATCGCTTTGGGCAAACTTTACCTGCTCTATCTTCTTGGCTTTGCTAAAATCGCTGTTGGCCCCTTTTATATCTCCCAGTTCGCGTTTTACCTGCGAGCGCAGGTCGTAGGCATTGGCTAAGTCGGGAAGTATTTCTATTGTTTTATTGAAGTCTTTCAATGCTCCTTTGGCATCACCATTTTGCCATCGCAGGCTGGCGCGGTTGTAGTAGGCCAACAGGTAGTTTGGTTTTAGCAGAAGCACCCGGTCATAGTCGGTCATGGCGCCTTCGTTATTCTGCATATTGCTTTTTATGATGGCGCGGTTAAAATAAGCCGAGGCGCAGGTAGGTGCCAATTGAATCACCCGGTTTAAATCGGCCAGTGCACTGGCATGCAGCGAGTCGTTCATATACATGCCTGCGCGCTGCAACAGAATGGAAATATCGGTGGAATCTACAAGCAATGCCCGCTCAAAATCAAGTGAAGCTGAGTCGGCCTCATGCAATGCGTTCCAGGCCATGGCGCGCTGTACATAGGCCCGTGCATTGTCGGTAGTTCGGCCAATGGCACGGGTGTAATCAATAATGGCTTTGCCGTAATTTCGAAGGCCAAAAGAGGCGGCTCCTCTTACCAAATAGAGGTTTTCATCTACAAACTTTAGCCGCACAGCTGTGTTGCAATCTTCAATGGCCGCTTGATATTTGTGCAGCGATAGGTAAGTGATGGCTCGGTTGGAATATATTTTTACATCGGTACTATCGATAGCCAGCGCCCGGGTATAATCTTCCAATGCACCGGAGTAATCGAAAAGCTGCTCGCGAAGAACCCCGCGAAGGCAAAACAAATCGGAGAGGAAGGGATAGAGTGAAATAGCTTTGTCAGCATCTTCTTCGGCTCCGGCAAAATCGTGGAGTTCGTATTTAGCTATAGCACGAACCTGAAAACCTTCATACATTACCGGTTGCTGGCTGATGTACAGGTTTGCGTTTTCAATAGCCTGAGCATAATGCTCTTTGCTCAACTCGAACCGTGCGGCCTGCAGGTAGTCTATTCTGCGCTGCGCCTGCACCAACGAAAACACACCAATGCCAACGAGCAATAGCATCAGTTTTGGCAGAAGTCGGGTCAATGATTTGGTTACAGCGGCTTTGATCATTATTGAAATGAAACGCGAAGGTTTACTTTTATTGTGAATAGGGGTGTTAAAAAACTGTCCGTCTCTCGTTTGCAGTTTTATCGTTTGTCGTTCTGCAGCCAAATACAGACTCACCAACAGGCCATCGGCTGCTCAACGTAAAGGAAGGATAACTATCCAAAGACCATTATGCATCCAATCATCAAATGCTTTCATTATCAAATCCAAATGAAAAGGTCATCTTCGCGCCCCAAAATTCTGCTATGCTGCGTAAAATAACCGGTGCTCTTCTTCTGCTACTCATTGTTCTTCTCCTGGTAGTTGTATTTCGAAAGGATCTTACACTGCCCAAGGCGGAAGTGAAAGCAAAGTACAGTTTGCCCAATTCGCATTTTATTAATTGGAAAGGTGGCGAACTGCACTATACCGAAAGCGGTAATGACACCAATAGGACCGTATTGATGATTCACGGGTTTGGCGGCAGCAATCGCGATTTTTACATGCTCGATTCTTTGATAAATAAGCAATACCATGTCATTCGGGTCGACCTGCCGGGCTTTGGACTATCCGACTTTCCGTTTGCCTATGGCCAAATAAGCTTTCATGATGCCTATGCCGAATACTTCAGCTTTTTGCTCGATACGCTGCATATCGATTCGTGTTATCTCATGGGCAATTCGTTGGGCGGCCTGATGTCGATTGAACTGATTTCGCAACATCCCGATAAGGTTAAGAAGCTGGTGCTGTTTAACAGTGCAGGATATAATCTGAAAGAAGTAATGAAAACCGCCAATGCCGACTTTTTTCGCCTGTGGCCGGTGAAACAGTTTGTGAAAAAAGGAGTGCCGGAGTTTATGACCGCCAAGGGCATAAGCCGTGTGGCCTATGCGCAAGAGCTGCTGACGCCCGAAAAAATTACCCGCGTAAATAGTTTCTGGAACCGTGAAGGTAACCTGCGCCACATTGTTGAAATGGCCAATGCCGGGGAGCCTTTTGACGAAAGCAAGATAGGTCGCATTGCCTGCCCTACATTGGTTGTATGGGGTAAGCAGGATCAAATTATCCATGTAGAATATGCCGAGCAATTCCATCACGATATTAAAGGCAGCGAGCTGCTTATTTACGATTCGTGCGGCCATGTGCCGATGATGGAAAAACCAACTGAGGTGCAGCAGGCGGTGTTGCAGTTTTTGGCCCGACCGTAGTCTGATAGAAAGCAAGATGTACACGATACGTATATTTCATTAGCTTGAAATGTACCTACTATTCATTTATCGTTTACTTTGCCTAAGGCAACGATTCGTGTGTTTCGCTCGTTTCCTTTGTTAAGAGCAACATCTACAATAACCCGCTATGCACAAAATCTACTCAGGAATTACCCGAAATAGAATTGTTCTAATCCTCTTTGCCTGTTTGGCTTTGAACATGGCCGCCCCGCCTCCCCCATATATGTGGGCCAATACGGGTGCCCCGGGAGAAGAAACCTGCTACAGTTGCCATGTCGAATTTCCGCTGAACGACACGGGCGGGTTTTTGAAAATAAACACAATACCACCCCTGCACAACGGCCTATATGTGCCCGGGCAAACCTATCTGGTTACCGAAACATTTACCCGGCCCCCTCTTATTTCGTATACCTGCAGCACCGAAATAGTCGATAGCCTGGGCAATGATGCAGGGGTAAAGGCCATCAGCGATTCGTTGAATACCAGTTTGGTTTCAACTCCATCGGGGCGATTTTGTGTTTGGGCGCGTTATTATGATGTAGATACCAGCATCCAATGCAATTTTATCTGGACCGCTCCCGCAAGCGGCCCTGTGAGCATATACGCTGCGGGGGTTACCCATAGTTTTCAGTTGGGGGGCAGCGGAGGCTATGTATATACCGACAGTCTGGTGAACCTGCAGCCCGATTACAGCAATAGTGTAGCCGAAACGGATAAAGCAACCGGATTTGAATTGTATCCTAACCCAACGGGTGCCGAAATGACTATCGGTTTTAAGGTGGCTAAGCCAACCGATTATGAGCTGATAGTGTACAGCACCGCTGGTCAAAAAATGATGCAACAGAATGGCCGAACCTCAACCGGTGATTACAAGCAGCAATTGACCCTTACCACACTGCCCAAAGGTGTTTATCTGGTCTGCTTACAGGTAGATAAGGCTAAGTTTAGCCGGAAGGTGGTGGTGGAGTAGGGACCGTTTAGTGTCTCATTAATCGTTAAATAGCCATGGGAGAAGTTCGGATTTCGGGTTTCGGAATGCGGATTTTGCAGCCAAATGCAGAATACGGTTGAACGCAAAGGGTGTTAAGGTGTTAAAGTGTTAAGGTTGGGCTTTGCCCTTCACCTTCGCACTTTAACACTTTCGCGCCTTCGCACCTTTTTTGTCTTTCACCTTCGCGCATTTAATACTGTATCACAAAACTCACCGCCAGGCTCCAGCCGCTTGTAACATTTTTAACCGTTGAACGGAAACGAAACACTATCCGCGCACCCGAGGTCAGTCCGCTCACGGTCGTGTTGGCCACGTTTGTAACCGGCAGGTCGGTCCAGCTTACTCCGTTGTTGATGCTCATCTGCCATTGATAGGCCGCTTTGAGTGCTGCCGACTGCCCTACCAGTTTTACCATACCTGGTGTAATCAACTGCTTCACCGCCAGGCTCGGCTTCACGCGCACCCCGTTTACTTTTATGTCCAGCCCCGATGAAGACGCAATAATCATCTGCTGCTCCGGGTCTGGCTCTACCCTTATCAATCCCTGCACATAGGCTACCCAGGTTTCCATATCATCGGTTACCAGCGTGCGGGCTGCGTTGCGCGTGGCCACCCCGTTTTCGGCCCGCGTTTCTACCAATATCTGGGCAGCATCCATAGCCGAAATATGGCCGTTTACGGCCGAAACGGTAGGGCTGGGGGTTGCAAAAATGGTGGTGTAAGCTGCAATATCGGCCGACACATGGGTGGCTTTCATGCGGAAAGCGCCATAGCTGCGATATTTACTGATTCCAAATACGACTGTAATTTTTCTGTTTAAAGGAGCCATTGTTTTATTTATTTAAAGGTTAAAAAATACATTGTAATGAAGCTCAAAGTCAACAGTTCGAAGCTTAGCAACCATTCGGAGTTCATTTAAAGCGGCCCCACAATCGCTTAATGAGCCGCCTCCATCATTCAGTGAAGCGCTTCAATGTCTTAGTGAGGTTCGTCACTCGATTAGTGAAGTCCTTCAATCGTATGGTGAGGTTCGTCATTCGATTAATGAGGTCCGTCAATCGTATGGTGTGGTTCGTCATTCGATTAGTGAAGTCCTTCAATCGTATGTCGAGGTTCGTCATTCGATTAGTGAAGTCCTTCAATCGTATGGTGTGGTTCGTCACTCGATTAGCGAGGTCCTTCAATCGTATGGCGAGGCTCGTCACTCGATTAGTGAGGTCCTTCACTTGCCCTTATTCTGCTGCTAAAACTTCAATGAACTTCGATGGTGCAAATCTACAGGCGGGCACAGCTCCGAACGAATTCTGAACCCTGTTTAAAACGCCCTAATAACCCCACGGCCCTGCCGAGCGATTTGGCATCGGTCGGGCAGGCTCTGACTGCCCTGTTTGCCTATGGCGCGGGGTCAAATATTTTGGCCAGAATGTATTTGTAGAATCAAAAATATTTTGTACCGTTACATCACGTATTGGGGTTTTACGCCATTTGCGTGGCTAAAACAGGGGAAGGTGATTTTCGAAACAAAGCACTTTTTTACGTATGGAACCACACAAAAAAAAATGTATGACGAACGCAAAAAAAAGAAGCAGTCGCAAAAACAGGTTTACACCGCGCTGGGCTGGAAACAGCAAAACTACAGCAAAAAAGAACTGGGCCAGCGCAGGCTGAGCGAATACGAAGCCAGCCAACTGGCCCATTACCACGGCAAGCCCGAAGACTACTTTAAACACAACGGCCCTGCCGATGATGAACCCATAGCCGATGCCGGCACATCGCCTGCGGTGGCCGCAGCCCATATAACTAAGGAAGATTTAATCGCCTTTGGCGAGAAATTGGGCTCGGTGGTAGCCGAAAAAGTAATAGACACCCTGAAAAATACCTTGCTAAAAGAATTGAAAACCGAAACGCAGGAGAGAAAGAAACCGGAGAAGGAAAGGGGGAGGAAGAAGGGATAGGGTAAACCGGATGAATAAATTAGAAGGTGCTTCCCGTTGATATGAAAAAATTATATTTGGAGTTGTGTATATTTATTAGTTATGTATAATGCTAAAAGACCGCCCATCAAGAAACAAAGGATATGAGTGAAGCACAATATTTTAAAGGTTTTTGCGACAAACTAGTTATTGGGACGGATAAACGGTCGACAATTTTAACACGATATAAGGCAATTACAACTAGACTAAACACTGACTTTTGGAATAGTCCAAGTGATATACTATTTAGCAGATACGTAGGTTCGTATGGCAGAAATACATCAATAAAAAACGAAAGCGATATAGATATGATATTCGTTATTCCCGTGCATTTGAAAGCAACTTATGATAACTATACTTACAATGGACAGTCAGCTTTATTGCAAGCAGTAAGTAAATCAATACAAAAAACTTATAGCACATCAAAAGTAGGTGCGGATGGGCAAGTTGTGTCTGTGACTTTTACAGATGGAGTGAATTTTGAAGTTGTGCCAGCTTTCGAGAATTCTGACAAATCATATACATTTCCAGATGCAAACAGTAGTGGCTCTTGGAGAAAAACAGACCCACATCCGGAGATAAATAAAATTAATGAAGAAGATCCGAAACTAAACTATAATTTAAAAAGTCTTTGTAAAATGACAAGAGCTTGGAAAGGGTTTTGTTCCGTACCAATGGGCGGACTTCTTATCGACACATTAGCGTATAATTTCTTAAAAAGTTGGGCTCATAGAAATGAAAGCTATTTCTATTATGACTTAATGGCAAGAGACTTTTTTGAATTTCTTAAAAACCAAAATGAAGCACAAGCTTATTGGTATGCCTTGGGTAGTAATCAACTAATTTATAGAAAAGGAAATTTTGAATATAAAGCTAAGTTAGCCTACAATAAAGCAGTTGAAGCCATACTGCTTCAAAAAGATAATAAGGAGTGGAGTGCAAAACAAAAATGGAGAGAAATATATGGATACGAATTCCCATCATAACGAATTTGAGCTATTAGAAGCTCAGCTGCGAGAAAACTATGGAAAAATAGTTTACTCGCATAAAACTCAGGAAAAGTGTGCGGACATTTTAAATGAACGAAACAATTGCATTAAAAATATCCAAATTTTACTTTCTGGATTAATAACAACAGGACTTTTAGTTCGTGTTTTCAAAGGTGAAGAATGGGCTTTAATTGTAAGTACAACTTTATCAGCAATTCAGTTCGCAATGGCAAGTTACCTAAAAGAGTATAACTTGGGCGAGACTATTCAGAAACATTCTACTGCTGCATTGGAATTATTAGAAATTAGAGAAAAGTACTTGTCTTTGTTGACAGACCTTAAAGCAAAACTTATTAGTTTAGAGGATATAATTAAAAAAAGAGACGAATTACAGGACGAACTTTCAAAAACATACAAGGGATCACCAAGGACATTTAGTAAAGCGTATGCGAATGCCCAAAAAGCATTGAAAATTAATGAAGAATTGACATTTAGTGATGAAGAAATTGATAACTTTTTACCGACCCCATTAAGGAAGAAATAAGCAATACACATAACAGCACCTATAAGAAATTGGCGGTACAGTGCTCGCATAATCATTTGTAGTAAAAAAAACAGCTATTGTAAATCTGCAAAACATCCGGTGCATTATTATAAGACAGTGTGAAAAGTAAAATACCAATATCAGTAAGCCATCCGCATCTACTTAATGAGTGGGACTATAATTTAAACGAAACACGACCTGACCAATTAACACACGGCTCATCCAAAAAAGTATTCTGGAGATGTCAAATTAATCATTCTTGGCAAGCATCCATTTACACAAGGGCTAAAGGCCATGGTTGTCCTTTTTGTAGATCGAGCACATCCCTAAATGAGTTAATCATATTTTCGGAATTGAGTTATATTTTTCCAGATGCAATACACAGATACATTAAGGATAAAAAAGAAATCGATGTCTTTCTACCTGAAGTAAATATTGGAATTGAATATGATGGCTTTAGATGGCATAAAGAAAATGATTTAAAGGACAGAAATAAGAATGTATTCTATGAAAAAATTGGCGTTAAGATTATTCGAGTTAGACAGAAAGGTCTACCGAAAATTGCAAACGATGATATTATAGCTGAAAAAAAAATAAATGCAAAAGCTGTAATTGATGATGTGCTAAGAAGTATCCTAAACTCTGGCCGTGCAAAAAATTATCGATCAAAAATTATAAATTACTTTAAACTTGCTGGTGTAGCAAATGATTCAAAATATCAAGAACTATTAGCTTATCACCCATTCCCATTTAGAGGTAAAAGTTTAGAGGATAAATTTCCAACACTAGCTTCAGAGTGGAATATCGATAAAAATAAAAATCTAACTCCAAATCATTTTTATCCGCAGTCAGCTACCATAGTGGGGTGGAAATGTGCTAAAGGCCATGAATGGGAGTCTAGAATTTCTCATCGAGTTAATGGTAGTGGTTGCCCAATTTGTTCAGGTCGCATTGCTGGATCAGAAAATAATCTCTTTGTAACTGATACCGAATTAGCAGAAGAATGGCATTTTCAAAAAAACAAACTACTTCCTTTTGATTATTTGCCCAATTCAGGTAAAAAAGTTTGGTGGAAATGCTTAAAAGGACATGAATGGCAGGCCACTATTGCTAGCCGTAATTCCAATGGCGCAGGCTGCCCTTTTTGTTCTGGCAATAATATAGAAGAATCTGATAGTATCTTTTTCAACAAGGAAATAATGTCAATTTGGAACTTTGACAAAAACAATTCTATAAGTCCAAAAAAGCTAAGTGAAAATTCGAATAAAAAAGTTTGGTGGAGGTGTAAAAAGAACCACGAATGGGAATCCATTATTGCAAATATATCGAAAGGGAGCAGGTGTCCATTTTGCAGTGGACATAAAGCAACTTATGATTCTTCATTTGGAAATAATTACCCGGATTTACTAAAAGAATGGAATTCCTTAAAAAATAACTTAAGTCCTTTCGATATAAGTTGTCAATCAAAAAAAAAGGTTTGGTGGAAATGCAATAATCAACACGAATGGCAAACCACAGTCCAGAATAGAACTAAAGGTTCAAGGTGCCCTTATTGCTCCAATAAAATTGTATTAGTAGGTAATTCTCTTTTTACATTGATGCCAGAATTAATGAAAGAATGGGATTTCAAGAATAATCTAAAAGTAGATCCCAAAAAAATTAGTGTTGGCTCTGGTCTTAAAGCTTGGTGGATTTGTAAAAATGGCCATTCATGGGAAGCATCAATTTATCATCGTACTAAAAACAAATCTGGATGTCCTTTTTGCTCAAATAAGAAGATTTCATCCGAAAATTCTATTGTGAAAACACATCCACATTTAACTGAAGAATGGGACTTTAAGAGGAATGCAGAAATTAAACCTGAAATGTATTCCCATGGTTCAACGAAAAAAGTTTGGTGGGAATGCACTAAAGGTCACAGTTGGCTGGCATCAATCGGAAAAAGAACAAGCGGTAGAGGTTGCCCTGATTGTTATAAGCTAAAAAGAAAAAGTAGCACCTAACAATGGTAGACGTTGTTGGCGTTTAGGATCGGCTCTGCGATGATTCACCCACAACACAAAACCCTTATTTGGTTCGTTCATATTGTATAGCACAATATATTGTGTTTTGTTTAATATACAGCTATGATTTCCTAACTTATTAAAAAAAAATAACCAGAAAAAATTTAGCACCCCTAAATTTCATCATACCAGAATCTTTATTATATTTTTGCAACAAGTAATTCAGAATTTAAGAATCATTATGAATCAAACACTTGCATTTCTCCTATTAGTTGCAATTCCCTTTGTTTGTAGGTATTGTTTTAAAGTTTACATCATTAAAACATTTAAGGATAAAGACAGTGAACTTGATTTTAAAAATGACAGGTATATAATAAATGGTAAGAAAAAATAAGTAACCCCCCCCTTCTTCGTCCCCACAGGGTCTCCGCCTTGGGACCCTGCGCGAGTGAAGGGCTAAGTGAATAGAGTACCTAAGAAACCTTTTGCATTAAGTTTCTCTTTCTTCACCGCTCTGCCGGAACCAACGCTAAGACCTCATTAATTTTATTTTTGCCGCCTCAATTAAAAGCATAGATGGATATTAATGACGATAAGCTGCCTTCCAATTCCTTTCGCAAACAGCAAACATCCAATCCTTACACTCCTTTTATTTATGCGCTGATATTATCCTTCGGGGTCATGCTCGGTTTTGTCGTCAACACGATTACCAGCGGCAAACAACAGGTATCCAACAGCAACTATGATAAGATTCTGGACATCCTGAATTATGTTGACGTAAAGTATGTAGACACTATCAACCGTTCGCAGCTCATGAACAAGACGATTGATAAAATGCTTTCCAATCTCGACCCTCACTCGGTATATATACCGGCCAGCGATTTAAGCGAAACCAACGAATCACTCGAAGGCAATTTTGAAGGCGTAGGCATTGAGTTCTTCATTGTGCAGGATACTATCACGGTAGTTACCGCCATATCCGGTGGCCCTTCCGAAAGCGTAGGTATCAGAGCCGGTGACAGAATCATTAAGATTGAAGATAGCGTAGTAGCAGGCATAAAAATTAAGGACACGGAAGTAAAACATCGTCTTCGCGGCCCCAAAAACACTAAAGTTAGAGTTGCAATTCTTCGCAATGGGGTCAAAGACCTTATTGCCTTTACCATCCAGCGCGGCAAAATTCCGCTCTATAGCGTTGATGCTGCTTATATGCTGAATGAAAACACAGGCTACATCCGTATAAACACTTTCAGCTCTACAACCCATCGCGAGTTTGCTGAAAAGATAATGAACTTACAGAAGACCGGTATGAAGAAACTCGTGATCGATTTGCGCGATAATCCAGGTGGATATTTGCAGGCAGCTACCACCATTGCCGATGAAATCCTGTCGGGCGAAAAAATGATAGTGTACACCAAAGGCAAAGCCTATGAAAAGCAGGAATATCGAGCCAATAAAGAAGGTCTCTTCGAACAAGGCGAACTGGTCATCCTGATAGACCAATATTCCGCCTCAGCCAGCGAAATTCTTTCAGGAGCTGTGCAGGATTGGGATAGAGGCACCATCATTGGTCGAACTTCCTTTGGCAAAGGCCTGGTGCAGGAACAGTATGATTTAAAAGATGGCTCTGCCATTCGATTGACAGTAGCCCGTTACTATACTCCTTCCGGTAGATGTATTCAGCGGCCTTACGACAAAGGCAAGGATCAATATGAAAATGATGTCTATGAACGCTATGCCCGTGGCGAATTCGTTCATGAGGATTCAATAAAAACTGCCGACAGCGTTGAATATAAAACATCGAAAGGGAAAAGAGTTTATGCCGGTGGTGGCATACGTCCCGACATTTTTGTGCCAATGGATACATCGGCCGACAATGCCTTCTTTTTCAATGTTCGGGCCCATGTTCCCGAGTTTGTTTACAAATACTATTCGCAGCATGCCGGCTTGTTAGCAGCCTATAAAACACCACAGGATTTCGGTAAGCAGTATACGGTAACCAATGAGATGGTTTTAGAGTTCTATAAATATGCCGAGAGTGCAGGCCTGAAGCGTAATGCAGATAAAGAAGCGAAGACTGAGGCCAAGTTGAAACTGAATCTCAAAGCATTTCTCGCCAAACAGCTTTGGCGTATGGATGGATTCTACTACATTATCAATGAAGATGACAAAGTAGTGAAAGCTGCTTTGGACAAATTGAAATAGAATATTTAGCCTCGATATTTGGGTGGCAAAACCGCTTTTATTTATACTGCTATCATTTAGTAATTCGAAGCGCTGAGCGGCACTCGCTGTAACCAAATTCTCTCATTCCCAATCCGATTCTTCTTGTTTAATTTGCGCACTCAGAAAATAGCTATGAAAAACTTAGTAGAAAAGATAAAAGAAACCAGCGCGTTTCTGCAGTCGAAAATTAACGGAGATTATAAATACGGTATCATTCTCGGTTCGGGTTTGGGCAAACTGACCCATGAAATAACTGTTCACACCACTATAGCCTATACTGACATACCGAACTTTCCGGTCAGCACCGTGCAGGGACATGGGGGCAGTTTGATTTTTGGCGAATTGGGCGGCAAACGCATAATAGCCATGAGTGGTCGCTTTCATTATTATGAAGGCTACAGCATGAGCGAGGTAACCTTTCCAGTAAGAGTGATGAAGGATATGGGCGTAGAAACCCTTTTGATTTCCAACGCATCCGGTGGTATGAATCCCGATTTTGAAGTAGGCGATTTAATGATTATCACCGACCACATTTATCTACAACCCGACCACCCCTTAAGAGGCAAAAATCATGAAGAACTTGGCCCCCGTTTTCCGAATATGAGCCATGCCTACAATCCGTCAATGGTTAAAAAGGCTATTTCTATTGCCGATGAAAACAATATTACCTGCCGCACTGGGGTCTATGTGGGCGTACAAGGTCCTACTTTCGAAACTCCGGCAGAATATAAGATGTATCACATTCTTGGAGGAGATGCTGTAGGCATGAGCACCACTCCGGAGGTAGTAGTAGCGCGTCATGCAGGTATGGAGGTGTTTGCCATTTCGGTAATCAGCGACATTGGTTTCCCTTTCGAAAAGGCCGATAATGTAAGCCACGAATTTGTGCTCAATGCCGCATCAGAGGCGGAACCCAAGATGACAAAGATTATCATCGAATTGCTGAAACAGATTTAAGGCTATTGACGATTGACCATTGAAATGAATCACCATTCCATTCCCAAGCTTTTCTTTTTCCTGCTATGGTCTATGGTCAATTGTCAATGGTCAACTGCTTCTCCGGTTGATTCTGTCAAGACACTATTCGGCAACAAAGTTGTTGCTTCGACAAAGAACGATACCTACTTTCTGAATGCAGACCCAGGGCAGCATTATGTTATAGACTCCAATATTTATGGCATTCAAAACTATAGCGTGGTGCAGCGCAGTGCCGGTAGGGAATATGCCAACCTGAGCAACACCGGAAGCGCTGCCTATCCTTTAGTGTTTGATATCAATCGGTCCACCGGTTTTAACCTTGGCTACAATCAGTTTGATGCTTATCGTTACCACAAAGATTCGGTAAAATATTATCAGGTCATTCGTCCTTACACGGAAGTGAGTATGCTTATAGGGCTAAAAGCAGAGCAGATATTTCAAGGCATCTTTGCCAATCAACACAAAGGCATTATTTATTACGGAGTAGAATTCAGAAGGATATTTTCCAAGGGCATCTATCCCAATAGCCGCAATAACAACAACGGTTTCAATCTGTATGGCATTTACAATTCCAAAAACAAACGCTGGAATGTGCAGGCCGACATTATATTCAACTGGTTCCGGCCACAAGAGAATGGCGGAGTAACGGTGGACCCGTTTAGCGGCAAATACTTTCAAAAAACATTAGTGCCTGTGGTGCTGGGTGTGGCCGAAGGGAAATATTCGCAGGTAGATGCTTATTTAAAAACCTCTTACAACATCGGAAAAAAATACTACGAGCATCCAAGCGACACAAACGGTAAGAAGGTATTGATGCCCGTGTTTCGAATCTCCCATCAGTTAAATATAGAGAACAGCAAAAACAAGTATCATGACTTTGGTACCAATGCTTCACCTCTCAACTCCGGTTACTATGGTGCGTTCTACATTATTCCCGATTCCATTTCCAATCAATTGGATTATACAAAAATCGGCAATGCACTTCAACTTGATTATGTAGCCCGTAAACTTTCATCGGATTCTGCTTACAGCGAGAAGAACTTCATTGCCAGTGCCGAACTGGGGTTTGACTATTTCTACATTAAGCAAAATGAATTGAAAAGCAACACAAGCAATTTCTATGTGTCGGGAAACTTCAGAAATAATGCGTCATCGGGCTCCAAATTATTTTACCGAGCAGCAGTGAAATACTTCCTTTATGGCTGGAATCAAAATGATTTATTGGCGGATGCCTTAGTGGGATATGATTTAGGCAAGGTCGGTGTGCTTTCAGGCAACTTCACTTATCAGTTAAAAGAAGCACCCTATATATATGAGCGCTACATCACCCATCCGGTAGTATGGGATTATAGTTTACCCAAAACGAAAACAATGGTGGCTGGATTCAGGTATCAGAACATTCGTTACGGTTTAGATGCAGGGTTGAATTATTATGTATTGGATCATCTGCCTGTCTATCCGGGTCGTTCATCGCCCTATATCTCTACAGGTATTGAAAACGCTTTTGTGGTTCATGCAGGAAACAGAAATGGGTTCTATGGGTTGCATATAGACAACGATGTATGGTTTACTATAACACCCAACAACGGCCTGATTAAACAAACCTATCCTATGCTGGTTACCAAGCACAGCATTTATTATGAAAACAGACTGTTTAAGAAGATGCTTTGGTTTGCCACCGGTTTCGATTTGCGCTATCGCTATCAAAACAACGGACCTTACTATGAGCCTATGATGGGGGCCTTCTATCCAACGGGTATAAACAACAAGTTCTATCCGGTGCTCGATTGGTTCTTGAATGCTAAGATTAAAACAGTGCGCATTTTCCTCAAGGTTACCAATATCAGTTCTAATATAGGGGGCAAAGGATATTACCAGATGTATGGATATCCTGCAAC
The DNA here is from genome assembly GCA_947478005.1 of Bacteroidota bacterium. GTDB lineage: Bacteria > Bacteroidota > Bacteroidia > Chitinophagales > LD1 > Bog-950. The sequence continues at coordinate 23,499 of CANJVG010000016.1, forward strand.
AGACCTATCCTTCCAGTTTGGTTTGAAATGGAGATTCTTTGAATAGAGATTACAGATTAGTAGCAAACAACAATTCCAGATTGCTGCTCTTGATGCCAAACATGTTGGCTAAGTTTTCGTTGGTAAGGTTCCCTTTATACATATAAATACCACTACGGATTCCCTTGTCTTCATAAATCAGATTCTTCATGCCGCTCAAATCGCCACATTTGAGTAAGATAGGAGTGAGGATATTGCTAAATGCATAAGAAGCCGTGCGCGAAACACGCGAAGGAATATTAGGCACACAGTAATGGGTCACATCGTATTTCTTAAAAGTCGGCTCGGCATGAGACGTAACTTCCGAAGTTTCGAAACAACCTCCCTGGTCGATACTTACATCAATAACCACACTTCCCGGTTTCATCTTAGCCACCATTTCCTCCGTAACGATAACAGGTGTGCGTCCTTGTTTGGAATGAACAGCACCAATAGCCACATCGGCACTTTCTAATTCCTGTTCTAAGATAACCGGAGAAATGGTAGAAGTGAAAACACGAGTATTTATCTTTTCTTGTAAACGTTGTAATTTGAAAACGTTGTTGTCAAAAACAGAAATCACTGCGCCTAATCCAATAGCTGCTCGAGCTGCAAAAACACCTACTACACCTGCACCCAGAATAACCACCTTAGCAGGCGGCACTCCGGAAATACCGCCCAGCAAAATCCCTTTTCCATCATTAGCATTACTCAGGAACTCTGCAGCCAGCAGAATTACACTATTTCCCGCAATTTCACTCATGGCACGTACAAAAGGGAAACGTCCTGCTTCATCATTCGTATATTCATAAGCCAAAGCTGTCACCTTCTTTTTCATCAACAACTGAATGTATTCTTTCTTCATCGTTGGAAGATGAATTGGGGAGATGAGGGTTTGGTTGCTTTGAAGCATTTCTATTTCTTCAATCTGCACGGGTGCAATCTTGATAACCGTGTCTGCTTTAAACACTTCTTCGGTGCTATCGGTTATTTCGGCTCCCGATTCAGAGTAATCATTGTCTGAAAAATGGGAATCGTTTCCTGCACCACGCTCTATCAATATGCGGTGGCCATTAGATACAAGCGTTTTAACGCTCTCGGGAGTCAAGCCGATTCTATGCTCCTGAAAACTTTTTTCTTTTGGAATGCCAATAAACAGTTTGGCTTTTCGCATGGCCACCATCGAAGGTGATTCCATCGGTTGCAAACCAAGTTTGCTCACTATACCTTCAAAATCTTTTTTCTTTTCTGACATATCTTCGTGTTGATGATTGATTTACAGAATGCGCTAATCAGTTGCTAAAGATAGACAAGTTTCGCATATTTTCATCAGGTTTGATTTCAATTTTGACCACATCGTTGGGTAAAAGCCCTGCCACCAATTCTGGCCACTCAATAAAACAGTAGGTTTCACCATTCACATATTCCTCAATACCCACTTCTAATGCTTCTTCCAAACTCTTCAAACGATAAAGGTCAATGTGATAAATCCTGCCCCAGGTATCGGACAGGTATTCATTCACGATGCTGTAAGTAGGGCTGCTGAAATTGTCGTTCGAGCCCAGCTGTTTGCACATCTCTTTGATAAGTGTGGTCTTGCCTGCTCCCATGTCGGCATAGAAGGCGAACACTTTTCTGCCTTCCGAAAATTGCAGAATACTTTTAGCAACACTTGGAAGTTCAGCTATACTAACTATGGAAATCTCTGTATGTCTCAAGTTGGTTTTGTCCTTTTATATTCACTTTTTCAAACAAAATTTTCGGAAGGCAACCAACTTGTTGGTATTTATCCAATCTACTTTGGCATCCAATAGCACTTTCCATGTTTTTGGATTGTCGGGGATGTGATAGAACCGAATTTGTTTGTTTATTTCATGACTGGCTGTAACCAGTGAGTCTAACTTTGCCTTTTGACAAGCAGGCATCGTTCCAATTCCAATCCAGCTGAAGTAGCTTTCCCAGGCACTGCTGTATCGAGTGCACACTTTCGATGCGTTGTTATCGGACATGCTTTGAATGTTACCATCCAAAGTTGCCACGCTTGAGTCTTCTTTCAACAGAGCACTTTGTGGGCTGCTACCCGAAATTAAAATATTGATAGCGCGCTGACCAATAACCGAATCATGACGGTAAACGGTAATTAAGTTTTCGTAGTTTTTTAAAATCTTCTTCAATTGCTCGTAGGTTTCTGTGCCATCTGTTTTGAAATCAATCATAAAGATAACGGGCGTATCAAAACCTTTGTACACTGTTCCTCCGTTCTGAGTAATTACTTTTTTAATAGGTTCCAGGTACAACTGCTCAATTGTTTTCTTGAGGTCAAGGCCAACCGGTATGTGCGACACTATCAATTTCCCCTTGTGCAGAAAGACATCTATTTCTATACTGGTATAACCATTTTCCAACGCCTGAAACAAAGGACGGGCGTGGGTGTAATCATTGTGTGCATGACCACGCAATAGGAGAGGAGCCACCTGAGCGTCCACTTTAGTGAAGGTGAAAAATGTATAAATAACAAGAACTAAAAACGATATTCTCAACAAAAAAATGGTTTTGCGCGCGAAGGTAGGATTTTAAAGGACGGGTAAAACAGGTTTACAAACTGCCGGTTGTGGCTTTTAGAGCCCCTGGCCCTAAACTTTTAAAAAGTGCACGTATTGTTTAACTTAAACTGCAACTTGTACAGCCAATTTTCCATTGGTAAATTCAGTCAAAAATGGCCAAAAATGAATGATTATAAGCTTTTAAAAAGGCACAACCTTTTTGTTGTAACCAACAAGTGAAACCTTTTCAAAGTGGAGGGCGTAAAGGAAAACATCAGGCATTTATTTAAAACAGAAATCATGAAAAAAGTTTACACCATAATCGCGGCAGTTCTTTCGCTTTCAAGCGCAAATGCTGAAACCTTCAAAGTAGGATCTGGAAAGTGGACGGACGCTGCAGTTTGGGGCGGTCACTATGCGGGAGCTACAGTAAAGGCAGAAGATGTGGTAATCATTACCGGTCAAATAACTTTGAACACAGCCATTGTAGTAGAAGGAACATTGCAAATTGAAAAAGGTGCGGGCATGGTGGGCATGAAAGATATGATGGTGACCAAGAGCGGCAAGTTTGTAAACAACGGTAACACGGTGTTGAAAAGAATCATCAACGAAGGCACTATCAATAACAATCAGATAATGGAAGCTATCCTTGACATTGACAACAGAGGCGATATCAATAACAACAACAACATGGTGGCCGGTAACAGTTTCTCTAATATTAGCGGTGATGCAGCCGGCAAAGGCGGTGCATACTATATAAACAACAATGTGTCTTCTTCTCCAACTGCTAAGTTTGGCAAAGATGTAAAGGTGTTTGCGGGCAATATGATGGAAACAGTATCTGCTCCTTCACCACTTAATTTAGATGCTATTGTTATTTCAAACTGTGTGATTTTGAATGTAACCAATCCTTCGAAGGTGGATGTAACTAACTTCTCTATAGAAAAAAGCAGCGATGGACAGAACTTTTCTTTCGTGAAAATGATTTCGAATAGTGGTAGAAATGCAGAATCGGCAATGACTTATACCGATACTAAAATCAACAGCAACTTAACTTACTACCGTGTAAAGGCAATCAGCGCTAACGGAACTGAAACTACCTTGCCGTTGGCTACTGTAAAGGCACCTGTTACTTACAGCTACGCAATGGCATTCTAAAATAATTGGTTGGTTACTAAGGTGAAGAGCGAGTCCTACGGGGCTCGCTTTTTTGCGTTGGGTAATTCGTCATATTCTGCTCTTAGCAGTTTCTTAGTTATAATACGATATTAGAAGAGCCTGAGAATAATCACCCTAATGGGGGATAAATTGATTTGTTTAATTCAGGCTGGATTGCCTACTTTTGTTTTATATTTATCCAATCCTTTTATTTTACTAAAAAACATCGTCATGAAAAAAATCTACGCTTTCAGTTTCATGCTTTTCTTTTCAACGCTCTTCATTTTTGCTAAGGATGTTGATTTGAGCTATGCTACGCAGGTGGCTAAGAACTTTTACCTGCAAAATACTCACAGTAATGAAACGGAAGTTTCGTTGCATTTAATTTACTCCTGCAAAACAAACGATCATGTTGGACGAACCAGCGATGGCAAGCCCGTGTACTACATCTTTGATGCCGATGGCAACAAAGGGTTTGTTATCGTTTCGGGTGATGATTTGGTAGAGCCGGTGTTGGGCTATAGTACTACAGGCCGCTTTACCATCGATAACCTGGCTCCCGCCACTCAAAAGTGGATGAAGAACTATGAGCAGCAGATAGTTTTCGTTAAAGAAAACGTAACTGAAACCACTCCGGCCATTACTGCAAAATGGCAGAACTACTACAATAATGTGCAGCTGCAAAGTGGCTCGCGGGCCACCAATGCGGTGAGTCCTCTATGTGCTACTACGTGGAATCAGAATCCTTTTGAAAATGAAATGTGTCCGCTTGACAACGGTCAACACGCGGTAACCGGATGTGTGGCTACGGCTATGGCGCAAATTATGAAGTTCTGGAATTATCCAACACAGGGTGTAGGTAATCACTCTTACAATGAGCCTCACTTCGGCTCGCTGTCAGCTAATTTTGGTAACACGACTTACAACTGGGGCGCTATGCCGAATAACCTCACCAGCAGCAACAGCGCTGTTGCTTTGTTAATGTCGCATTGTGGTATTTCGGTGGATATGAATTATAGCACACAAGGTAGTTACGCTTGGGTGGTTGCTAGCAACAGTCCTGTCTGCGCACAAAACTCTTACAAAGATTACTTTGGTTATGATCCTGCCACTATTCAGGGTTTAGACAGACCAAACTACTCGGATCAGCAGTGGATTAGCATGATAAAGGGCGAGCTGGATGCCAACAGACCCCTGCAATATGCCGGTGCCGGTGGAGGTGGCGGTCATACTTGGGTGTGCGATGGGTATGATGCCAACGATTTTTTTCACATGAACTGGGGATGGGGTGGCAACAGCGATGGTAACTTTTCGCTGGCTAACTTGGACCCTTCTTCCCTGGGTACCGGTGGTGGTTCGGGAGGCTTTAACAGTCAGCAGCAGATAGTAATTGGTATTAAGCCGCTTGGTGGTGGAGGAGGGGGAGGAACGATTAATCAGGGAGGTATGGTGTTGCATGCCGCGACTACTGTTTCGGCTAATCCGTTTGTAACCGGCAATTCATTTAGTGTAAATGCCGAAATCGCTAACACCGGCACGGCTTCGTTTAGTGGTTATCTTGCTGCAGGTATCTTCAACAGCAACGGAGTTTTTCAATCTTTTGTTCAGGAACTTTCCGGTCAATCTTTGCAAAACGGTTTCTATAACACATTTACCTTTACCACCGGTGCGCTTCAGTTGATACCGGGTGTATATTCCATCGGTATTTATTATCAAAATGGCAGCAATCAGTATTCACTGGTAGATGCAGGCGCGTTCTATAATCCTGTAACTTTTACCGTTACGGGCGCTTACAGCGATATTCAAATGGCGGGCAACACAACCGTAACGCCCTCCACTATTGTAAAAGGTCAGCCGTTTAATATAGCTACTGCCATCGGTAATGCCGGATTGAGCAGTGCGACCGGCTGGTTGGATGCTTCTCTTTACGATTTGGATGGGAATTTTGTGGTCGACATAAAGGAGAATCAAGGCACTTTAGCGGCACAGACTTCTTACAATGTTCAGTTTTCTTCTACCGGATTAAATGTAGCTCCGGGTACTTACTACATTGCTTTTTTCTCGACACCTGACCAGAATAACTATTCCTTGGTTTACACTACTTCTTACCCAAATCCGGTGCTTGTAAATATTGTAGAAGCTGCTCTATCGCCTGACGTGTATGAGAACAACAATACCGAAGGTGCTCCGGCTGTCTTGCCGGTGAACTTTAGTGGTAACAATGCTACCGTAAATACGGCAGGTTCTAATATGCATATCGGTACCGACTACGATTATTATCAAATTAACCTGCCGGGTGGAACGAACTATGCCATAACCGCCAGTTTGTTGGATAAATACAATGCCGGTGGCGGCAATTATTCAAATGATGCAGTTTTTAGCTATAGCGTAAACGGTGGCGGATGGAGCTCTGTGTATGATGATGTGATGCCGGGCCCTATTACCGTAATTGGCGGAGGCAACGTTAAGTTCTTTCTGGCCGATTATTTTCAAGGCTCGGTGGGCACTTATCAATTCAACATGGACATTGCCCGCGGCAACAACCTCGGTGTAAATGATATTTCGGCCAACAAAATTCATGTTTTCCCTAATCCGGCTAAGGAAGAAGTATTTGTAGATGCCGGTGATGCAAACGGGGACTACACCTTGTCTCTTTATAATAAATTGGGCGAAGTGGTGAAGGATATGAATGGAAGTTTCTCGAACAGTTTGGTGAAGGTGAGTCTAAGCGCTTTGCCTGCCGGCATTTATCAACTGCAATTGAAAACCGACAAAGGATTGGCTACTTCTAAAATTGTGGTGCAGTAATTTGTTTTTGAACCCGCCACTAAAATCAATTCAATTTTAGTGGCGGGTTTCTTGTTTCTTCCCTATCCCGTTTATGTTTTTAAAATACAAGGCCATGAAAAAGATAACCATCCTTTTTACCACAGTTTCTTTCATCCTGTTTATGGGATGCAAAACCAAGCAGGCTGCTACCACCACCAGCCAAAGCAGCGAATCGGCTGTGGTGTATAAAACTAAGGCCGACTACAGCAAGTATGTTCCTGTAATTTTGGATGAACGTAAAACCGCCATTGTCAGCTATCCTTCTCCCAAGGATGTTTTCTATCGGGGTAAGCTGGCCTATCCTTTGGCGCTCGATAATAATTATTGGCTCGATAACCGGGGCATTGGCCCTCATGCTGCTTTCCTCAAGCTGACCTACGAAGAATATTCCAAGCTTAACGAAGCTCCTAAGCTGAACGAACTGATGAATATGATTTTAGAACGAGACCCTTTTACCGAAATTTATAACCTCGGGGCGCGCAGTCAGTTTGCCCATGAAGCGGCCGAAATCAACAAGCTGATTAAGAATGACGGCCTGAAGAATTTCACGCGAATTAAATAACCCTCGACTTCGGTTTCTGTTTTCGTGGCTTGCTGTACTGAATAGCATCTACTCCTCCCTATTTTGTTGATATTCATTGCCGCGGTTTAGCGCTAATATTTTCATTTTGCATCCGTGAGTAAAACCTATAAATATTCCACCGAGCTGCCGTTGATGGAGCATTTCTACACGGTGCAGGGGGAAGGCTACCATCAGGGCAAAGCCTCCTATTTTGTGCGCCTCGGTGGTTGCGATATTGGCTGCGTTTGGTGCGATGTAAAGGACAGTTGGGTGGCCGAAAACTTCCCCGCAACTCCGGTGGAAGAAATTGTGAACCATGTGGCCGAAACCGGAGCTAGGATTTGTGTGCTCACAGGTGGCGAACCTATGATGCACGATTTGGAGCCCTTCACCACAGCTTTGCACGCGCGCGGTATAATGGCGAATGTGGAAACTTCGGGCGCTTATCCCATCACCGGAAACTGGGATTGGATTTGTGTGTCACCCAAACGCTTCAAGTTGCCTTGTGAGGAAAGTTTAAAACTGGCAAGCGAATTGAAAGTAGTTATCTTTCACAAGAATGATTTCCGCCTGGCCGAAGAATATGAAGCGAAAGTGAGCAAGGGCTGTAAGCTCTACCTGCAACCCGAATGGAGCAAGGAGCAGGAAATGTTGCAGCTGATGATTGACTTTGTGAAACAAAACCAGCAGTGGGAGATTTCCTTGCAGATACATAAGTATATGAATATCCCGTAGGGGAAAAACGTTGTTTGAATTTGAAATGGTGATGAATCAACTCGGAACGACTACGTTACAACTTAAACTGACTATAATCTAACTTAGAACTACTACGTTACAAGTTAGAATGACGGCAATCTAAGTTAGAACTACTACGTTCCAAGCTAGAATGACGACATTCTAAGTTAGAATAAAGTAAATGTAACTTAGATTTATTTCGTTTTTGGTTCAAAAACCATTGTTTTTAAATAAAAATACTTCGTTTCTAATAAAAAGAACAAAATCGAATCTTACAATACCATGAATACAACCACCTTCTTCTTCGTTATCGCTTTGTTTCCTGCTTTTTGCATGGCCGAAGTTATTACCAAAGAAACCGTCAAGGGTAAAGCCAAGGATTATTTTGACCGGGCCGACCATTTCTACGCTTTCGGTAAATTGCAGCAGGCCGATTCGCTTTTACACGAAGCGGTGAAGGACAAAGACAACTTCATCGATGCCTGGATTTTCATGGGGCAGATAAACCTCGAATACCTTAAGCATTATGAAGAAGCCAAAAAAGCCTATGAAAAGGTAAAACTGTTGCAGCCCACCTACCTCAGCGATGTGGATTTTCAATTGGCTAAATGCAATATGAACCTGGGCAATTATGAAGCCGCCAAAATCCTTTTGACTTCTTTTCTGAAGCAGGAAAGGCTGGTGGCGCATGAGCGGATTGAGGCCGAAATGATGTTGCCTCACTGCGATTTTGCTATCGAGGCTATCAAACACCCTGTGCCTTTCAAGCCTGTCAACCTGGGCCCTTCTGTTAACACGGCTGATGATGAGAGTATGCCTTCGCTCACTGCCGATGGCAAGTATCTTTATTTCACCCGCCATTTCGGTCAGGGCGCTTATCAGGATGAAGACATCTTTATGTCGCTGCACACCAGCGCGGGATATGCACCCGCCACCAGTGTGGGCAGCATGATAAACACCGAGCAGTTTATTGAAGGCGCGCAGAACATTTCGCCCAGCGGCAAGTATTTGTTTTTTACCTCTGCCGACCGTCCCGATGGGTTGGGAAGAGCCGATTTATATATGAGCCGCAAAACGGGTGACGAATGGGAGCGCCCCAACAATATGGGAGCGCCCATTAACTCGGGCGGCTATGAAACACAGCCCTGCATTAGTGCCGATGGCAAACAGTTGTTTTTCTCGGCAGTAAAGGCCCATGGAAAAGGCGGTTCCGATATTTGGGTGAGTTATCTTAATGGTGATGGCACCTGGGGGCAACCCGAAAACCTGGGCGACAGTATCAACACGCCTTTTAATGAAATGCGCCCGTACATGCACCCCGATGGCAACACGATCTATTTCTCTTCAGACGGATGGCCTGGCATGGGCAATTACGACCTTTTTGTAAGCCACAAGAACGAGAATGGAATGTGGGGCACCCCAGTGAACATGGGTTACCCGCTCAACACGGCTGGTGATGAACTCGGCATGTATGTGACAGCCGATGGCGCCCATGGCTATTTCGCCAGCGAGCAGAAAGATAGCAAGGGGCAAATGGATATTTACACTTTCGACATGCCCGATGACCTTCGCCCGAATTACACGAGCTATATAAAAGGAAACGTGTTTGATAACGATAGCCGCGAACCGATCCAATCCAATGTGCAGGTATATGATTTAGAAACGGGCAAACTTTTCACCAGTTTCAGCAGCGACAAAGCGAACGGTACTTTCCTTTCCACCCTGCCTTCGGGCAAAAACTATGCGGTGGAAGTAATGAAGGATGGCTACCTGTTTTTCTCCAAGCATATTGCTATGAAAACAACCATCTCGCGCAATCCTTTTGAAGTGGATATTCCGCTCAAGAAGATAAAGGCAGGAGAGAAGGTAGTGTTGAACAATATCTTCTTCCCATCCGAAAAAGCCGAGTTGAAGAACGAATCGTTTTCAGAGCTGGGTATCATCACCAAGATGTTGGAGAAGAATCCTTCGATGAAGATTGAAATAGGAGGCCACACCGACAACACGGGCACCGAAGAGAAGAACCAAATGCTGTCTGAAAACCGCGCAAAAACGGTGTATGATTATCTGGTTAAAAAAGGAATTGCGGCTGACAGACTTACCTATAAAGGTTATGCGGCTACTAAACCTATCGATAACAATACTACACCTGAAGGCAAAGCCCGAAATAGAAGAACAGAGTTTGTGGTTATAGCGATTTGAGGTTGGAGCGCGGCTGTTACCATACGCTAATTCCCTCATTCGCTACTCCGCTGATTCAACAAACTCTCCTTCCCACTTCGCAATAACGATAGTGGCTAAACAATTGCCTATCACGTTCACCGAAGTTCGCGCCATGTCCATCAACTCATCTATACCGAGAATGATAAACACCGGTTCAACCGGCAAATTGAAAGAAGACAAAGTGCCGAGAAGAATAACGAGCGAAGCGCGCGGCACACCTGCCACTCCCTTGCTGGTAAGCATCAAGGTAAACACCATCAGCAACTGGGTGCCGAATGTAAGATGAATACCCGCAGCCTGCGCCACAAAAATTGAAGCCAACGAAAGGTAAAGCGTGGTGCCATCGAGATTAAACGAATAGCCCATCGGCATAACGAAAGATACAATCTTGCGCGGCACACCGAGGTGTTCCATAGCCTTCATCGCTTTGGGCAAAGCGCTCTCCGAACTGGTGGTAGCAAAAGCAATAGACACGGGCTCGATGATGGCTTTTATGAACTTCTTAATAGGAACTTTTACAATTAAGGCCACGGGCAACAAAACACCGAGCAGAAAAACAAGAAGTGCGGCATAGAGGGTCAAGAGCAGTTTGATAAGATTCACCAGCACACCCAGGCCCATGTGCCCCACGGTATAAGCGATAGCCGCACACACTGCCACGGGAGCAAAATACATGATAATGCCCGTGAACTTAAACATCACTTCGCTCAAACTTTCTACAAAGTCCAGCATCGGGCGCTTGTGTTTTTCATCCACCATCGCCAGGCCTATTCCGAACAGTATGCTGAAGACAACAATCTCCAGAACTGCTCCGTCATAAATACTCTTGGCAATGTTCTCTGGGAAAATATGGAGGATGATGTCGTTCATCGTTTGCTTATTCACCGGAAGCGCATCTTGGTTAGCTACGGGCGGCAAAACAATACCTACACCCGCCTGCGAATAATTAATAGCCGCCAAACCGATAAACAAAGCGATGGTGGTTACGATTTCAAAGTACAAAAGACTCTTCCAACCCATGCGCCCCACTTGCTTAATGTTGCTGTGCCCTGCTATACCAAACACGAGTGTCCCGAAAAGGAGAGGAGCGATAATGCACTTGATTAAACGCAGAAACAGTTGAGAGAGAATCTTGAGGTTCTGCGAGAACTCAGGGAAGTCAATGCCAATCTCCACACCAATGACCATACTGATTAAGATAGTAGTAGTAAGCGAGCGTTTCAAAAAGCCGTAATACACCAAGGTAGCCAGCGCCATCCAACGCATAACCGACAAAACGCTCAATGGAATATTGATAATTCCCTCTACAGTAGCAAAGGAAATAAGCGAAGCGAAAACAACCGCAATGAGCGCGGCTATGAGGATGGGTTTTTTGTTCATGGTTTGAAAATAGCTTTCTGCTTCATCTGTCCAAAGAACTACTTGGGAATATTTAAATCAGTGAGATGAGGCAGTATTGTTGAGGAATCAAGAATAGTCACCGGAAAGGTAGTGAAGGGGAAGCGATATTTAGTAGTAATAAAACTCCTTCTCAGTTGTTTGCAAAAATACAGGAATAATCCATCCCACTTTTAGGCCTACAAACATATCAATTCGTTTATCGTGGAGCGGGGCCATCGAATAAAAATCGTAAGCACGATGCCCTTGAGTAAAGGCAATGTCGAAAGTAGCTCCTATATAACCGCTGGCATATTTCTTCCGCATCATAAAAACGCCACCAATAAATTGCGAAATCACCGGGCCATAGCTCATTCGGTCATAACCTTGTCGATATACCTTGCTAAGTTGCGGTAACGATGCTTCGCGAACATTCAAGGCAATTTTGTGATACAGAAAACCAAAACTGGTCATGGTTAATAAACCGGCATCCGGAAATTTCTTGTGAAACGGTATGATTTTCCCGGCAATCAGTTTTACATTGAACCCCTGCTCCTGCGGATTGATTCTGATTAAATCATTGTTCTGGCTGATATATTGGTTAGTCGTAGTTGCAATTTTTGTTGGTACGTAGCTCTCTTTTACATTGCTGCCATAAAGAAAAGCAGCTTCGCCACCAATCAACCAGTTTCTATCCGTCTTGTAGCTAATTTGCATCCCAAAAAGGGAGTTGAATCCAAAGCGGTCTTTCATGTTACCGTAAGGAAACTGAGCGGTATAGTTTGGTGCAATCAACACTGCACTACTGGCATCAAATTTTTTTCCCTTCTTGTTCTTCGATTCTTTTTCCACCACCTGCCCCCAAACATGGGAGCTCCAAACTACATTTAGAAGGAGCAAGAAAAAGATGTTGCGCATTATTTTTGAAAGCATATTGGCGTTAATGTAGAGAAGACAAAAATATTATTTTAGCCCGCCCAAACTACTGAGCTATTCAGACAGTCAAGCAAATATAAAAGAATGACTCAAGTGGTTAGAGATATAAGGATGGTTGATTTGAAATTGCAGTATCAACGCCTAAAGGTTGAGATAGATGCGGCAATGGCCGATGTCATCAATTCCACCCAGTTTATTAAAGGGCCACAACTTAAATCATTTGAAAATAATCTGGCCAAGTATCTTCAGACTAAGCATGTAATAGGTTGCGCTAATGGTACCGACTCTTTGCAGATTGCGATGATGGCGCTTGATTTGCAACCGGGCGAAGAAGTTATTACCGCGAGTTTTACCTATGTAGCTACAGCCGAAGTAATAGCCCTGTTGAAACTGCAACCCGTGCTGGTAGAAGTAAATCCCGACACGTTTACCATTGACCCTGATGCTATTGAAGCAGCAATTACTCCGAAGACAAAGGCCATTGTACCGGTGCACCTTTTTGGTCAATGTGCCGATATGGAAGCCATCATGAAGATTGCCGCCAGGCATAATCTTTATGTTATTGAAGATAATGCGCAGGCTATTGGTGCTGATTATGTTTTTACGAATGGTGAAAAGAAAAAATCAGGAACTGTTGGTATCGTTGGTTCTACTTCGTTCTTCCCCTCAAAAAACCTTGGTTGCTATGGCGATGGGGGTGCTTTGAATACCAACGATGACGAATTGGCAAAGAAGATAAGGATGATTGCCAACCACGGTCAAAGTGTGCAGTACGTGCATGATGAAATAGGTGTAAACTCAAGATTAGACACACTACAAGCCGCAGTGCTTGATGTGAAGTTGAAATACTTAGACGATTTTGCGGCAAGGAGAAGGTCTGTAGCTGATTTTTATGATGAGTCATTTAAGGGTTTAGAAAATGTGCAAACTCCCGTCCGCGCAAATTTCAGTTCTCATGTGTTTCATCAATATACGTTGCTTCTGAAGAATGGCAACCGCGATGAAGTGCGCAAGAAACTGGAAGCGCAAGGGATACCGAGCATGGTTTATTATCCTATTCCGCTTCATCAACAGAAGGCATATCGGGATGAACGATATAAAGATAGCAGTTTCCCGGTTACAGAACAACTATGTAAACAGGTGTTGAGTTTGCCTATTCATACGGAGTTTAAAAGTGAGGATTTGGAATATATTGCCGCAGAGTTTAAATCGATAACAAATAATCAATAACCCATGAAAATTGCAGTAGTTGGAACCGGATATGTTGGATTAGTTACAGGTACGTGTTTTGCGGAAACAGGAAATGAAGTGGTTTGCATTGACAACAATGCTGATAAAGTAAAGTCCTTAAAGGAAAATAAATTGCCAATTTATGAACCTGATTTGGATGTTTACTTTGAACGAAACACCAAAGCAGGACGGTTGAAGTTTACCACCAATCTTGCCGAAGGAATTGACGGTGCAAAAATTATCTTTCTAGCTTTACCCACACCGCCTGGTGAAGACGGTAGTGCCGATTTGAAATATGTATTGGGTGTAGCGGAAGACTTGGGTAAAATCATTAAGGATTATGTGGTAGTAGTGAATAAAAGCACGGTGCCAGTTGGAACTGCCGATAAGGTTCGCGCAAAAATAGCACCGAATACAAAGGTGGCTTTTGATGTGGTTTCTAATCCTGAGTTTTTACGGGAAGGTGTAGCGGTGGAAGATTTTATGAAGCCGGAGCGAGTGGTGGTGGGAACGAGAAGTGAACGAGCTAAAAAATTGATGGAGGAATTATATGAGCCGTTTGTTCGTCAGGGCAATCCGGTTTTGTTTATGGATGAAAGAAGTGCTGAGGTTAGCAAGTATGCCGCCAATGCATTCTTGGCTACCAAAATCTCCTTCATGAATGAGGTGGCTAACTTATGTGAGTTAGTGGGTGCAGACGTAGATAATGTTCGAAAAGGAATCGGAACAGACTCGCGAATTGGAAAACGATTCCTGTTTCCGGGGGTTGGATATGGGGGAAGTTGTTTTCCTAAGGATGTGAAAGCGCTTTACTATACATCCAAAGAAAATAATTACAACTTCCAAATTCTGGATTCTGTAATGAAGGTGAATGACTTGCAACGAGAGAAGTTCTATCATACTATTTCTAATCACTTTAAAGGAGATTTAAATGGAAAGACAATTGCCGTTTGGGGGTTGGCATTCAAACCAAATACCGATGATATTCGCGAAGCTCCTGCTCTTTATTTGTTAGAGAAGTTTTTGGAGGCAGGTGCTCAGGTTCGTGCTTATGACCCTGAAGGGATTAACAATGTAAAGCAGATTTTTGGCGACAAAGTATATTTCGGCAAAGATAAGGATGATGTTTTAACTGGAGCCGACTTCTTAGTTATTGTTACCGAATGGAATGAGTTCCGTTCTCCTGATTTCGACAGAATTACATCTTCATTAAATGAGAAGCTGATTTTTGACGGAAGGAATCTCTATTCGCTTCCCCATGTGAAGGAGCTGGGTTATACGTATTATTCAATAGGAAGAGAAATTGTAAAACCATGAAGAGAGTTTTAATAACTGGTGCTGCCGGCTTTTTAGGATCACATCTTTGTGACCGGTTTATCAAGGAGGGATATTACGTCATAGGCATGGATAACCTTATTACGGGCGACTTGAAGAATATCGAACATCTTTTTAAGCATGAAAACTTTGAGTTTGCACACCATGATGTTTCCAAGTTTGTTTTTGTGCCGGGTGAGTTACATTATATTCTTCACTTTGCTTCTCCTGCCTCCCCTATTGATTACCTAAAGATTCCTATTCAAACCTTAAAGGTTGGTTCTTTGGGAACACATAATCTTTTGGGTTTGGCAAAGGCCAAGAAAGCTTGCATGCTTATTGCTTCTACCAGTGAAGTTTACGGGGATCCTGTGGTTCACCCGCAAACCGAAAATTATTGGGGTAATGTTAATCCTGTGGGCCCGCGTGGAGTTTATGATGAAGCAAAGCGTTTTCAGGAAGCAATAACGATGGCTTACCATACTTTCCATGGATTGGATACAAAGATTGTCCGCATCTTCAACACATACGGGCCAAGAATGCGTCTGAATGACGGCAGAGTTCTTCCGGCATTTATCGGACAGGCATTGCGCGGGGAAGACCTGACTATTTTTGGTGATGGTTCACAAACCCGTTCGTTCTGCTATGTAGATGATTTGGTAGAGGGTATTTATCGCTTGCTTCTAAGTGATTATCATCAACCGGTGAATATTGGTAACCCGAGTGAGATTACCATCTCTCAATTTGCAGAGGAAATAATCAAGCTTACAGGAACCAATCAGAAAGTGGTGTATAAAGATTTACCCGTAGATGACCCTAAGCAGCGTCAACCTGACATTACGCGCGCAAGAGAGATTCTTGGATGGGAACCAAAGGTAAGCAGGCAGGATGGTTTGAAGATTACTTATGATTATTTTAGAAGTTTGAGCCACGAAGAATTGTATAAAAGTAAACATCGCTTTGCATAATGGCTGACAAGGAATATTTTGTTCACGAAACCGCCATTGTTGATGATGGTTGCAAGATTGGTAAAGGAACCAAGATTTGGCACTTCTCTCACATCATGAGCAATTGCGTGATTGGCGAAAATTGCAACTTTGGTCAGAATGTTGTGGTGAGTCCTGAGGTGGTGTTAGGAAACAATGTGAAAGTTCAGAACAATGTCTCGATATATACTGGTGTTGTTTGTGAAGATGATGTGTTTCTCGGTCCCAGTTGTGTGTTTACAAACGTAACCAACCCGAGAAGCGGAGTAAACAGAAGAGGACAATATTCAAAGACAACCGTTAAGCACGGAGCAAGCATAGGAGCCAATGCAACTATTGTTTGTGGACACGATATTGGAGAATTTGCCTTTATTGGAGCCGGAGCGGTAGTTACTAAAAATATTCCGGATTATGCCTTAGTAGTGGGTAATCCTTCTAAACAAATAGGCTGGATGAGCGAGTTTGGCCATCGGCTTCATTTTAATAAGGACGGGATAGCGGAGTGTGAACAGGGCAAAGAGAGGTATCAACTGAAGGATGGCCAGGTAAGCAAGATTAAATAAAGACAAATAGAAAAGATATGGTAGAGAAATTATTGAAGAAAGAAAAGAAACTCGCAGTCATTGGTTTAGGTTATGTGGGTTTGCCTATTGCCTTGGAATTTGCAAAGAAAGTATCAGTCATCGGTTTCGATATTAATCAGAAGCGCGTTGATTTGATGAAGAACAAAATTGACCCTAGTAACGAATTGGAATCATCTGCCTTTGATGGGGCCGACATTCTTTTCACGGCAGATATTGAAGAGTTGAAACAAGCCAATTTTTTCATTGTGGCGGTTCCAACTCCAGTTGATAAGCACAACGTTCCCAATTTGAAACCAGTGCTGGCTGCCTCTACCACCATTGGCAAAGCATTGAAGAAAGGCGACTACGTTGTTTTCGAATCAACAGTTTATCCGGGTTGCACCGAAGAAGATTGCTTGCCTGTGATGGAAAAGATTTCGGGTTTGAGTTTAAAGAACGGAGATTTCAAATTGGGTTATTCACC
>CANJVG010000017.1 GCA_947478005.1 Bacteroidota bacterium
CGGGATGGCTATGTTCTTATTGACTTTATAAGCCCCGAAGAGGCCAAAATTATTGCCGAGAAGTTTTACGAATTTCATGACGACTTACCTAAAGGGTTTTACTCCGCTGCCTTTAGTGCCGATGAAAAATACAAGCAGGATATTTTTGTGCATACCGAAAAATATTTCCAAAACGCGGTCAATGAAAAATTTCAGGATTATAAAATATTGGGAAGTACATTTTTGTGCAAAGCAACTGGCGATGACGGCAAAGTTGGTGTTCATCAGGATTGGACAGTTACCGATGAATCAAAATATTATTCTGCCACGGTTTGGGTTCCCACACTTGATACTACGGAAGAGAACGGTGCATTAAGAGTTATACCCGGCAGCCATTTGTTTTTTAATGATTACAGAAGTAAAAACATCCCAGTGAGTTATCGCGGCAATGAATCGTTACTATGGGAAAACATGATTACAGTGCCCATGAAAGCGGGTCAGGCATTTATTCTTAACCATGCTGTCATACATGGCTCCTCTCCCAATCACACTAACCGAGAACGTTTAGCTATTGCTTACGGATTGGTGCCTAAAGATGCTGATTTGATTTTCTACCATAAAAATGTGGATGAAAAAGGGGATAGAGTAGAGAAGTTTGAAATGCCGGATGATTTTTTTCAACGCTATTATAATTTAGGCGAGCGACCACTGTTTGGTAATGTGGTGGAGGAGTTTGAATATCCTGTACCGGTAGTAAGTCGTCAAAGAATTAAGCAGCTTATCGATGACGAAAAAAGAAGGAGAGGTGGATTTATAGAAGCCGATGATGAAGTTGTAATTCCCGAAAAACATTCGCTCTTCAACTTCGCACGAAAAATAAAAGAAAGTTTATTTCAATAATCTGCACAACCCGAAAACATTCTGTTTAAAGTGTTACAAGTTCAATGAAAGATAACCTAACCATTCAATCGCTCACAATTAGTGTTCCTGCATATAATGACAGTCAGTCGTTGGTTAAGTTAGTAGAAGAGTCTCAAAATCTATGTAAGCAACTCAACATGAATTTTGAAATGCTGATAATAAATGACGGCAGTCATGATGATACATTGAAGGTAGCGCACGATTTGGCCAACAAGTACGGCAACATCAAAATAGTAAACCACGAAAAAAACCTTGGATTTGGGGAGACACTTAAAAAAGTATTCATGCTGCCAAAAACTGAATGGGTTCTTTTTTTACCGGGAGATAATCAGTTTCCTGTATCTAATCTTCTCAAGTTTTTGGAGATAAAAGATAACTACGATTACATTCTTGGTTTTAGAAAAGAACGAAAAGATACAGCCAACCGGAAATTGTATTCCTTGTTTTATAACCGCGTGGTTTCTCTTTTGTCCGGCTATAAAGTGAAGGATGTAAACAGTATTGTTTTTTATCGCTCAAAAATTTTCGAAACCTTACAACTCAGAGGAAACAGTGCTTTTGTTCATGCCGAATTTTTCATTCGCACATCAAAAGCCAATTTTAGAATTACAGAAATAGAAGTGGTGCATCAAAAGCGTGAATTTGGTTTCGGGTCGGGGGGAAATTTGAGGGTAGCACTCAACACCTTCAAAGAACTATTTCTTTATATTGCAGGAAAAATCTGACGTGAATATTAAGATTGAAAAATGTCCTGCTTACCATGATGAACGAGGTGATTTAATCCAGTTTGTAACGCAGCAATTGCTTCAGGAAGAAGCGCTGCATTTCGGCCAGGTTTATCTACTTACGTTTAACGGGAAAGACATTGTTCGCGGCAATCACTATCATAATCATTCGAGCGAAATATTCTGTTTGATTTCGGGAAGTGTAGAAATGATATTTGAAGATGTGCTTACCAAAGAGCGGATACACAAGAGTTTTACTTCTGACAAAAATGAATTCTTCAGAATTTGCATTGGTGAAAAAATCGCCCACTGCATTAAGAGCAGTTCTGACTTTGCGGTGCTGGTTAGTTTTAGCTCCAAGGAATTTGACATGAATGAGCAGGATAAAATTCTTTACCCATTGGTGTAAGCTATGCATAAGTCGAACGTAAGATTGTGGCTCTTTCGATTTATTCTGTTGCTGATAGTAATCGCAGCACTTGAAGCCATAGGTTATCTGGGCATGTGGGTCAACAGCCGCTCCTTCGACTATTTGTCCAACAAAAATTATTTCAACATAAGGGCAATGTTATTGGGCGACAAAAATCCGGAATGCTTTCCACGTTATCTTTCTTTGCCTTATCTAGGATACATACCTTATCCAGGTTATAGAAGACATGGAGTTGTTCAGCACAATGAAGGTGGTTATCGTGGTAATATTGTGCCACTTGTAAAAACAGATAAGTTCAGAATTCTTTGTTTGGGGGGGTCTACAACTTATGGACTTGGAGTGGATTCGCCTTCGCAAACTTTTCCCGAAAGGTTAAAGGATTTAGTTAATGACTATATCCTTAAAGATAGTTCTCTTCGCAAAAAATATAGTGGTGCAGAAGTTATCAATGCAGGATTGGAAGCAGGCAATTCTGCTGAGGAATTGCAACAATATATATTTAAGTACAGGTATTATCAACCCGATGTGGTTGTTGTACACAGCGGAGTGAATGATGCTTTATTAGTGCGAGATGCAAAACCTGATTTTCAGTTAGACTATACACACTATCGTAGAATGAATTTTCATTTAGAGCCGCTCCCAATGCCAGCCCGAACGTTGATGAATTCCTACCTGATGAGTTTTTTTACCATACGGTGTTTCTACCACAGTTTTGCCGATAACTCTGGTGATGAATTTCAACATAGTGGTATGCAAACTTTCTGCAAATGGTCACACATAAATCTGGACAAAGTTTTGAAAAATCAACAATACGAACTCTACCCTTTTTATAAAAACAGCAAGAGTTTGTATTCGGAAATTACCAATGACAGTATCTCCTTAATCGTCTTTCCCAATGCACTGAATGTAAATTTTGTAAAGGATTCGTCTTATAAGAAATTATGCGCTTTGCATGCTTCATTGTCGCAAAACCTTTGTAAAAATTTTAATGGTATGTTTGTACCTTTCGACTTTGATTCTATAAAAGACAATTCCTGCTGGTTAGATGATTGCCATGTAAATGCTAAAGGCGAAAATTTTAAATCATTAATTTTATTCCCGTTTGTTGTAAATGCTTTAAAACATAAGAATCACCTCAATTGAGATAGACAACTAATACCATCCGCATGAAAAATGTACTTCAGGGAGTTCTTATTTCTGTTCTATCAGTACTAGTGATTTTTGGAATCTTAGAAACGGTTGTCAGGTTGTCGGGCTATAAAAGTTTTCCTTATGTTGTATTTCAGATGAGGGGGACAAGAATGGAGCCTCGGCCTTTGTTTAATCCTGACACAGCAGTTGGAATAAAATTAGATAGCGGTACTTATAAAATATACTATGAGGATGGCACTTATTGGCAAGCGACCAACAATAAATTTGGGTGGAGAATTACCTCTAACGATACTTCTCTGTATTTAGAGTCCTGTTTACACCATATTGATATTTTCGGCTGCTCCTTTTCTTATGGTACAGGGTTGGCTGACTCGCAGACCTATCCCTTTTTACTGCAACATAGAATGCCTGATTACCGAATTAATAATTACGCGGTACCTGGTCATGGTATGGCACAGAACTTCGTTAAATTGACAGAGCAGATATCTATAGACAGTGGGGCTGTTATTGTTTATGCCTATATAGCCGGGCACGATTTCAAAACCAATCATGCCAATAGGAAAAAAATGTATCCCAGTAAAAATTACTTGAAGGGCTACTATTACTTGTACCTCACAGAATCCCTCGAAGTGGTAAGAACACGGTATGACTATGAGCCGTGGCCTCTGGTTCAATATTCTGCTCTGTTCAACTTTTTGGAGGATAAATATTTAGCCTTTTTAGACAACGATAAGAGCAGGCATCAAGCATCAAAGAAAGCGGTTGTTTATTTAAACGAACTGTGTCAAAAAAAGCATGCAAAATTTATCTTTACCGTATTAGACCGAGAGGAAGTCTCGGCTGATATGCTTTTGTTTTGTAAGCAAAACAAAATTGCCTGTGCCGATATTTCGGTGGATATAAGCACTCCAAAATATAATTTGATGCCTTATGACGACCATCCGAATTTTGCTGCCAATAAATTGTTTGCGGAAAAATTATATGCCTACTTAGTGCAAAATAATTATGTAACCAAGTACAGCGTGGCAAAAGATAAATGAGCTATGGCAAATGCTGCATCATATAGTCTGAATGCCGTTAGCGGTCAACTGCTGATGAAAGACCTGCTGCATTTCCTGGGGCGTACTTTGTTTGGCGCGGGGCATAAGGAGTTTAAGCATTTCGAAAATAAAACGGTAGCTGAGTGTTTAGATATTCTTCTCCAACAATCGCCCGCTGCGCCTGCACCGCTGCAGGACGACCCTGATACACAGGATGGGCTGGTGCCTGACGGCTCTACATGGGTCAACGCGCCCTTTGAAAACGAGGACGTGGACAAGCATAGAAGAACCTACTTGAAGGCGTGGTGGATGGGGCAAATTATCAACCGCGATTTTTCGCTTACCGAAAAGATGACCTTATTTTGGCACAATCACTTTGTAACACAAGCCGATATTGTGAAAGACAGCCGCTATTCTTACCGCTACGTAAACATGCTGCGCGCTCATGCGCTGGGTAATTTCAAACAGCTTGTTCGCCAGGGTACTACTAATGTGGGCATGCTGGTGTATTTAAACGGAAACAACAATAGCAAAGCGGCACCCAATGAAAATTTCAGCCGCGAGTTGCTCGAGCTTTTTACACTGGGCAAAACGCCCGATGTGCATTATACTGAAGAGGATGTAAAAGCAGCAGCGCGTATACTTAGCGGCTGGAAAGATGACCGTGAAAACATTTGCGAAAAATTTTACCCTGAACTGCACGACACAGCCGACAAACTGTTTTCGCCCTATTTTGAAAATGAAATTATAAAGGGTAGAGGCGGAGCCGATGGCGCTAAAGAAATTGATGCGCTGCTCGCTATGATTTTTAAACGAAAAGAAACAGCAGGGTTTGTGTGTAGGAATCTATACCGCTGGTTTGTAACCGCACATATTGACGAGCAGGCAGAGAGCAAAATTATTCAACCTTTGGCACAAATTTTCATTAAGCATAATTTTGAAATTGCTCCGGTGCTCCGCGCCTTGCTGGGCAGTGAACATTTTTTTGATGCCACCTTTCGCGGATGCATTGTCAAAAACCCGGTGGAGTTTTTTGTGGGGGCTACCAAACAGTTTGATATTGTTTTTCCGGCAAGCACTGTAGAAACGCACCTGTGCTGGGCGCATTACTATTTTAATATCGGTGGATTGAGTATGAGTATAGGTGACCCGCCCAGTGTGGCCGGCTGGCTGGCATATTATCAGGCACCTAAGTACCATCAGTGGTGGATTAATTCATACACCTTAGGTTTTAGAATGAAGATAGCCGATAGCCTGTATTTAGACGAAGGCACTAACTGCAACGGCATCAACATAAAGTTTGACTACCTGCGTTTTGCTTCTGCATTTGAAAAAGCGGACGATGTAAATAAGTTAGTGAGCGAAAGTTTAGCCATGTTGTGTGCGGTAAAGATAAGCGAACGCGCTCATGCAAAACTCAAAGGCATTTTGCTCAACGGTTTTAAAAACGAAGAGGAGTGGCGTGCGAAATGGAATCAGCTTTCGGCAAATGAAAATGATACTGGGCTGAAGAAAGATATGGCTACCCGCTTAAGATTATTTTTTGGCGGCATTATGAATATGCCCGAATATCAAATGATGTAAGGCCATGAAAAGAAAAACCTTTATCAAGAACGCAGCACTTGCCGCTTTGCTGCCTTATGCACTCAACGCCCTTACAGCTTGTAACCGTTTAACCAGCAGCAATCAGAAACGCGTTTTGGTGCTCATTCAATTAGTGGGTGGTAACGATGGGCTGAACACCCTCATTCCGCTCGACCGGTATAAGAACCTGTTAAAGGCGCGGCCCAATTTGCTTATTCCCGAAAATAAAATTCTCCCGCTCAAGGGTTTTTCGAACGTGGGTTTGCACCCCGGCTTAGGCGGCATCAAAGATTTGTTTGACAATAAACTGGCTGGTTTTGTGCAGGGCGTGGGTTACGAAAACCCCAGCTATTCACATTTTCGGGCTTCCGATATATGGCTTACGGGCTCGCAGAGTTCGCAGGTGATTTACACGGGTTGGCTGGCGCGCTATCTCGAAACTATTTTTAAAGGTTACCCTGCAGGCTTTCCGAGCGATACGCACACCGACCCGCCCGCTATTAAAATAGGAGACACCGGTACTTATCTTTTTCAGGGCACCAGTATGGATATGAGTGTTGTTATTGACCCGGCTACTCCTTTTGCAGCGCCCGATGTAGATACCGATGCAGGCGAAACCGACAGCTTTGCCGGGCAGGAGGTAAAGAGCATTCGCGAAATTTTATTGCAAACCAACAAATATGCTCTGGTTATTAATAAGGCGTTGGGTACTTCTATCGAACATTCAAAACTGTATCCTAAACAAGGAACCAATCCGCTGGCAGACCAGCTGAAAGTAGTGGCTAAACTGATTAAGGGCGGGCTCGAAACACAAGTGTATTTAGTGGACTTAAAAGGTTTCGATACCCACGATGAGCAAGCCGATAAAAAAGACCCTACCAAGGGCGCTCATGCGGAGCTGATGGCGCAGCTTAGCCAGGGCATCACCTGCTTTTGGGACGACATGAACCGCATGGGGCGAGAGCAGGATGTAATGGGTATGACTTTTTCGGAATTCGGAAGAAGAATAATCGCAAACGCAGGTAACGGAACCGACCACGGCTCCTCACAGCCCTTGTTTTATTTTGGGGCCAATGTGCACGCGGGTATTACCGGCACCAATCCTGTTATTAATGACAACATTACCGCCAACGATAACCTGGCTTTGCAATACGATTACCGCGCGGTGTTTGGCTCGCTGCTGCGCCAGTGGGCGGGGGCTTCGGCTGCGGCTGTAAGCGAGGCGCTGCCAGGCAGTTTTCCCAATATTAAACTGGTGAACGTATAACAATAGTTTGAAACTATAACTTAGTTTACAATCGGCCTCGACACCGAAAACCCGATACCGTATTTGCCTTCTACGCAATAAGTAGCACCCTTTTCGGCTTTAATCGAATTCCCTTGACCGGCTTTTTCAATGGCAAGGTTATCTTTTCCTGATAACTTATACCAAGTATAATCCTGAAATTCACCTATAGCTTTCAATAAAACGCTTTCTTTCACTATCACCGGTCGCGGTGGTTTAGGCCAGTTTTGCAGCAGGTGTGCCTTGTAGGTATAAATACATTTAGGCAATTGATATACCCCATAGCTACCATCATGGCGGCTGTACTCTAAAACCGGACGATAATTTTTAGTAGTGCTGGTGTCGCTCTTTTCAAAAAAACCATAACCCACGGCATAGTCGCCATTAGGGCTGTAATCCATATTGCCCTGCCCATCTGCCAAATACCTTGTTTTAAGGTCAATGTATTTTACCAGTGTTACGCGCTGTGTTTTTTTATCCATGTCGAATAATACTCCGCGTGCGGGTTTGTTTCCTTCTCCGTTGGAGTAAATAGAATAAGTAACGGTACTGCCGTTATCGTGAAGCAAATTAAAATCGTGCGGGTCGAACCATTCAATAGTGTCCTTGCCCGATACAATGGGTAAGTCTGAATAATTGATTTGCCACATAATATGTCCATCGGTTCTTGAGAATTTACCAATGCCTATTTTCTTCATGGCATAAAGAATGTTGCCGTCATAATCCCATAATGCAGAAGTCAACCTTGTCCATTCTACAATTTCAGCGTGTCTTGAGGCAAATGCCCTTCCCTTGAGTGTTTCTTTAAACTGAAATATATTCGGGTCTAGATGTTTCATGGGATCCCAGTTAAAAAGCAAATTATTATTGGTATCCAGAATCTGAATATAATCTACATTGCAGTGCACGGCAGTGTCTTTCGCATTGCAGGTGTAGGAAGTCAGGTTCAGGTAAATACTCTTCTTGGTATCTACCATGCGCTCGTTGCGTTCGTTCAAACGCAGATCATGAAAATACATATTAAGCCCGTTGAGCTTGCTGCGCACCGTGTCGGTTATTTCCATTTTTTCGTTGAGCAAAACATAACCTGCAAACTCGGGGTCTACCAACTGCCCTATACCCTTAGCTTGTTTCGAACGAATTTTGTAAAGCGAAAAATGCCCTGCATGAACTTTTGCATCAATCAAAAAATCGAAACGGTATTGCTTCGCCTGCTCATATTCATTAAACACTTCGGGACTGAAATAAGCAGTGGACGCATACCAGCGCGGTGGCCACGGAGCATCGGCATCTACAATCTGCACGGTATTTACATAGGGCTTGGCTTCGGTTCTGCCGTCAAAGCGGGCTACATCGGCTGTGGTTAAAATAATTGAAGTGTTTGAATCGTGATTAGAAAAAGAACTGAGCAACGGAGGCACCCACTGTAACAGGTCATCCATACTGCCTTCGCTCAGCGAATCAATATTGACGGGGTTAACGTAATGATTGATTTGCGCTTTATCGCGGTGGCACGATTCAACCAAACTCAGCAATACAAAAAACACGATACCCCACCAAACAGAGAAAGATTTAATACTGAACCATGATGCCATACCGTATATTTATTTTTGCGAAGACAAAAAAAAGATAATTTCAAGCCGCATAACTAAATACCGTGAAAAACATTTCGCGTTCCCACTTTCTGCTCGATATGACTACATCGCCTTCGCTTAAAGCGAAGGCCTATGATGAAATGGCAGCTAAAAAAACTGAATCCGGACGCGTTCAATCACCGGTTACCGGCACAGCCCCTTACACTGGACAATGGGGGCAAACCCAACTCTTGCATCTGCTGCGCAGAACCCTCTTTGGTGTTTCACCTGCCGACTATCTTTCTTTTAAAAATAAAACAATGGAGCAGTGTTTAGATATTTTACTAAGCCCCTCACCGCTTCCCTCGCCTCCGGTAAATGCTTATAACAACAAAGACTACACCGACCCCGACATTCCCCTGGGAAAAACCTGGGTAACCGCAGCTTACGGAGATAATAATGGCATGGCCGATGGAAACCGGAAAGCCAATTTAAAAACATGGTGGTTGGGGCTTATGCTCTCGCAGCCATCTTCCTTAAACGAAAAGATGATTCTCTTTTGGTCGAATCATTTAGCGGTGCAAATGGCGCTTGTAAAAGATGCCCGCTACGACTACCACTACTTAACTTTATTACGAACCCATGCGCTGGGCAATGTAAAAACCATGGTGCGGGAGGTAGGCACTTCACCGGCTATGCTCGTTTACTTAACTGGAAACAGCAATACCAACACTGCGCCCAACGAAAACTATGCCCGCGAACTGCAGGAACTGTTTACCATAGGTAAAGGAACCGATTCGCATTACACACAAGAAGATGTAGCCGCTGCCGCCCGTGTTTTAACCGGCTGGGTAGATGTAGATGAACACAGAATAGGCACGGACTTTAATCCCGCTGCCCACGACACCACCGATAAACAATTTTCTGCCTTCTACAATAACACCGTCATTAAAGGCAAAAAAGGTGCAGCCGGTGCCACCGAAACCGATGAACTTATAACCATGCTCTTTAACCATCGCGAAACGGCTAAACATTTTTGCCGTAAACTCTACCGCTGGTTTGTGTATTACCAAATAGATAGCCACACCGAAACCAACGTTATTAATCCCTTAGCCGATATACTCATTCAAAACAATTACGAAATAAAACCGGTGTTAAGAGCATTATTTGCAAGTGAACATTTTTACGACCCGCTCAACACCGGCTGCCTCATCAAAAACCCCATCGAATTGTTGGTAGGAACCTGCCGTCAGTTTCAGGTGGCGTTCCCCGGTGCCGAAGATGTGGTAAAGCAGTATGAAGCGTGGAATTTAGGTTGGACATTAAAACTAATGGGCATGGACCCTGGTGAACCCACCAGTGTTTCGGGCTGGCAGGCCTATTACCAAAACCCCGGCTATCAAGAATTATGGATTAACTCCACCACCCTGCCCTTGCGCAATTCCAGCACCGACCAACTGCTTTCGCAGGGCGGTTTGCCGGTCAATAACAAAACAAACCTGCATATTGACGTGCTTGCATTTACTGCTGAACTGCCCGATGCCTCTTCGCCCGATAAATTAATTGCTGATAGTCTGGCTTTGCTTAGCCCCAATGCTTTCGACCCGGCAGAAATTGCATTCCTCAAAAAGATTTTGCTTTCGGGGCAACTAAGCGACCACTACTGGACCGATGCATGGAAAGCATACCTGTCAGAACCCAAAAATGAAATGACAGAAAGCACAGTGCTAACCCGTCTTCGACAGTATTATACGTATGTTTTACAACGACCCGAATATCAATTGATTTAAAAAAACAGCTCAGCCAAAACTGTTCTCATGAAACGCAAAGTATTTCTTAAAACCGTACTTCCCCTTGCTGCCATACCCGTGGCGCTAACTAGTTGCAAATTCAAAAAGGGAGGATTCCTCGATGCTGTTTTTGGAAGTAATGTGCATGACAATAGAATTCTTGTGCTCGTGCAGTTGCAAGGCGGAAACGATGGCCTTAGCACGATAATTCCTTTAGACCAATACACCAACCTGAGTGCTGCGCGGAAAAACATTCTTATCCCGGAAAACAAAGTGCTACCCCTGAACGGAACTTCAGTTACCGGTTTTCATCCTGCAATGGCAGATTTGCAAAACATGTATAACCGTAAGG
Organism: Bacteroidota bacterium; assembly: GCA_947478005.1. Lineage (GTDB taxonomy): Bacteria > Bacteroidota > Bacteroidia > Chitinophagales > LD1 > Bog-950. The sequence goes on from CANJVG010000017.1 coordinate 10,833, forward strand.
AACTCACCTTTATTCAAGGGGTGAGTTATCCCAACCCAAACCTTTCACATTTCAGAGCAACTGATATTTGGCTCACCGGTTCTGATACTAATACGGTGCTCAATTCCGGCTGGCTGGGTAGATACTTAGATAAAAAATATCCGGGTTACCCGGGCGGCTATCCCAACGCTCAAACACCCGAGCCGCCGGCAATACAAATCGGTAACATGTTATCAGGAGCTTTACAGGGCAAAGCAATGGGGTTGGGTATTTCGGTTATCAATACGATGTCTTTCTACGATATGGTGTTAGGAAAACAGGCAGTTGCTCAATCCACACGCGCTGGTCGCGAATTGGATTTTATGCGTATGGCGGCTAACCAAACACAGCAATACACCTCGGTTATAAAAGCAGCTGCGTTAGCGCAAAAAAATTTATCCGAGCGTTATCCTTCAAATGGTAAAAACGCAATCGCTGACCAATTGAAAATAGTAGCGCAGTTAATTGGCGGAGGATTAAAAACAAAAATTTACATGGTTACACTTGATGGATTCGACACTCATGGCAATCAGGCAAACCCCTCAAATACCATCAAAGGAAGACACGCGGAACTATTAGGGCAGCTTTCAACAGCCATAGCTGCCTTTGAAGATGATTTGAAATTAATGGGCAAGCACGATAACGTCTTGGGGATGACCTTTTCTGAATTTGGAAGGCGTATACATTCCAATGCCAGCAATGGTACTGACCATGGCACTTCGGGACCCGTTATACTATTTGGCTCTAAATTAAAAGGCGGATTCGTGGGCAGCAATCCACAAATTGAAGCTAAGGTAAAACCCGAAGACAACCTGTCTATGCAACACGATTTTCGTTCAGTATATGCATCTGTACTCAAAGGATGGTTTGGCTTAACGGATGAAGAGTTGAAGAATACCTTACTTAGCACCTGTCCGGTATTGGACTTATTTACTTCGAAATCCTGACCCTGCTTGCTAATTCTTGGCTTCCCATAAATTTCCTTTTCCCATCGAAAATAGCGGCTCTTTTATTTACATCTTCATAATTCCGACTATTTTTATTTCATTATTTATGGAAATAAAATACCTCAGTGATTCCTACGAAAAAATTGCCAAGAGCAGCGATTTGGAATTTGGTAAGAACATTATACCGCTTACTGCCGATAATAATTTGCTGAGCAATTCTTCTCTACTGAATGAAAAGGGCTACGGTTTATTTGCCCTCCCCGATTACAAAACCTTTGAGCGTTTAAACGAATACATCACTCGCTATGTGTTGGAGCGTTTTATGGAATATCAAAAAACTATTCCCACTCATTTTACACTGAGCGAATACCACCATTTGTTAGAGAGCGAAGCTGTTCACTACAAGATTTCTACCTGGGCTTTGGATTATAAAATGCTGGGCGATGTGTATTATGATATTCAGCACCAAGCCGAAGAAATGCTGCAATTGAAACTGAAGGTAAAAAAGATTAATCACATGGGGGTCGAAGGAGAGTATATCGGGTTTCGCATTTTGCGCCCTCTTAAAAACGACCACAATCCTTTTCACCGGGATGCATGGATTCCTTATTGGCGCGAAACAGTAAATATATGGTTACCCATTTGCGGTTTTGAAGATGGCAACACGCTACAGTTAATTCCGCAAAGCCACTTATGGAATGACGATGAGATATTAAAGACCAAAGCAGGAATGGAACAGGGGGGCAAAAAGTATCACGTACCTGCGGCTATAGGCACGGTCAATAAATTCAGTATTGAAACACCTGTGCTGCAACAGGGCGAGGGCATTATATTTTCACCGTATCTGGTTCATGGTAACGGAGTGAACCGAAAGAAAGATGTTACCCGCGTTTCGCTGGAGTTCCGATTTTGCAGACGATAAATTAAAGCAGGCGAAAACGATTTTGCAAAGGCAAATAGAGGTACCAAAAGGCGGTAAAGAAAAAGTGAGCCGTTTTAATAATCGGCATCGGTAGTTTTTTCAAACCGGGATTTTTGCCATAAAAAAATTTAAGTGAAAGCGCACCTAACGATTTAGCGCAAACCAACTGTTTTTCATGTGCATACTCGGGGCGTACAATATCAAAAACTAAAACAAATCTTCTTTCATCGCTGTCGTTCCAAACATTGTGATAGTGAGCATCGCTGAACATTAATACCTTCCCTTCTTCCCATCCATGCTCTTCGGCACCTACACGAACGCCACACACCGGATAAGGTGCAGGAATTTTTAAACCCAAGTGACAGCGTATAGTAGTGTTGGTTTCGCCATTGTGCGGCAATACTTTTGACCTAGGTTCTAATACAGTGATACCCCCGAAAATTAAATCCGGAATAGATTTAAGCAGTGCGTATGTCTTAGGGTAGCGGACACAGTTTTTATGTTTCTGCCAACCGAAATTGAAGAAGTAAAGATTCTTCCATGCATCGGGCGAGGAGAGATAAGGCGGATTAAGATTGACTACATCTATTTCTTCTTCATTGGTGAGCAGCTCAATTATTTCATTTCGAATAATAAGCCAGTTATTTTCTAATTGTTGAATGGCAGGAAAGTCTTTTGAATTATAGAAGAAAGCGTGTATACCCTTGTAAGGTTCTTCAATAAGAAAATAAAGTTGCTCTTCTACTGCTGTATTCATGTTACTTACCGGTTGCAATGTTACTTCCGCCTAATCCTAAAAACGCAAACCTTCTTTGAAAGGGTAAAAATATTCTCCAGATAATGGCGAACAACCAACACATAAAACTATGAACGAAAGTGGGAAGTGCGCGCACTAATGCTACATTTTTATAGAAGTAAATAAAACTCTGGCTCCCTAAACCTTTGGCGCTGATTTCCATTTTGCGGTGAATCAGGTTTTGCGGAACAAAATCAATCATCAATAAATATCTTCTTTCGTTGCTTCGGTTCCAGACGCTGTGTTTTTGGACGTTGATGAAGCAAAGCATTTCGCCATCTTTCCACCCTCTTTCTTCATTGCCTACTCTTATGGCAATAGTGGGATAGGGTGCAGGAATAATTAAACCCAAATGTGTGCGTACAATTCCATTGGTATCGCCAAAGTGCGGAGCTAGTTCAGTATGTGGAGGCAAAATACTGATGCCGGCAAAAACAATACTTGGAATCTGGTCAATGACACTGCTAATGAAAGGGAACAGTTTTTTGTTAGCATGAATGATTCGTGAGAAACTCATTAAGTAAATGAGTGTCCACTCTCCGCCATAGGTTTCAGCATGGGAGATGGAACTCATGCCGGATATATGTCCGTGCGCTTTTTCGAACGCTAAAATTTCATCTCTAATTCCTTTCCAGTTTTCTTTGAGCGGTGCGAGTTCAGGAAATAATTCGGGGTCGTAGTAGTAATCCAAATGACCGCTGTATTCTTCCTTGGGTGGTCTTACAAAAACCAATTCTTCACCTTCGGGCCAGGTAAATTGTTTATTGGTCATAAGTTAAGATTTACAGGTTTTAATAATGAAATTCAACAGAACAGTATCGTGCCGAAAGTAAAAATATGTTTTTGATTTTATCGCGGTTTCATATGTGCTGAACCAAACAGAAATTTCTTTCCCTTCACTACAAAAACAATTCCCATCAACACTTCGGGAATGAAATACGAGAGGTGAACATATACACCAAACAGCGCATAGCTTTGCAAGTTTTTCACATCGGGCGCTATGGCATATTGCTGTGCTGCCAGTATCATAGCGGAGTAAACACCATAGTGCAATACACCAATATTTCCCGGTGCTGAAGGAACAAAAGCAATAATCATCATGCTAAGTGAAATAAGAAATGAACTGTACATACCTGCAATCGGAGCGGGAATACCTGCTGCTTTTTGCAACAGAAAAAACTGCAAGCCGTTTAATACAAAAATGAGCATGAACAGCACGAGGTATTTCCACATCGAACTATGCTGCCGCATGTTGCGCAGATGACTACCGGTGTGCGAATACATTTTGTAAAGCACTTTTCCGGCTTTACCAAAACGCAATACGATGTGCCAAAAAGTTTTTTCAATGCGAATGTTTTTACCCATAATGATGTAAACAACTGAAAGGATAAATACTGCCAAAGCGGTATTGCCTAAGGCGTAATAAATATAATGCGGTGCAAATGGTTTGAGCAAAAAGAAAACAATAACCAATACAGCAAAAACTTGTGCATCTAACCATTTCTCGGTAATAATGGCGGCAAGCGAGCGGGTGAAAGGCAACTTATTTTTGCGGCTGAAATGCCAGGCACGAACGCCTTCGCCTAGGTTACCGGGTAAAATACTGTTGTAAAAATTGCCGATGATAAAACTATCATAGGTTTGAATGGAAGCATTTTGTTTTGTTCCGTTTTGCCAAATTAATTTTGCGCGAATGGAATACAGCCAGAAAGAAAAAACCAACACTACAATTGCGCCTGCGAAATAACAGAACTGCTCACCATGCAATTGAATATCATTTAACCGCAAACCGCTTTTGTAAAAAGTAAGCCAAAGCAAAGCCGCACTAATTACAAAACCCGGAATGGAACGCCATGGTGCATTTTGTTTTTGAAGGTGGTATTGTTCCATGAATGATTTTTGGGTTACTCCGTTTAGGGGCTAGGCAATAATAGTTGTTTCGTATTTCACATAACCGAAGTTTTTGAAAATTCCGGTTATATGTCTTGCAAAGTTTTCATTCAAAATCATAGAGAACCTATGTTATTTCCTTTATTTAGCGGTTTAAATTTTTTAAAACAAAAATGGCTAAGGTAAGTTTTGCGGCATTGGGTACAGAGCAGTTGGGCATTAGTATGCTTTCGGCTATTGCTAAGTCAAAAGGGCATGAGGTGAACCTGGCGTTTTCGGCTTCGCTGTTTCACGACCGGTTTAATTTAGAGATGCCGGGCATTGCGCCTTTCTTTGATGATACTGCCGAGGTAATAAAGGCCATTGAAAAGCAACAACCCGATGTGTTGGCTTTTTCTCCGCTCACTTCTACTTATCAGTGGGCATTGCAAATTGCCGCTAAAGCGAAAGAAATAAACCCCCATGTAAAAACGGTTTTTGGCGGAGTGCATGCTTCGGCTGTGCCGCAATTGCTTTTGAAACGCCCGCAAATAGATTATGTGGTAATAGGCGAAGGCGATGTGGCTTTTCCGCAAATTATACAGGTGGCTACTGACGCTGCTTTTAATAAGCCGATTCCGAATACGCGCTACAAAGCAAAAGACGGCTCTATTATCAGCGGCATGCAAACGGGGTTTTTTCAGGATTTAGATTCCTTGCCTTTTGCCGATAAGCCGTTGTGGGAAGAGCATGTGCGCTTAGGCGATTTGTATTTAGCTATGGCTTCGCGCGGCTGCCCTTACCGCTGCACGTTTTGTTTTAATAATTTCTTTGCCAAACTGCCCGAAGAAAAATCAGGGAAGTATGTGCGTCTTCGCAGCCCTGAGCACATGATTGCGGAACTGAAGATTGCGCAGCGCAGATATAAATTGGAAGTAATAGATTTTCAGGATGATGTTTTTACCACGAGTAAAAAGTGGTTGCAGGATTTTCTTTACCTCTACAAAAAAGAAATCAAGAAACCGTTTCAGATTCTTACACACCCGCGTTATATGGATGAAGACATAGCGAAATGGCTCAGCGATGCAGGTTGTGTGTGGGTGCAGATGGGTGTGCAAAGCATGGATGAAAGTTTTAAAAAGGACACGCTGATGCGTTACGAGCGAAGCGAAGATGTGAGTGCGGCTATTGATGCCATGAATAAATTTGGCATGAAGGTAAAGGTAGACCACATGTTTGGGTTGCCCGATGAACCGATTAGTGCGCAGGAGAATGCCAGAAATTTATACGCTTATCATCCTGCCAAAAGAATTCAAACGTTTTGGACTTGCTATTTACCGGCTACTGAATTAATGAATGACGCTTTAGCCAAAGGCAGAATTACCGAAGAGCAGGCAAACAAAATAAATGAAGGAGAAGATTTTTATTTTTTCCGAAATACGGAAAATATTAAGGATGAGAAGTTGATGAATTTGTATAAAGCTTACGAAGTTATTTTCCGCATTATGCCGGTGCTGCCGGAATCAATCCGAAAGAAATTAATGCCGGAGCATATTATGCGCATGCCGAACTTTTTGATTAGACCGTTGAGTATGCTTAGCGATGTGATTACCGGTTTTATGATGCGCAATCCTGAGTTTGGCGCTTATGCTAAACACAACCTGTTTCATCTTTGGAAATTCTTTTTGCGCAAAATAGGCATTCGGAACATGGTGGCTACTAAGGTGGTAAACAATGTGGAGTTTGGTACTTTTCAACCTGAGATGGCTGCGGTTGAAGCGGAAGTTGTTGTTCAATCAAAAGTTGCCTGATATTTTCTTCCCTAAATTTATGAAGCCATTTTTTAAAGAGCGCGCGGTGGAGTTGGTACTTACCGTTATCGCCTTTTGTTGGTGTGTGTGCTTCTCTACCATTGTTTTGGATGATTACGGTTCGTTTGCTTACCTGAGCATGCCCACGGGACAATACTGCAATTATCCGCATATTGACCATTGCTACAATGCTTTTCTGCTGGTCAATAGCTTTTACAAATTTATATCGGTTGCTTTTCCGGCTTACAACGGCATGGGTATTTCGTTTATGGTGCTCCAATTGCTTTCGCTTTATTTATTGCTGCGCAGTATTAAAAACAGTTTGCTGCAAAATGAGCAGCCGTTGTATATGGTGCGTGTGGTGCAGATTTTATTTGCCTGTTTTTATTTAGAAAACATTTTAATTCTGTCGCACACGCGGTTCTCGCTTTTATTTTGCGGCACTGCACTTTTCAACTTAGCCTTTACTCCGGTGCTTCGCAAAAGAGATATACTGCTCAACTCCATGCTGTTTATTTTGGGTATGCTTCACCGTCCCGAAAGTAGTATGGGTATGCTGGCATTGGTGGGTATGGGCTTTCTCATTCACCGGTTTGATGTGGTGCATTTGCTTAAACGGTTTTTTATTCCTGCCTCGTCAACGGTTTTGTTGTTTACTGTTTTTGCCATTGACTGGCAGCATACCGATGTGTTTGTGAAAAAGATAGAGCCGGAAATTGAATACAAGATCATGGATAAGCGGGTGGTGTCTTTAGCCGAAATGAAGACCGCGCAGGACTCGGTAAAATACCAGGCAGCTGTAATAGGTATGTGGTTCGATACGCGTGTGTTGACTCCCGAATATTTGCGCAGCATTTTGTTGCCGGGTATAAACATAAGTGCCGAACACTTCATCAGAATATTTTTTCATGTGCTGAAACTTTACGGGCATTTTCTTTTTATTCCATTTATGCTTGCAAGTTTTGTTTTGCTGTGTTTGTTTCCTGGCTCCGGTCGTTCAACGCTGTTTAAAATCATTCTTTTTCAGGCGGGCGTTTTTTGTTTAATTTTTGCTTTAGATTTTAACGGGCGCTTGGTAGCGGGCAGGCATTTCTTGAATCTGCAATTGATTTCACTGCTAATTACCTCGGTTTATTTTTTTAGCGCGGTTCGTGATTCCAATAAAGTAGTAGCACTGGTTTGCCTGTTGTGTATTGTTGGCGTTACCGTTATTACGGTGGATGGTTATAAAAATGACGCTGATGCAATAGCCGCTGATACCACCTGTTACGAAGCCGCAATGCAGCAGCTGGAAACTACGTTTACTAACCGAACCATTGTGGCTACTATTACTAATATCTATTTAATGAACCACAACTTTACTTTGAAAAACAAAAACTACACTCGCAATAAATTCCTTATGTATGATGTGTTTAATTACAGTTTAGCACCTTCGTATATGGCATATTTAAGCAGTCAATGCAACTGTGATGCCGGTGACCCCGTGGCTTTTTATACCTGGCTGGCAAAACAAAAGGCGCTGTATATGGCTGAGCACGCGCGGTATGAGTTAACCGAGGGATATATGAAATTAGTGCACGGCTTGCCACTGAAGTTTGTGGTGCCTGCCGATTCGTTGATGAAACCCGCGTGTGTAAGCAGCTCGAACCTGCGATATTTTGAACTGCGAAATGTTGTAATTGCGACCCGCTGGACTCGGTAGCTTTTTACACCTGGCTGGCTAAAAACCACGCACTATACATGGCAGAGCCAAACGCTATAGTTTAACTTCACGTTATATGCATCTCGTTCATTGATTGCCGCTTCAGTTTGAAGCAGATTCGTCTTTCAATAAACCCGATTGTATCGCTAATACACAGTTTGCCAATTCTGAATTGTGTAGGGTAGTGGTAAAAAATTAAACCTGTGTGGGTTCATGAAAAACTTTTTTTTAAAGAACGGGCATCCGAGTTGCTATCAATGCAATGCATTTTTGTAACCGCAAGTAAAGGGCTGAAAATTATTTAAAGAACTAATCCGTATTTATACGAGATGCGAATAAAAATAAAAGTGCAAATTTATAGCGCAATGAATAACACGACCTCCTCCTTAAGTGAGAAATTAAAAACGGCTGATATAATTAGTACGATACTCATTACGTTATTATGTTTTATCCTTACGTGGTTCGTGTTTGGCTTTTATTATGTAGAATACGAAGGATTGAACACGAGTTTTTTCAGCGGCAAACTAACTCCCGGCTTGCCCTTTCGTTCAGTTTACTTTTCGGGAAACATTGGCATCTCTTTCATTTACTCGTTCTTTTATGAACACTTTCCGAATGTGGAGTGGCTTTCATGGATTTATTACAGCTATTTATTCTTCTCCTGTTTCATTGGTCTTTACATAGTTGCTAAACTATTGCCTGCTAAAACTTCTCTAACGGTAAAGATTCTTCTTCAAGTACTTGTGTATTACCTCGTATTTGCCGACCATCACATTCATTATATCTACACCCGCGTTTCTTATATGTGTTGCGGCCTTTCGTTAATTGGGTTAGTAGTGCTATTTAATTCAATTACTGCCATCAAAGCGCGTTGGTGGATTTTTCTTTTGCTCAATTTGTTTTTCACCATTGGCGCACTTACCAGAATAGAAGTAGCTACCGCATGTTTTCTTTTGTTATCTGTTTTCGCTGTTTTCTATGCACAAAATATCAAAAAAACTATCCTATTGTTTTTATATCCTGCTATTGTAATTGCGGTGATGGCTCTGGCACTTTCTATGGATATTAAAACAGCTACTTTAAGAGAATTCTACAAACAAGTAGAGCCCGATATTGAGGAGCAATTTATAGCCAGAGAAAACAGAGCTCCGCTTTCGTATATGAAAACGCATAGAGATACCGTGCTCTACAAAACAGCCATGGAAATGGTTTGGAGCGACCCGCAAAATATTTCCGCAAAATATCTGCGATCACTTATTCTTCCTGAAAAATTAATGTTCACCGATGTTAAGCAATGGAGTCGCGTATTTCGAAGCTTTTCACAAGTGGGTACAAAATATTGGTATCTGTTTTTGCTCACCACAATGCTGAGTATTGCGGTGCTTGTACAATACGGTTTTGGAAAATCGTTTCTAAACCGGCTTTACACTTTAGGTTTTGTGTTTTCGTTTTGGGGATTAACTATTGCTCAAATCTATACCGACAAAGTGAACGAACGCTCTTTCCTTCCATTTCTCAGTCTGTTTATTTTTTGTCATGTAATTTTACTTGTATCTAGTACCGCCACGCGTATTTCGTTATGGCTTTATCCTTTGTTTATTTTCTGTTCGGTTCTTTTAGGCATTCATGTTTTTGCTTTGAAAGAAGAATCAAACACGCTTAAAACAGATTTGCTCAGGTATCAGGCTAACTATGAAAAAATAAAAAGGGCAGCAGCCAATAAATACTTAGTCATGAACTCCACTTCGTTCGACTATATATTTTTAAGCAATGTCCCTTTTCATACCTTCAATTTCTCTCCATTCAAAAAAATGTATATCACCGATGGATACATCATTCCATTTTTGCCATACTACAAACGTTATCTGGAACAGGAATGTAATTGTGACATCTATGCTTTCCCGAGTTTCTGGAATTATTTAAAATCAATTCAGCAAGATGTGGTGATTGTTTCTACACCCCACCGAATAAAAGTGGTAAAAGAATATCTAGAAGAAATACATCATTTCCCTTTTCCTGTTGTAGAAGATAAGACAGTACAGTTGATGGAACAACGCAAAAGCGACAATAGAGAAACGCATGATGAAATGAAGATGTATGCTTTTGAGAGGCAGAAACAGGATTCTATTTAGTAACTGTGTAAGTTTTAACTGCAGTAACTACCCCCAATGAATCGGGAAACCAATATTGTGATTTGTGCACGAAGGAAATTTTGAAGGTTGAAGCCTTATCTGCTCTCCTGATCGGAAAGGAATATTGAATCGCTTTGCCGTCTAACGGCACATCGTCACCTTCCACACCAAGCAAATTGTGGTTGCCGAGGTTGGCATACATTTCTTTGTCGAACTGCTGTTTTTTATTGATGCGAATAGTTTTCGAGCCCAGCACATTTGAATCTTTATCCAGCACATCGCAATTCAGAATCATCTCCGGTCCCGGACTAATCTTATGTGGCATAATGGTGTTTTGCCAGGTTATAATTCCTTGTTTTTTACCAGGCGAAACGCAGAAATGAAAATCGTCCATCACCAATTCAATTTTCTCATCAACCTTTCCTTTTCCCTCATGCTGCCAGAAATAATAGTGTGTACCTTTTCCTTTTGCATCATACTCCTGATGGCAATTGACACAAAGTGCCTGTCCTGTTTTTTGAATGGCAATGATTGGATTCAGATTGCGCACTACATCGAAATGACAGAGATAACAAGTGATATTATTAGAGACAAGCATTGGTACAGTTTGCAACCGCGGAATAGAATCATTTGCGGTAAACGTATGTTTCAACGAGCGCACGTTATTGCCATCAGCATGGCAACTCATACAATCTATACTGCTTGCGCGTTGAGTACTGTCTTCCCTTGTAAGCGGTCGAGGATGCGCTTCTTTCAAAAGTTCTTCTGCAAATTGAAGCGGCTTACCGGTAGTGTCGCGCAAAAGCGTTTCAAACATATTTTGCGGTGTGTGGCAACCCATGCAATGCTCTATGGAAGTATTTACCTGCTTGGTATAAAAATCGCAATTGTATTTATCGCTATTTACAAATGCCTGATGTGCCAAAAGATTTTTGTAAGCATTGGCATGAGGTCCTTTCATCTCGTTTTCATATTCCTGCTTATGACAAGAGGCACACTTTGCCACCTGGTCAACGCGCTTCATTTTTTTGAACTCATCTGTTTGCAAAAAATCGTGGTAAGATTTTTTAGACGAATTGTTTGAATGACAACAAATCAAAATGATGGAAATCGTTACTGCTGTAAAAGCGATGAAAACAATTTTTCTGATGGAGAACATACGGCAAAACTAATTTTTCCTTTGCTGCAATCTAACCCAATGTAAAGCTTTTTCAATGCGTTTGATGAAACTAGATTTTTCGAAAGGCAATTCGACTAACTGCTTAATATTTTCGGGTTTGCGTAGCGTGTCAAATTCAATCCATTGCAAATACGCATTTCTATAGCAGAGATTGAAGAGAATAAACTCTAAACGTGCGAAGAACGAAAGCTTTGTTTTGAAACTTCTCGTCACAATTCCAACGAGTGAATAATACTTGCCTATAAATTCTGTTGCTCCGTTTTGAACATACTTGGCATCAACGCCAATGGGTAAATAAGTCAATTGATTGCCATCGTAACTCGGAATTTCTTCGTTCAGAAACACTCCTTTTTTCTTTACATACTCATGCACTTTCGTTCCAGGATTGTAAGTGAGGAAGGTAAGCTTAGCATAAATAATCCCCATACGCTGATAGAATTTGAACAATTCTTCAAAGGTGTTTTTGTGCGTGCCTTCTAATCCTAAAATAATACCCGCAGCAATTTGAATTCCATGCGACTGCACCTTTCGAATAATGCGCTCGTAGTTTTCAATATGGTTCGTATTCATTTTGTGAACCGAGTTGAGCGATTGCTGGTCAATAGATTCCAATCCGCAATAAATCATTTTGCAGCGACTGTCTTTTAACGCAGCTAACACCTCGTCATTATCCAAAAGCTCAATGCACATTTCAGCCATCCATCCTAAGGCTCCACTTTCTTTAATCCACCTGGATGATTCAATTACATGATGACTATCCACCCCGAAATTGTAGTCCACCACATTGATGAACTTGTCTTTATATTGAGGCAAAATATTTTTCAATGCATCAAGACTGCTCAGGTTGTAGTTTTTCTTTTGCATCGTGTGCACCATACAGAAGATGCATTTCTCGGTGCATCCTCTTGAAGTTTCAAGCGGATAACCCATGAACTGATAATACTTTTTCGCATCAGGCAAAAAAGAAAAATCGGGTTGAGAGATAGTATTACTGTTGTTCTCTCCAAAATATTTTTGCTGAAGATTATTTGCCTTTAAATCTGCCACGAAAGCATCGGCAACAGGTTCAAACAAACCACCCAATACTGAGTCGGCATATCCCAAACACATATCCGGAAGTAAAGAAGGCAACTCACCGCCCCAAAATATTTTTGATGAAGGAGAAAGTGATTTCAATTTCTTTGAAACTGTGATTGCCTGTTCAAAGTTTTGAGAAGAAACTTTCAAGCCAAACATCACCACATCTTTTTCGGAAGGAACATATTCGTTATAGTCAATAAAATTGAGGTCAACTATTTTTACCGAATATGATTTTGATAAACAAGCAGCAACCGACAAAAGTGAAAGAGAAATGACCCCTTTAGGGAAAGTGGGTAAATCTATAAGAATGATATTTTCGTTCCTGTCGTTCATTAAACCAATCATCAAATTTGAAAGCTATTTTAGGCAAATAGTTTTCGCTCACAATATGAGTTATTTTTTCTTCCCCCGCTATGTTTAACAACCCTACCATAGAACAGAATCTTGCTCAAAACGGATTTGCGGTTATAGATGCAAATCTGCTGAACGAAGTTGATGAGTTGCAGAAGTATATAGCTGAGCATTTCGCATTTGCTGGAACTGATTTCTATTACAGTTTACTTGCCAATACTTTCGAGCAGAACATAGTTCTTCAAAGTTTCATTAAAAAAACGTTGAAAAATTTTTACGAAACCCAATTTATCGGTTACAGAACAATCACTGAATCTTTTCTAGCTAAACCTGCAAATGCATTCGATGAGTTATTGCTTCATCAGGATTGGAATTATACTGATGAAGGGAAATATCCTGCATACAACATTTGGATTCCTTTAACGGATGTAACGGAAGAAAACGGCACCTTGTTTTTTTTAAAAGGAAGTCATTTGTGGTTTAATAATCTGCGTTCAGCTACATTGCCTACGGCAAGACTCAGTATGAATATTTTTTCTCTTGAGCAAATTGAATCAGTTATGGTAAAGAAAGGGCAGGTACTTCTTTTTAATCCCGCAGTTTTTCATGGTTCATATCCCAACAATTCTTCTCAAAACCGAATTGTAGTAACCGCAACGCTCTTGCCACAAGAGGCTCCGTTTCTTTATTATCAGCAGAGTGAATTGCTGGGAGAAGTGAAAGTGTTTCAATTAAGTGATGATACTTTTTTCAAGAGCTTGAAAACAATTGCAGTTGGTGGAAATCCCGATGCAACGGAAATAAACCGCTTAAAATATTCGCATCAGACTCTAAGCTATGAAGATTTGAGAGAAAAATTATTGACGTAAAGTTTATGACCAGTAATAAATTTCTTTGTTGTCTTTAGAGAAGTTTAGAAACCCTCCGAAAGTAATTCGCGGAATAGTTCCTTTAATATCTTCTACGCGGTGCCAGATTGGCCCTCCTGAAAAGACGAGAATATCACCCGGTTGTGGCCTTACCGAAAAACGGTGCACATCTTTTACATAGATAGGATTGTCATTGTTGTCAATGACAAATTCATTGTTCTCAGGGCTTTCTTTACGTTTTACTTTATCCCAAAGCATATCATAGATAGTCAACTCGCCACCCGCATCAGGTTGTTGCAGCACCACGAAATAGCTCAATTGGTCATCCATATTAATATCGTTTTTTATCAGGGAGTAGTAAAACATGCTTTGCGCCTGAAATAGATTTCCGCAGTGAACATGAAGTCCGCCCATGTTTGGATAGAACATTCTGAATGTGCCGGGTGCTACTTCTTTGTCTTTTATTTTATTGTGCGGAATACTTACATGATAATTTTTTGCAGCAGATTTGAAGAAGTTATCGAGTTTGCGCGCAAGATTACCAATAGAAGAGTTTGTTTCCTTATACTTATCAAAAAGCGAAAGTTTATTGTAGTAAGCTTCTAATCTTTCTGCGGTATCGGTAATGATGGCAAAAGGCGCAGGGAACATTTTGCCAGAAGGAGTTGGCATAAATTCGCTTTCATCCAGATTCGTAAGAAAATTTTTGATCTCGTTTACTTCCTCAGCGGTGAACACATTTTTTGTGATAAAACCATCGAGTTCGTGGTTTTTAATTTGACCAACCAAGTCGCCACGTTGTTCCAATTCTTCAAACGGAACTTCGATAAAATTGAAAAATATTTCATCGCCATATATACGTGCTGTGTTTGTTGTATTTTGCATTTGAATATGATTGAAATCAGAAAATAATTCTGTCAAACTTAATTATTTTCAAGTTTCAAAATAAACACAAGAAGACAAACTTCTTTCGAGATAGAACAATGAGTGCGGTGACCCCTCTTTTTAAAAATGAAACCTTACAAACCCTGTTTGAAAAAGACGGATTTGTGAAAGTGCCTTTGCTCAATCTGCAACAGGTAAATGAGCTTAATGATTTTTTTGCAGCACGTAAAGAACTACATGCTACCGTTGACAATCTTCATCACACTACTACCGATACACAAAATCCGGAATTGATTAAGAGCGTAGATGCAAAAATCAAATCGGTTTTACTTCCTGAGTTAGAAAAAGTGCTTGTTGATTTTAAAGGATTAGCCGGCTGTTTCCATATTAAAGAGACCGGCACTGGTTCTGAAACCGGCATACATCAAGACCCAACTTTTGTTGATGAAAATAATTTTTGTAGTGCGAATGTTTGGGTGGCATTGCAGGATATTGATAAAATAAACGGCAATCTTTTTTTTGTGAGCGGCTCTAATCGTGCTGTCACATCTCTACGTGTTACGCCTGCGTTTCCGAGTTATTACGAAAGCTTTCAACAGACTTTGCCTGAAATGGCTACACATGTCTCTCTTAAAAAGGGAGAAGCGGTGATATTCAATAACGCAACTATTCACGCGGCTACGGAAAATTTATCGAACGATATTCGCTTGGCAGCCACGCTACTTATTTGCTCGGCACCGGCTCAGTGGCTTTTATATTATCAGGAGAAGGGAGCCGCAAATGATAAGATTGAAAGGTATCATTTAGATGTGGATACGTTTTTCTCTATCGCGAACAACGGGCGACCGAATAAAAGTGCATTTGCAGAGTTTGTCACTTATGAATATCCGCAGTTAACTAAAGAGGAATTTTTAAAGCGGATAGGGGTTAAGAAAAACTACCTGCAATGCATTGCCGATTTTTTTAGAATGAATAGTGTAGTATGAAACCATTGTTCCAATCAGCGGCACAGCAAACTGAGTTTGAGGAAAATGGTTTTGTGAAAGTACCTTTGCTTTCTGCAAGTGAAGCAGAAGAATTGTTGACTGCTTATCAATCGATAGCCGCGGCACATGAAAAAATAAATATCCCTTACATCACTACCAGTCACTCAAACGATTCTGCTTTGATAAAGCATGTGGACGCAGTTTTGCAAAAAGTAATAGCACCGGTTTTAAGTAAGGTATTGAACAATTATAATTTGCTATTCGGCAATTACTTAGTAAAAATGCCTGTGACGAACTCTGAAACAGAACCCCATCAGGATATTACGTTTGTGGATGAAACAGAATTTGCTTCCGTAAATGTTTGGGTGGCGTTGCAGGATACGAATGAAGAGAATGGCTGTATGTATTTTTTAAAAGGAAGCCATGACTTAATGCTAACTTTAAGACCAACGCATGATTATCCCTGGGCTTATGAAAATGTGAAAGGGGAAATTAAGAAACAATCACAAGTTTTTACTGCGAAAGCAGGAGATGCATTTATTTTTAATCATGCGGTTGTTCATGGTTCGTTTCCAAACAGAACAAAGCAACCAAGAGTAGCTGCGGTGATTGCTGCTTACCCGTGCGATGCACCATTGCTTCACTATTATTTACCGGAAGGAGAAAAAAATAAAGCGCAGGAATACAGCATGACGAAGGAAGCCTTTCTTCATTTTAAAAAAGGTGAACCACCTGCCAAAGGAGTATTCTTGAAGGAGGTAATTTTTGATTTTAAACAATTAAGCAAAACAGAATTTGATTTGCTGATGAATAAAAAACCTAACCCTGTTTCCCTATTTAGTGCAGTAGCTAAATTTTTGAAAGGAAAGTGATATGAGCAAGCCGAAAATTTTTCGTGATGAAAAACTGCAAAACGAATTTGATGAGAATGGTTTTGTGAAATTTCGCATGTTTAAACCAGAGCAGGTGAAGCGGCTGCACGATTTTTATTTGCAAACACAGCAGCAACACGAAACAGTTATTGACAAAAGAAAGTTTCATGCCACCAATGATACCGATAATGCTGCACTCATAGATAGCGCAGATAGTTTTATTAAGGAAGTAATGCTCGAAGAAATTGACAAGCACTTACGTAACTACAAAACCATTGCGGCCAACTACTTGCTCAAACAATCTTCACCTGAATCTGAACTTGGTCCGCACCAAGATTTACGGTTTGTGGATGAAGTAAAATTTTACTCGTTCAATATTTGGGTGGCTACTGAGCCTACTGATAAACGGAATGGTTGTCTTCGGTTTCTAAAAGGCAGTCATCGTTTTCATGATACTATTCGCGCCTTGCCTACTTATCCATGGAAGTATGAAAGTGTGATCAGAGAAATACCAAATTATTTTACGGATGTAACTACTGAAGTAGGAGATTGCATTATTTTGAATCATGCCTGCATTCACGGGTCGTATCCTAATTTATCGGGGCAAACGAGAATAGCGGCTATACTTGCCATGATACCGGAGGGCGCTTCTATCTGTCATTATTTTTTGCCTGATGGAAACCCCGCCAACAAAGTTGAAAAGTATGCGATGACGCTGAATGATTTTATCAACTTGAAAGGAGGGCAGCGGCCTGAACATGCTGTGCTGGAAGAAACATTTAAGTATGATTTTTCGCCTGTGGAAGCGGGGCCGTTTTTAAAATCTATTGCTAATAAAAAGTCACCAAAAAATAATGGATACCAATTTATCAGAAACCAAATCACCGCCTTATTTAAAGGCGTTAGATGAATTAGGTTTTTGCACTTTTCCGGTTTTTGAAAACAACGAAGTGGAGCAATTGCTTTTGTTGTATCACAGCCATTTTGGAGAGCGAAGTATCAACGCCCTTTACGCTTCGCACAATTCAAATCCGGTGGAGCAGAGTTTGTATGTAAGCAGAGAGATAAAAAATATAGTGAGTGAATCGCTGCAAAGTATATTTCCTGATTATGAATATTTCCTCGGACATTTTATGGTTAAGGGGGCTAATGTTGAGAAAGAGTTTTCGCTGCATCAGGATTGGAATATTCTAGATGAGTCGAAATATAAAAGCTATCAGGTTTGGATTCCCTTGCAGTTAAGTTACCCTGCTAACGGAGGGATTTTTGTAGTGCCGGGCAGTCATCAGTTTTTTGGCAATTACCGCAGTGGCAGTTATGGAATTCCTGTGGTGCCATTTGATGAAAAGGTTAAACCATTGATAAGCGATATCATAGTGCCTGCCGGAAATGCATTGGTGTATCACAATGGTTTGTTTCATGCTTCGTATCCGAATACTACTGATGAAATTCGAATTGCGGTGATTGCCAACTTTGTAGAAAAACGTGCTCCTACTTTCTTCTTTCATCAAAATAAAAAAGCCAACGCCACCGAACTTTACGAGATAACCGGAGAGACTTTGATTGCGCAATTGCCGCAATTTGAAAAGGGAATAGTAGACAGTAGTTACATACTCAATAGCACTGTGCCTCTTTGCAAAACAGATAACGCACAAATTACTTCTGCCGATTTGGTATCGCATTACGAAAAAAAATTTGGCAAAAAACCTGCAGCGCAAATCAAGCAGCTGCACATAACGGTGACAGAGGAATTGGAGCAAAAGTTAAATGAAGACGGCTACACCGTAATTGATTTGCTTGATGCAATGCAGGTTGATTTTTTCAAAAAGGAATACAATATTCACTTTGGAAATATTGATAGAACTCCGGGACGATTCACCACGCTGCAAGACACCGATGCTGTGATGAAAAAGCAGATTCACGATTTTATTGTGCAACATAGTGATGCACCAATGCGTAAATATTTCAAAGACTTCATTATTCCTGTTTCCCAGTTTTATACTAAGAAGGCGCACACCTGTGGCGATATTGATTTGCATGCCGATAGCACTTTGTTGCTTAATCATCAGTTAGAGCCGCACTATGCTATCTGGATTCCGTTGGTTGATGTAGATGCCAACAACGGCACACTCACCGTTATTCCAAGAAGCCATCGCGTGAACGGTGCTTTTTTTAGCGGCACATTTGCCTGTTATCATCAGGCGCATTTAGATTGGTTGCGCCAATTTGAAGTTCCTATAAAGCTAAAAGCGGGGCAGGCCGTTATTTTCGATAACAATGCTTTGCATAATTCTACGGCTAACCAAACCGATATTAACCGCTTGTGTTTTACTTTCAGAATAACTCATACCGCCTCGCAGTATTATAGTTTTGTGGGTGACGGAAACGATATTGTGGTGTATGAAGAGGGACACAATTTTTACATGGATAGCAACTGGGATGGGGAAAATAAAAATCCCAATGCTAAATATGCAGGCACATTAAAAAATAGTCTCGCCAAAATTTCGAGGGAAGAGCTTCATAAAATTTTAATGCCGAATTAAGCATGAGTGAAACGCAGGCCAACGCGGAAATAGCTATTGACGTAAAGAATATTTCGAAAGAATATGTTCTCGACAAAACGCAATCGAAGAACTCCGAAGAACATTTTTTTGCCTTGACGGATATTTCATTTACGATTCACCGTGGCGATGTGTTAGGTATTATAGGAAGCAATGGTTCGGGTAAATCTACCTTGCTAAAAATTTTAAGCCAGATTACAAAACCAAGTTCGGGCGAGGCTCGTTTTTACGGGTCGGTTACTTCAATTCTGGAAATCGGCACCAATTTCCATCCTGACTTAACAGGGCGAGAAAATGTGATGGCACAACTGAAATTAGCCAATTGCAACCTAAATGAATTTGATAATCTTCACAACCAAATACTTGATTTTAGTGAAATTGGTGAATTCTATGACCAACCAGTGAAATTCTATTCGAGCGGAATGTTTTTGCGATTGGCATTTTCGTTAGCCTTTCATATTTCTGCTGATATACTGATACTCGATGAAGTTCTCTCTGTAGGCGATGAAGGTTTTCGATTGAAGTGTTTTGAGTTGCTGAGGCTATTTACCCAACAAGGGAAAACCATTTTATTTGTTTCGCATAATCGTTTAGAAATTCTCGAGCTAAGCAATAAATGTTTGTGGATAGACAAGGGACAGATAAAAAGAATAGGGACACCATCCGTTGTTTTAAGTGACTATTTTGCGATGCATCGCGATAATTACGATGGTCAAAAACCAATAATTCTATCTGATGAACTAAGCATTGATACACAATCTAATGCGGACGGAACTGTTGATCTGCGTTGGCACAAAGAAACAGCACCTGGCAATGAAAATATATCAATCCGACAATTGTCTGTAGGCTCTTTTAATGGTTTTGGAAAATTATTTCATTCCACTCCTATCAAAATCAGGTTCGTTATAGACAAAAACAAACCAGGTATTTTGATTGGCGCGTTCTTCTTTGTGCAGGATGTATTTTATCAGCCTGTTTTGGTAGGTCATTTTTTAAATAATTTAAAACAAAACGATCTTAGCCATCAATTGAAAAACGTGGTGGGGCTAATAGAAATTACCTGTGTAATTCCCGCCAATTTTTTAATGCCCGGCAAATATTATCTACTTCCGCGATTTGGCATGGAAGAAAAAGAGTGGAATATCACATCGGAAGAAGCATTTCGTTTTTCTGAAAAACTTCATTTCACAGTTGAGGCGGAATCCGGGTACAAGGATCTGATAGGGGACATAAGCAAAGGCTCGGTTCGCCCACCATTAGATTGGGAAATCACAAAGTTGAACTAATGTACTTTTATAAACTGTCATGGCAAAAGGCATTTGTTATACTAGTTAGGTTTTGATATTATGGACAAATTATTTCAAAATGTTTTAGTAGGTATCGGTTATGTCGTTCTCTCTCTGCTCATAGGAGAACAGCACCCGTTTACACTGGTACCTATGTATAACAACCTGCCCAACTATGCTTACTCCTTTTACCTATCTGATGATAAAGGTCAAATCCTTCCTTTTGCAAAATATTTTAAGTGTGCCGATGATTATCCGGCTCATACCTATAACGCCATTTGTGAAAACAAAAAGATTAGGTCGGGCAACCGATTGGAAACAAAGCAACAACTATCGGAAATTGGGAAACAAATGATTGCTGACCTTAAAGAGCACCAATTTGCTTTGCTTCCCAAAAGCAGGATTCAACTGCACCGGATATGTTATTTCCTGGAAAGAGATTCGCTAAAAAAGGATGACTACCTAATGTATGAAGAGCTTAGCTATTAACAAGATGCAAAGTTCGGAATCGGCTTGGTTTTTCATCAAACTATCGCTACTCTTTTTCTTTATGAGCAATATGTTCATCATGATGGCAGATGTTTCATCCGCCTGTCCATTTCCAGTGGGGGTTTGTAAACTATATAGTTTTTCAATACTCTTTTCCTTACCGGGTAAGGTGTTACTTCATGCACTTCTGCTTGTATTGGCATTGTTCTATCTTTTCGAAAAGAAAATGTCTTTTGTCACGTTGGGGCTATTTTTTCTTTCGTGTATCATTATCAGTTATCATGAATCGAACGGCAGGTTTCATCACGCCACCATTTTTTCGCCAATTTTTGCGGCTCAAAGTTTTGCCTACTGGAAAAAACGAAGTAGGCCTGAATTTGATTTGGTGCAGTACCGAGTTCAGTACAGCATCCAAATGATTGCTGCCACTTACACTTTGGCCGGTATTTCAAAGCTTGCTACTTCGGGTTTTGGTTGGATAAACAGTGGTGAAGTCTTTGCTCTGCAGGTGGTGAAAAACTATTCCTTCATTTATTTTGCACAAGGTACAAAAGCTGCGCTTGACCATGGTTACCATATTGCAAGGTTAATGTTAGAGCACCAATACCTGATTCGGTTTTTTCTGGCATCATCACTATTGCTTGAACTATTCTGTTTTGCCGCCTTGATCTCTAACAGCGTTCGCAGATGGTATGCACTTGGTTTATTGCTTATGCATACCGGCATTTGGTTATTGATGGGAATACCCTTTGGGGTGGTAGCTATGCCAATGATTATTTTCTTTCTAAACCCTCTTTACTGGTTGTATAAGCAAGTGGCAGGAGTGATTAGTTCTGCAAAGGTTTAGCTGAAAAAGAAATTGAATTGACTTCTCATATTTGGAACTACTGCTTCCATTTATTCAAAAAGTGCAGCCACCAAAACTTTTCCATTAGCGGGTCGATATACTTCACGGTGTCTTTGGGCAATATTGCTTTTAATGTTTCGGTTTCGGGTTTTTGAAAGTGGGTATAGCGAATGTAAAAATCGCTGGAGGGCACTTCATACACTCTAATTTCATCGGTGCCCTCGGGCATACAATAGTGAATGACCGGAGCCTGTTGGGGTACAGTAGTTAAGTTAATGGCCGGTCGGGTTTGTTTGCTTTTATTGGCCGGAGAATAATGCAGTAATCGATGATTATAAATCAGCGCATCACCTGCATTCATCGGCATCAGCTTGCCATATCTTTTTTCCCAAACATGGTCGCGGTCGCGAGTGCTTTGACGAATCAATGGGCCACGGATAAGATTGGTGACCTTGTGTGAACCTTCAATCAAACCAAAGCATCCGTTCTGTTCATTTACATCTACCAAAGGAATCCAGATAGCTGCTGAGGAAAAAAGGGTTTCATCGACATAGGTCCAGTCGGCATGTAAATCCATGGCTACCGTTGGGTCAGGATTTTTGACCATGAAGTTGCCGAACAGCGGACGGTAGCTACTCAGATAACTGCCGGCTTTGGGAAACACCAGTGTTGAAATGGTATCGTGAACCTTTTGCTTATACTCAACATTACTGCTGAAATGAGAAGTATGAAATGGTCCTTCGAATTGCTTTTGGAACTGAAGAAATAGGTCATTCAGTTTTTGAACTTCTTCAGCACTCAACAAGGAGCGCAACAGCACATATCCCTTTCGGTCAAATTCTTTTTGCAACAAATCATTTGTAAAAACCCGACTCACCGGCATATCACTCATCTTTTGGCTTATGCTTTTTAATAAGGCGCAGAAGTTCCTTTTCACTCAGTTCAAAAGGTTCAAACTTCACCTTGGTTTTCTTCCATAATGTTTCATCGGGTTTCGAAATAAAATCGTAGCCATAGTAGAAGTTTTCGTCCACCACATATTTTTCAATCAAACTACCGTCAATGTCTTTATTGCGGAAATAATAAATCAACTCATAGTTTTTGCGCAGCACAGTTATGGTAATCGCATGACGAATTTCTTTTGAAAGGTTTGGTGCACTGGCGTGAATAACCGCAGGGTCAAACACGATGACATCACCCGCTTTCACGGTTACTGGTTGGGTATGTTTGTAAAGGGTTTCGATATGATTTTTAAACTGCCAAGGCACTCCCAAACTGCGTTGTGTATTGCCCCAAAGATGGCTACCTGGCACAAATGAAATATGTCCATTTTCCATCGTTACATCGCAAAAAGGAATCCACACAAAAAGACAATAATCTTTTTCCTCGTCTATAACAGTGCTATCTTGATGAATCAACAAATCGCTCTCTATATGTGGGGGTTTAACTTGATAGGCACCACCCGTATGCTCATCAACCTTCTGCATATTAAACATGCGCGGCAAAACAGTCGCAGCATTTTTGTTGATGACGTCCTGTGTTTTCTTTCGTATTTCAGGATTGAACAATCTGCCGCTGTTTAATAAATTTTTTTCGAGTTCAAATCCTTCAAGCTTCGAAATTTCGGCAAACGTTTCCATGAAGCTTTTTATTTCTTCGGGCTTCAGAACGTTTTCGATGACACACCAGCCATGCGTTAAATAGTACTGATGTTTGTCTTCATCTAAAAAAAAACCTTCTTTTCTAACCTCTAAATGTGGGTTAGTTTTCGGTCCCTTCATCTGGCCAAAAAAAGAAGTTAAAAGCGAACGAATGCGCATAGCTAAATTTGTTTAGTAAATATGTTTCCTAGCACCAAAAATAGAAAAGTAAAGTTGCACCTTACTCCAATAGTTCCTTATTTACGGTAGGTTATTGTCAAGAATAAAATTTGCTCAACGCTTCTTCTGTAACTTGGTTTCCACCATATTTTTTTGTTCAATCAAAGGATATTTATTTTTCAAAATCGGATTATCAAATTCATTATGCGCAAAGAAGTTAGTATCTACTGCTTAAATCTCGACTTCATCTTGGCTTTCGGTCAATCTGATATATTGAATCTTTGCTTTCTTATGAATAACACTCCCATGAAAAACAGGACGCGTCTCCAGAATTTCATTTGGATATGAACCATGAAGTGTCTTTTCTAAATAAACAATCATATCACCTGCCTTTGCCCTCACGGAAAAAAAATCTTTCTTCAATTTTGGGGAGAGATGTGCGGAAGGCCATATTGAAAATATAGGCAAACACTCCATGAATAGTTGATGGTTCTTAGGTACCACAAACAAGGTTTCATTGCGCCATTTACATCAACCAATGGTACCCAAATATTGCGGTATTGAAATTGTTCCTCGTTAAATATACTAATGCCTCTATGGATAGGATATTCGCTATCTACCATCGGATTTTTTGCCATAAAAGGGCTGCTGGAAACACCCAATCGTAAAACAAGTTTTCAAAGTGTGGTTTACAAACCGCAATTACCTTTTCGGAAATGGCTGACCCATTCTCTTTAGGTAGATGCGTTGTGCTATTCCAAAAAATATTGTCATGGAGACTATTATATGGTTATCGTGATATAATTTGTTCAAATATTCAACTTCATCTGTTGAGAACAGCGAGGGGATGTGAACAAAGCCTTTGTCGTTAATTTCCTGTTCTAGTTTTTCATCTTTATAAGCAGGGGCTAACTTGTAGTTGGTTTTATGGTTAGTGTAATCACAAAGAGTAAAAAAGCGGAAAAAAATTAGACTATTAGAAACGACCATAGGACTTACAACACCTTTCTGAATGCTGTTTTTTTTTTAAATTTGTTGTATAACAATTTATAAAAACAAAAACAATGCTGGCACCTACTTTTAAAGACGAAAAACTAGAACAGGAAATTAACGACAAAGGCTTTGTTGTTATTCCTAGCTTTCTAGCAAAAGAAGAAGTGGACAAACTCTTACTCATATATAATACAAGCCATAAGGAGCGAGAAATTGGGTGCTGGAACAGCCTTTATGATTTACCTACAGGTATAGGAGAAGAAATTTCTACACAAATAAAAAATGTAGCCGAACCACATTTAGACAAGCTATTCAACGATTGGCAATTTCCGTCTGCGCTTTTTATAGTAAAAAACCCCGGACAGAATCATGAAAGTTTAGTTCACCGCGATGACACCTTGCATGATGAAGCGGAAGTTCAATATCGCCAATGTTGGGTACCTTTAGTGGACTTAACTACTGAAAACGGGGCATTGTATATGGTTCCTAAAAGCCATCAGCTTTTTACAGATAGCAGACCTATGTTTTCCAAATGGCCATATGAACATTTAAGGCCACGGCTGGCGCAAGAGTTTGAAACCATCTATGCCAAAGCAGGAGACTTGATTGTCTATTTAGATAAAACATTACATGGTTCTTACAAAAATACGAGTAACGAAACCAGACCTGTTTTCCAAGGAGGTGTTATGCATAAACATGCACTGCCTTTATATACTCGCTATGTAGCGGATAGAAATGAGGTGGAAATATATCAGGTTGATCCACAGTTTTTTTTCAATAAAGAATACATGAATCCTGTGGTCAACAAAAAATATCCCCTATTAAAAGTGGAGAAATATATCACTACGGAAATTACAGAAGCACAGGTAGACGATTTTTTTAGCAAGCATTTGCATAGCGAAGAAGTTACTGCCTAGTAAAAGCGGCAATGCCCTGAATGTTTTTTTACCTTCTTTGCATAAAGCAAAAAAATATTTTCTGCTTTATGCACTGCTCCACCCCATTAGTTTGTGATTAGAATCAAACACCACTCCTGCCTTACTTCGTAGCCGAAATTTTTTTACTTACTTGGTCTAACTTCCATTACTTGCTGTAACAACTGCATAGAAACTGTATTATTAGGACTTACCACTAATGCCCTTTGTAAATAAATTTTTGCACTATCGTTTTTATTTGCAGCAATAAATGCTCTACTAATATTTACTAAAGGATCAACCAAAGTAGGAAACCGTTTAACCGCAACTGTATTTACCGCAATTGATTTTTCATACTCCTTCAATGTAAAATAGATATAGCTCAATGTTTCATAAGAAGAATAATCGTCTGGTGTTTTTCCTATTCGACTTTCAAAATAAGGAATGGCTTCGTCATTGCGTTTGCTTTCTACTAATAGTTTTGCTACAAATAAATGCGCATCGCTGTTAGTTGAGTCTATAGCAATAGCCCGTTTAAAATAAACTATGGCGCTGTCCGGAATATTTAAAGTAGCGTAGCTTCTGCCCAAGTCAAATGCCACATTATAAAATGGCGGATAAATTTCAATAGCTGATTTAAAATGAGCGATGGCGTCTATTCGAATTTTTTGTTGTTCTGCGGCATCGTTCATGTCAAAAGAACTTTTCATTAGATGTACTGCTAACAAATTATGCGCTTGCGATGAATTGGTTACATACTTTATATCCTTTTGCATTAGGGTAAGGTCATCCTTCCAATCAAAATTTCGCGAAAAAGTGAGTAGGGAATATAGGCAAAGTATACCTGCAAAAGAATATTTGAAGATAGGGGATAACTGAAACACATCTTTCGGTCCGCTTGGATTTGTTGATTGGTCATTCACTTTTCCTATTTTGAAAAGGATGGACATAAGTAATATACTCCAACCAATAGATGGAATGAGCATATACCTATCGCCAACTATACCTGGTATGGGCATAAAATAATTGGTAAAAGGGAGCAGAGAGATTAAATAACATCCAATACCAAAACTAATAAACGGGTTGTGTTTCAAAAAACAAACACACACACCGAAAAGTATCAGATGTATTAATAGGCTGATTATAGGAAGGAATTCCGTTATTTTTTCGGGGGCAATAAATTTATACCCATAATAAAACGCCAACGGATAAGGTAAAATTGTTTTGGTGAAATAATGAAGCAAAATATGTAACGAAGTTCCTGTTTTTGTCTGCCAGTCGGCATAAAAAGAAATAGGTTGCTCTACAAAATGGATTGGTCGGTCCAATTTTTCTTGCAACACGTTTGTATTTACCGTTTTACCTATAGCCACTACTTTATCTCTTGCTCCAGGTAAAGGGCTTAAGTACGGAAGGTTGCCCTTGCCAGCCAGCGAAAGAAGCAAGGCAAAAGCAAAACCGGTGTATAACCACGCAGTTATTTTATGCCCTTTGCCAATGTAAAGGGTGTACAATAAAAATACAGCTAGAATAGAAAAAATATTATTTGCCCATTTGGTGAATGAAGCTACACCATATAATACCGGGAAAATAGAAGAGAACGAGTGAGATATAGCCCATGCTGACAAAAATATAATAGAGACCAAACTACACAAAAGAAGTATGCGCAATCGCCACTTTTTAAGTCTCATTGACGAAATTACAAGAGGGGTTATAAAGGCTAAGTGATCATCCACTTCACTGGGCATGTGAACAATGACAAAAAGCAAAGCAATTGTAGCTGGTATTCTTAACTGCTTTTTGCCGAAGAAAACGAAATACGACAGCACAAGATTCAAAACAGCGTAATAAAATTCGTCTTTGTAAGGAAATGGATGGTGGAGAATAGACAATGCTAAAAAGAGAATTAGCAAGGTATTTGCCCACCAACTCCATTTTTCGCTACCTATAAATACGAGTGCGATTAGAAGAAAAACTGATACTATGCTGATTATAGGTTGTATGAAAAGAATCCCTCCTACAAGTGTACACACAAGAAATAAAGTAACGAAAGCGGGAGCCAGTGAAAAATAATCTTTAGGAGGAACAGCATTTTTGAAAAAGTCTTTCCAACTTTCGTTTTCTATATTTTTAATTTCAACTGGCTCATGCTTTCTGAAAGCTGAGCTTGTAATAGCACGTAATCCTTCCATTATCAGATTTAGGCGAAGCACCAGATAGGTTAAAAGACCACCAGCTATTAGGCCAGAAATAATTTCGACTTTCCGGGCCAAATCAGGTAAATTCAACAAAAAAAATACGGGGAGTGAAAGTAAAATAGAAACAGTTATGACAGACAAAAAATTTATTTCTGTAAACATCAACAAAGCAAATGGAATAATAACTGCAAAAGAGAGAAAAGTGATTTTGTTCATGAGCGCCAAAGCAAAAACTAATGGTAAAAGCAGTAGCCATATTTTTTTTCCTGGTTGAATTGACTTGAATGCTACTATAATTGTCAACAAGCAGAAAATCAAACCCAGTATTTCATCTCGGTTTTTAATACTATCTACTACTTCGGTATGTGAAGTGTGCGCAGCAAATAATAAAGTGGCTGCAAAACTAAATAGCGGTGTAAACTGTTTCGATATTTTCAGCAGTGCTTTGTAAAGCGATACACACAACAACGCATACAACAACAAATTGATTAAATGACTTACAAAAGGCTTATCACCAAATAAAGAATGCTCTATAGCGAATGAAGCCAGCACTACAGGGCGATATTCATAAGCGTAACCCATTTCATCTTTGTAATAGGGAGAAGTGAAAATTTCAGGAATGGCAGATATGCCTTTTGAAGTAAGCCGATGATTGCGCGTTACTAGCTCATCGTCCATGTTATATCCATTGAATAAAGAATTGGAGTAGAGCAGTAAACAGAAACCTGCTATAATTATTTCGAAAAAATGTGCTCGAAAAAAAGAAGGTGTAGCTTCTTTTTTGGGCATTTTTATCTTTTCTGGTTTCTTTGCCATGGGCATAAATATAAAGGCATTAGGGACATAGTAGTGGGAGAATGGAAATTCCTTGCTCCACGCTATTGCTGTCCGTCCGGTCAGCATTGTGGAAAAAGAGCTCCACCTAACTACATTTCTGCCTGCAATCCACTATTCGAAATTCATCCGAAGCCATTTGAGGTCTTTTCGTAAGCAATAGATAACTTTCCGAAAGCTTTTGGGAAGTTCCGAAAAGCATTTTAGAACTTTCCAAAAGCTTTTTCTTTTTCCCAAAAAGCATTTGGAATTCTTCCGAAAGCTTTCGGAAACTTATCTTATTCTTTAGAAAAAACAACGAAATCATTAAAATAATCCATTTTTAAACAAAATGCCACCTTTTTCCTAAACCACGTGTTGACGGACCCGTCAGGCAATGATTTTTTTCTGAAAGGCCTTTGGTCGGGTTTGACAATGGACGGTTTAGAGCTAAATGATGGGTTGTCGGGGAATGTTGGAAGTGCCGTTTTACTTATCCAACCAAACAGTTCTAAAACTACGATACTCCATACCGTTGTTGTCGAAGTTTTTTACATAGGGTTGAATCAGGCGTCTGTTGGCCGAATAATAGATAGGGAGGAAAGGCGCATCGTCAATCAACATCTGGTCGAGTTGGTTGTAGAGTTTGTTGCGGAGTTCGGCATCGGGTGTGGCAATTGCTTTTTCAAACAGCGCATCATAAGTCGGGTTTACATAACGCGTAGGGTTCATGTAGCTGCTTTCTTCCATGGTCTTGGGTACATTTTTGCCATAAAACAGATTGAGGAAATTGTTCGGGTCGGGGTAATCGGCCACCCAACCAAAACGCCAGAAATTGGTTTTACCAGTCTCCACATTATTGGTATGCTGCGCCCAAACCACTTGCGAAATTTCGACATCAATATTCAGGTTTTCGCTCAGCATCTTCTGAATGGCTTCGGCCACTTTTTCGTTGCGCCCTCCGCCACTGTTTATTTCTAAAGTAGTTTTAGGAAAGCCCTTGCCATCGGGGTAACCGGCCTTAGCCAGATAGTCTTTGGCTTTCTTCACATCAAAAGCATAACCCTTCACCGCATTGTTGTCATAACCCGGCATGCCCAGCGGCACAAAGCCATTGAAGCAAGGGATGCCCTCGCCTTTGGCGGTATAGTCGGCAATCTTGGCGCGGTCAATGGCGTAGTTGAAAGCTAAGCGCGCATTCTTGTTGCTGAAAACTTTATCTACAAAAAGGAACCCGTAAAACTGGGTAGCAAATTCGGGCTTCACCTGCAAAGCA
>CANJVG010000018.1 GCA_947478005.1 Bacteroidota bacterium
ACTCATCATTTGCGAGGTGCCCATATTGGTATAGGTGGTGCCTCCGGCAGGGTCCAGCTCTACTTGTATATACTTGGCTCCGCTGCCCCAGCTGATGCCCGCAAAAGTGCCGCTAAGCACCGTGCCCTGGCCTACTGTTACACTAAACAGGCCCAGCTTATTGGTGCTTACTGTTTGGCGCTCCTGATACACTACGGTGCCGGTGGCGGTGCCTGTATGAATACTAAACCTTACGGCCACCGCCTGGTTGGCTATCAAATTGCCGCTGGTGCTGCGCGCTACGGCCTGGTAGGGAACACCCTGAGGCGCCTGCGCCATTAGGCCCGTGGTCAATAAAATAAATAGAGCTGCGCTTAGTAATCCTTTTTTGACCATGGTCTGCTTTTTCTGAATGGTTATTGTTTATCTTCCTTTGTTTCTACCGGTTGTCGGGTTTATAGCCTGCGTTTTAAAAACAATAATTGCGTACATCTGTTTTGAGCAGATAGAAGTGCAGATACCATTAGAAAATAAAAAGGAAAAAGTCGGTGCCTGGTCCCTTTTTGACAGTGTAATCCTAAACGAGGGCAAAAATCTAAAAGAAATTAAAAATTAAAATGAGCACATAGGCTCAATTTAATGATAAAAATAATTTTTTATATTTGCACCGATTTAGAATCGCACACACTTATTCTAATTATAAATTTAAAATTATACGGTCGCATGAAACAGCTCAAATTGTTTTTTTACTCAATGGTGCTCTGCTCTGTCCTGAGTAGTTGCAAAATGTCCCTTATTCCTAATTACACAACAGTAGATAAACTCAGCCGGCTTAATTCCGGAATGAGCAAAGCGACTGTACTTCAAACCTTGAATAACGTTTATCCATTTGACATCATGAACGGTGAATTGGACGGATGCGAAGTTCATTTATACAAATACAAACACCCTAACCAACAGACTTTCAGTAACATTGAAAGTAAATCTGGATTGCGAGGCGGGCGTGAAAAATACCTCAAAGAAGGTGATGCCTACCTTGTTTATAAAAATGGTACGCTTTATAGTGCCCATACCTCAGCCAACTCCGATTTAGCATCCTTGCTCGCTTCTATAAAAGAGGTGGATAATGTGTGCCAAAATAAAGTGGCTAAAGGCTGTATGGATCCATTGTCTATAAACTATAACCCAGACGCGATGGAAGACGATGGAACATGCGAATACTGTGAGTGCGGTTCGGTAAAAAACCCTGACTACAATTCAAGCAGGCCAAAATCTGAGTGTAATTCTCCGTGTATAAAGTCGACTAAAGAGACCACTAATAAAAAGAGTTGCGGCACTTGCGACCTGATTGATGCAATAAGAACCTCTTCCTCTAATGTAAGCCTAAATATTGACTTAGGTAAGCTGGAGGCAGAACAAGCAGAAAGTAAAAATGAATCGGCTAAAAAGAAAGTTGCTGCCAAGCTAAGGAAATAGTGGTGGATTACCTTAAAAATACGAATATGAAAAACTTGATCATTAGCTCGATTTTAATGCTGGCTCTAACGGGGTGCAGCAAGAAAATAATACCCAATTACACAACTGTCCAGGAAATATACAACCTTAAAAAGGGGTATTCTATGGATAAGGTTAATTCAACGCTTGGAGTAGGTCCCTATGAATTTTACACCAACTTTAATGACGGCAATAAAGTGTTGGTTTATAAATATAAAAAGCAGTATCAGTTAGTTCCAATAAATCAACAAGACAGCCGCGAGAGCCTTTCGGGCGGTAGCGCAGAAAAGTTTAAGAATGAAGGAGATGTGTATGTGATTTTTGACCAGAAATCGAACGATATGGTTTATTACATCACCGATAGCGGAAGGAAACTTGCTAAAGGGATAATAAATCAAAGCAATCAATTGAAGCTTATTAAGCAGGATCCTACTAAATATAAGGAGCTGTATTCGGCTATGCAGAAAAATGATAAATTTTCATTTTTAAAGATTTTCAGCAAGTAATTTTCTTTCCTAACTGAAGGACTCGATAAAAACAATTATGAGAAACTTTTTGATCCTATTTGCTTTGTTTTTGACCATTTCAGGATGCAGCAAAAAAATAATACCTAACTACACCACCGTTCAGGAGATATATAATCTGAAAAAGGGGATGAGCTTAGATAGAGTCAATGCTACACTTGGCATCGGGCCTTATGAATTTTACACCACCTTTGAAGGAGGTGACAAAGTATTGGTTTACAAATACAAAAAACAATATCAGCTTATTCCT
This sequence comes from Bacteroidota bacterium, assembly GCA_947478005.1. Taxonomy (GTDB): domain Bacteria; phylum Bacteroidota; class Bacteroidia; order Chitinophagales; family LD1; genus Bog-950. Next base: position 2,248 of record CANJVG010000018.1, read on the forward strand.
TCAAATGAATTGAATGACCGAGAAGGTTTATCCGGTGGCGGCACCGAGCGATACAAAAACGAGGGTGATCTTTACATTGTTTTCGACCAGAAAACCAACGAAATGGTATATTTTGTTACCACAAAGGGAAGAGAAATTGCTAAGAAAATAATTAATGAAAGTAATCAATTAAGATTGTTGAAGTTGGAATCTACCCCGAATACCACCACTTCATTGACTACGAAAACCAGCGTAAGAAAAGCAACGAAAGCTATGGATACCAAGGTAGTTAGTTTTATTCGTGAGCAAGCAGTGCCGGTTGAATCGGAAGTAACCGAAAAAAATATATCTCCCGATGCTACCGTAGAGATTCAAGAGAAGAAAGCGGAAGAGCCCTTAGCTGAAAAGCAATCGGAGAAAGCCGATGAGCGAAAAGTTGAAGAGGAACCTAAGGTTGTTCCGGAATCGAAAGACAAGATTGTAGAGAAAGTAGCGGAAAAATCTCCTTCGAATACAATCGATGAAGAATCGTCTATTCCTGCGTCTAAAGAAACACCCAAAGCTAAGCCGGTCGAAATCGGAACAAATAAAAAATTACCCGTTCCAAGTTTTCTGGGCGTGTGTTCAGCTGTTGCCAAAGAAAACGATGCCAAAAAATTATCCGCTGCTTTAGGAGATTTAGGTTACCCTTCCGGTTACTTGTGGATTCCGGATTATGATGCGTCAGGCAAAAAATTATTCCGCGTGTATATAGGGCCCTTTAAAAGTAAAGAAGCGACCGATGGTTGGCTTCAAGAAATTAAGCCAATTTATCCAAATGCCTATTTTCTGTTACTGAAATAGGCAGGGGAAGATTAGCTAGCATAAGTTGAGGTCATCGGTAATGCCAATTGATTCTTCTTTATCATCCTGACCACTTCAATTCCAGATAAGGTTCGTTCTGCGGATTCAAAGTTTTTGAAGCCAAGCATATTTTGAATCCGCCACTTTATAGATCGATGGTCCTGCTCAATCCGGTTATTCAGATATTTGCATTGCCTGATTTTGATTTTTGAATAGTTCCTCTTGTTGTAAACCCTGATGCCTTGTCTGTTGACACCGCTCTTGTCAATATTGATCACAACCGGAATACTACTTCCTTCAATCGCCTCGATCAAAAACCGTTTCGCAGCAAACGTATTTCTTCTCTTGGTAAGCAAAAAGTCTATCGTGTTCCCCTGCTTATCAAAGGCCCGATACAAATACATCCATTCTCCTTTCACTTTGATTTATCCCATTCACTTTTCATTGGTGAAATGCGATATTTATTTTGGTATGTTTAGGTGTATTTGGAATTATTGCGGTTGTCAACAACGTCACCCTACGCGTCACCTTAAAATTTTGGCATAAAAAAAGGGCTTCAGTGAAAACGCTGAAACCCTTACTAGGCTTGTACCGCGGGCGGGAATCGAACCCGCACGATATTTAAGTATCACAGGATTTTAAGACTTGTTTCAGATGAGGTATTTTAAGTATTACCTGCTCAATGTAAAGGCCTATTTCGCTGTGGATTTTAAGCGCCTCTTCGATAAACCGCACTGGATACATAGTTTGAATATATATTCAAATGAATTCGTATTGAAGCGTATTAAGATACTTTTAATGTACGATTCCAGAGATATTTTCAATACTCACAACGAAAATAACATACTATGAAAAAGGTAAACCATCCCCATGAAAGACATCACGCTTGCCATTCCATCAATGCCGAATTTTGCGGCAGCTTTGCTCGGCAATGGGAAGAGCTATGACGTATTGCTGAGGGAAATTCTCAAGTATGATTATTTCTGCGATGACCATCATTTTGTAACTCCCAAAGAATTACAGCAGAAACTTAACCTGAGCTATGAAAAATTCAGAAAGCAAATTAATATGCTTTATGACGATTTCATGCGCTCTATTTCAGGTCCGGATACATCTTTGTGCATACGCGATAAGCTCTGTGCAATATATGTGTACTATTTTCAAAAAGAGGTGACTTTTTATGCGTGTCTTTCGGAATTGCCCAGAGTAGGAGAGCAGATGGAACTTCCATTTATTAGGCCAATCATTGGCCACGACTTATTTCTTGTGCAAAGTGGAAAAGCCGGTCATAGAGATCAATTGAGGCCGAAGCGGATTGAGCACGAGGTTTGTATAATTCATTAAACTATCGAGCAGTGCTTGAAATATTGATTCGTAATGCGTTAGCTCCATTTAAGGGGTGGTCAAAAATGTCCGGCCTTCGTTGACTTAAAATTCTGGCCTAATGTGGTCTAAGCCTCCGGCTCCTCCAGCCTTACGAGTAATTCTTCTTTTTTAATGAAGATTTCCCCGTTTTCCTTTTTCCCCAGAACCCATTCCGTCTCGCTCCTCAAGCAAAATTGAGTACACCTACTCATAACAACTGGCAAATTTGGTCGTAAAGTTACACATCGGCAATAATTAGTTCACTAAATTTTACAACAATGTTCCTTTACCTTAAAGACAAATCGGAATCTATTTTAGCTAAAGTTAAACCGGATTTCTTCATCAATTGGTTAGTCAGATGGTTGGAGCCAAGTCCAAAGCGACAAAATATGGGGCAAAAGCTGAACCTGCAGCTGATTCCAAACAAACTGCTCAACAATGTCAATATTACACGGTTTAAAATCTTGTTGACCAAGGAGCAATTGGTACAGAAAAAAATTGAAAATTACGAATATATTTTAAGAAACCTGCCGTTGGATTTGTTCATGGTAGGGGAGGACCCCATTAACGGAGCGACTGCTTTTGACCATGCCCAAACAATAAACGGTCATCAATTACCACTGAATCCTTAGAATGTGTATTGCATTATTCAGTTTCTTTTACTTGAAAATGAGTACATGTGCTTATTGTATCTTAATGTAGGCTGACGAATTTTGTACATTATTTTTTTACAGTGGCGCTTTGAAAAAAGACCACTGTGAACGGATAGCTATAAAACCAAAGCCCAACAACTTATGCCATTAGAAAAATATGAAGAAAAACTAAAGTCATTAAGGCCACTTTTAAGTGCCCCCAAAAGTCATCACGAAATGACCGAATATTTCGGACAAATGGGTACCTGGGTGTTGGAATTTAGCTTGGGTAAGGCGGAATGGTCTAAACAGTGTTGCCTGATTTATGGATTGGAACCCCACGATCGGTTTCATACCTATGAAGAATGGTTATCGTTTATCCATAAGGATGATTTGCCTGAAGTCCTTCAAGAAATCGAAAAAACGAAAGTTGAATTCTCGCCTGTTAGTCTTGAGTTCCGGATTGTAAAAACAAACGGGGATATAGCTTACGTAAGACAATATACAGAATATGATACCGATTATAAGGGACACCCGATAGGAATCTACGGAATGCTTAAGGATGTATCAAATGAGCGAAAAACCAAAGAACAGCTGTTAACAGCGCTTACTCAACTGGAGCATTATAAAGGAGCCATAGATAGTTCTGCCATTGTATCAATAACCGATGAAACTGGCATTATTACATATGCCAATGAAGGGTTCTGCAAAATCTCGAAATATAGTGTGCAGGAATTGGCAGGACAAAAACATAGTATTGTTAATTCAGGCTATCATCCGAAAAGCTTTTTTACCCAAATGTGGGATACTGTTAAACGTGGTGAAATTTGGCAGGGCGAAATAAAAAACAAGGCTAAGGATGGAACCTTTTATTGGGTTTTAACCACGATTAAACCTTTCTACAATAAAAACGGAGAAATTCAGCAGTATATTTCAGTTCGTTACGACATTACCGATAAAAAGTACTTGACAGAGCGGCTTCAAAATGTGAATAAAGAATTAGAGGCCAGGGTAAAAACCAGAACAAGTTTGTTGGAGCAGACAAACGAAAGCTTAGAGCAGTTTGTTTATTCTATTTCTCATGACCTTCGGTCGCCATTGCGGCTCATCAATAATTCCATTTCAATTCTCGAAAAAAATTATTATCAGGATGCATCTGCCGGGGCAAAGCAGTATTTGAGTATGATAAAGAACAGTGCTGTCAGTACCAGTAATTTGATAACAGACTTGCTCCACCTTTCGAAAATAGGTAATGGTGAATTGTCCAAAAGTGTGGTAAACATAGATAAGCTCATTCAAACAATTATTGCCGAACTTTCGGCCACTCATTTATTGACAGCTAAAACAGTTATTAAGACCAGCCATATTGAATCGGTAGAGGCTAACGGAGGTTTGTTGCAGCAGGTATTCTTTAATCTTATTTCAAATGCTATCAAATTTTCCTCAAAGGTAGAGATGCCTGCGGTTGAGATAGGAATGATTTCTGTCTCAGATGAAAAAGTTTATTATGTAAGGGACAACGGGGTTGGCTTTGATAGCGATAATGAAGAAGACCTTTTTAAGCCATTCAGAAGATTAAATTATGCCGATGAATTTGATGGTACCGGCCTAGGCCTTTCTATTGTTAAGCGAGTGATTATCAAACACGGGGGAAATGTGTGGGCTGAAAGCCGGCCGGGGCAAGGCGCCACATTTTATTTCACAGTCTGTCCGTCCTCAATCAATAAATCATCACACTTGGACTTCAAGCTTGGGTTGTCAGCTGCTTAGATGAGGTGTATTTTATTTCCTATTCTATTTCCGGCCTTGCTGCCTCATATGTGCAGCAGTGTTCTTCACGGTTTGTTCAATAAATATATTTTCGTGCGTTTAGTCCTTACTTTTGGACCAATCAAAGGTAATATCCAAGTGCGTGACGGGCATATAATTGGCAAAAATATATTAATGCCAACTATACCCGCTCTAGAATTAGTTGTAGAAGACGAAAAGAACATTCGTGCGAATATGGTCCGCTTCTTTACCATGAATTGTTACAAAACACGGACTCAGCATCTTGGGCTATGGCTGCCTTAAAGTGATTTCTATCAATTTTCTTTTTTAGTAAACAGAACGTGCCATTCTTTATTCAGGTGGATTCCCCCTCCCTTTCCTGACATCCATAATTTTCAATTTCACAATTTATTGCATTCAAGAAAAATGAGTACATGCGCCTATACAGTATTGTGTTGTAGCATATAGATTTGCTCCTAGTTAAGAATACACACCGAAAGGAAACTCCCCAAAGGTATTTTGTTGAGTTGAAGAATTTTAAATTTTATGAGCAAAACTGCACACTTGTATAATTAGGAACTTATGAAACTGAATTTGGAAAAGAAAATACTGCTTGGGTTTGTTTTTTCAGCCGCATTGCTGGTGCTGGTGTATGTGCTGTTTAGCCGCAACAAAGAACGCTTTATAGAAAGCACCGAATTAGTCAATCACTCAAATGAGGTGATGGTTGAGCTGAATGCAATTTGGGTGGATATCACTAAATCGGAAACGAGCGAAAGGGGATATATTCTTACCGGTGGCAACGAATTTCTTGAGCCATTTAGGAATTGCAAATCAAATATAGCCAAACACTTTACACAGGTCAAATTGCTGACGAAAAATAGTCCGGCACAGCAAGAAAACCTCAGGCAAATGAGAGCAGGGCTAGACACGCTTATTAATTATTACGAAAGTTGTATTGAATTAAGAAGAACACAAGGTTTTTTGCCTGCACAGAAAATTATTTCGGCCGGTTTTGGAAGAATAACCATGCAGGACATGGTACAGCACATAAATAGATCTATAGCTATTGAAGATGAAATTCTTAAAACGAGGCAGTTAGTAAGCATTGAAGAGTCGCAAAGCTTTGCCCGCATTTTTTTTGTAATACTTATAATTATTGCGGGAGTCATGCTGTTTGTTTATTTTGTTGTAAGCAACAACCTCATTTCAATTAAAAAATCAGAGGAGAATGCTGCCGATAAATACTGGCACCTGAACGAAATAGGCACCCTGGCCATATCCATGCAGGGCGATATGCTGGTTTCGGAAGTGGCACAGGTTATTATTAACCACATCGCCAGATGTCTGAATGCTCAGATAGGAGCCATTTATGTGGTGGATTCCAACAATATGAAACTGACCTTTTTGGCCGGTTATGCCGTTGATAAAACGAAGCGGGAAAGTCCGATAATAGTCTTGGGTGAAGGCTTGGTGGGGCAGTGTGCTGCCGAGCGGAAAACCATTGCGATTAGCCAGATACCGGAAAACTACTTTTTAATAGATACTGGCATAGGTGTAGTAAAGCCTCAAAATATTATGGCCTTACCGCTGGTTCACGAAGATATACTGGTGGGAGTTATTGAGTTGGGTACCATTGCTGCTTTTACCGACCTGCACAAATTGTATCTGGATAGCATATTAATCCCTGTTTCGATTGGACTGGCTGCCGGGCTGGCCCGCGAAAAAATGAGAGCACTGCTCGAAAAAACCCAGCAGCAGGCCGAGGAGCTGGAAGCTCAGCAGGAGGAACTTCGTCAAAGCAATGAAATCCTGTATGCCAAAACTGAGGCGCTAGAATTGTCGGAGTCCAAATTGAAAGCACAGCAGGCAGAACTTCAACAGAGCAATAAGGAACTGGAAGAAAATACCAACCAGCTTGAAGAGCAAATGGAAAGGCTCGAAACAACCCAGATGGCGCTGGAAACCAAAACCCGTGACCTGGAGGTTACCAGCAAATACAAATCAGAGTTCCTCTCCAATATGTCACACGAGCTGCGCACTCCGCTAAACAGTATTCTCATTCTGGCACAGTTGCTTAGCGAAAACAAAAACAAAAACCTGGACGACAAACAAATGCAGTTTGCCAAAAACATTTGCAGTTCGGGTAACGACTTGCTGAGTCTGATTAACGAAATACTCGATCTGGCTAAAGTAGAAGCAGGTAAGGTTGAAATAGAGTCGGCTCAAATTTTGTTTAACGATGTGGTAACCGACATGCATAACATGTTCGACATGGTAGCCAAAGAAAAAGACATTGATTTTAAAATTGAATTCGGCAGCGGCAAAACAGCGCAGGATGCTTTTGTAAGCGACAAACAGCGCGTTGAGCAGGTGTTGCGTAACCTGCTTTCGAATGCCTTTAAATTTACCGAAAAGAACGGTACTGTCAACCTGCATATTGATCAGCACGAAAACCGCAAAAGCATCAGTAACCCTAAACTTAAAAATGCCCCGCAAATTATTGCTTTTTCAGTTAATGATAATGGCATAGGTATACCTTTCAATAAACAGACTATTGTATTCGAAGCATTTCAGCAGGCCGATGGTTCAACTAAACGCAAATATGGAGGCACCGGTCTAGGGCTTTCTATCAGCCGCGAGTTGGCAGGCACATTGGGTGGTGAAATACAGTTAGAGAGCAGGGAAGGTGAAGGCTGCACTTTTACTTTTTATCTGCCCTTAACCTATGATGCTTCGAACGATTTGACTACTGCGGCTACAGCCGTAGTAAATAAAGAAAAACCGCGTAGGTTGGAAATTAAACCTGTTAAACGGGCCGTACATAATTCTGATGCGGATGAAGATGTTTTTGATGACCGGAATACGGTTAACAACAATGATAAACTTGTGCTGATTATTGAAGATGATTTGGTGTTTGCAAAAATACTGCTCGATTTTGTGCGCGAAAGAAATTACAAGGGTATCGTTGCTGCACAGGGCAATGCGGGTTTAAGTTTTGCACTTTTCTATCGCCCAGATGCCATTTTGCTCGATATGGGTCTGCCGCTGATGAACGGTGATGAAATTCTGAAATTATTAAAAAGTTCACCCGATCTGCGCCACATACCAGTCCAGATTATTTCGGCAGGCGACCATAAAAAGGCCGGTCTTGAGTTAGGGGCGTTTGACTTTCTGTCAAAACCCGTGCAGCGAAAAGATTTGCAATGCGCTTTTGATAATATAGAAGTTTTCATCGCCAAAAAAGTGAAACGCCTGCTGATTGTTGAAGATAACGAACTGCAGATACTAGCCATTAAGGAACTGATTGGCAACAGCGATGTACAAAGCTATTCGGCTACTACTGGCAGCGAAGCTCTCGACATGATGCAGAAAGACCGCTACGATTGTATAGTGGTGGACTTAGGTCTGCCCGATATGCTGGGGTATGAACTGCTCGAAAAAATTAAGGCCAACCCCATGCTGAAAAACATTCCGATTATTGTTTATACCGGCCGTGACCTTGATAAAGATGAAGCCAACCGCCTGGCAAAACTGGCTGACACCGTAGTTTTAAAAACGGCCAACTCATACGAGCGTCTGCTTGATGAAACTACGCTGTTTCTGCACCGGGTTGAATCGAACCTGCCAAAAACAAAACAGACTATTATACGCAAGCTTCATAAAACCGATGAGATATTGAACGGCAAAAAAGTATTGCTGGTAGATGATGATATCCGCAATATTTTCTCGCTCAGCAGTGCCCTGGAGGCCGATGGTATACCTTGTATAACAGCCGAAAACGGCAAGGCTGCTCTTAAGATTTTGCAGGACACCCCTGATATTGATATTGTGCTGATGGACGTGATGATGCCTGAAATGAATGGCTATGAAGCCACTATAGAAATCAGGAAAATGTCGAATTACGAAAAACTGCCGGTTATTGCCATTACCGCCAAAGCTATGAAAGGAGATCGCGAAAAATGTTTGGCAGCAGGCATGTCAGACTTTATTACTAAACCAGTAAATGTGGAGCAGTTAATATCGCTTATGCGTGTATGGCTATACAAGTGAAAAATAGTACTGCTTGGCAGGTAGCTGCCGGATGTTCGGCAAACAGATGCCTGAGCGGAATGTGCTTTATTTTTTACCTAAACCCGAACAGATAAACCATGCCGCTCCGCATTTCATCAACCGCACTTACCCAGTTTTGGCATGAAATTCACGAAGCCCATGGGTTCGATTTCCGCGACTATTCGGAAGATTCTATTAAGCGCAGAATTGTTCATTTCATGAACGAAAAAAAAATTGCAGATCTGGAACATTTGCAGGCAAAAATATTAGTCAGCGAATCGTTTTTTGAAGAGTTTATACAGGAAATGTCAGTTACGGTTACGGAGATGTTTCGGGATGAAAAATTTTTCAAAGCCCTGCGCGAAAAGGTTATACCCCGACTGGCCACTTATCCGTTTATTAAAGTTTGGCTGGCTGGCTGCGCCACAGGTGAGGAAGCCTATTCTATAGCTATACTGCTGGACGAAGCTGGACTCAGTAGCCGTTCGTTGATTTATGCCACTGATATTAACCAGCGATCACTGCAAATTGCAAAAGAAGGCTTGTACCCTAAAGAGAAAATGGATGCCGCTTCGCAAAACTATATGAACAGCGGGGGTACCGGTAATTTAGAGCAGTATTATCTATCGAAATACAACTCGGTAATATTTACTAAAAACCTGAAACAGAACCTTGTTTTTTCGCCACACAATCTGGCTGTTGACCGGTCGTTCAACGAGTTTCAACTGATACTTTGCCGTAACGTGCTTATTTATTTTAAACAGAACCTTCAGAACAAAGTGATTAATCTGTTTTACGACAGCTTATGTCCTTTTGGGTTTTTAGCACTCGGTAATAAGGAGACCATCCTTTTTTGCGACCGCAATAAAAGTTTTGACGAGGTAGACCGCAGAGAAAAAATATACTTAAAAACCGGATAATACCATGAAACAAAACAAGGCAAATATTCTTTTGGTGGAAAGTGTAGCAAACAGCCTCTTTAATTTGAAACAGACTTTAAGTGATAAAGATCTGCTCTTTTCAATTGTATACAACTGCGAAGATACCCTGCGGATCGCTTTGAGCCGCCAGTTTGACCTGGTAGTAATTGATGGCCGGACCGATATATTAAACGGTGTGGAAATAGCCCAGATATTAAAAAGTAATAGCCGCACTAAAAACATTCCGGTGTTGTTGGTTTTTAAAGAGGAAAACGAAAAGATAAATCGGATGGCCGGAATTAAGGAAGATGGTATAGATTATATCTATCCCCCTTTCAATACCGAAATTACCAAAATCAAGATTGATGCGCTGGTGCGCATTCAATTGCTAAAAAGAGAACTGGCGGAAAAAGAGGCATCTATAGAAATACGGAATTTTGTAATCAACCGACTCGATTGCCTGATTTGTGTACTCGATGCTGTCACGTTGAAATTCGAAAAAGTGAATGATGCTGTATTGCCAATTCTGGGTTATACCCAGGAGGAGATTCGCGGTACCTCCCTGGCCTTTTATTTAAGCACCGAGGACCGATTTCTAATTCAGAAAAGGAATCTACTGGAGGGGGGTAATTTCACGTTTGAAACAGCCATTTATACAAAAACACGAACTATCAAATGGTTGATGTGGGACATTGCTATTAAAGACGGAAAGTGGTTAGCTAATGCAAAGGATATTACCAATGAAAGAGATGTAGAAGAGATAAAAACTTATCTCAGTACTGTAGTGCGGCAATCCAATGATGCCATTTACCTGCACGATGAAGCAGGAAAGATTATCTCCTGGAATGCTGGTGCTCGACAAATATATGGCTATACCGAATTGGAAGCACTTCAAATGAAAATAGCGAACATTATTCCTCGCCACCTACTCGATGAAACCAACGAAATAATTGAGCAAATAATTGCAGGCAATAAATTGTCTGCCATAGAAACCAAACGAATCAATAAAAAGGGCGGCATGATTGATGTTCTTTTTACTGCTTCGGCATTGCTTGATTCAACCGGAAAGCTAAAATCAATTGCCATTACCGAACGGGATATTACACAAAAGAAACTGGCAGCCGAGCGGATTCAGGAGTTGCACCAAAACTTAGAGAATAACATACAATATCTGAAAGCAGCTAACAATGAACTTGAGGCATTTTCGCATTCCGTTTCGCATGATTTACGTTCACCTTTGCGAACAATTATCAGCTTTATAAAGATGATTAACAATAAATTCGGCAGCAAAATAGAACCCGAATTAAAAGAGATTTTCGGCTACATCGAAAGCAACAGCAACCGAATGAACCACATTATTGACGACCTACTCGCTCTTGCTAAATTCGGCAAGCAAAATATTAAACTCCGTCCGGTTAATCTGAATAGTCTGACTGCAAAAGTATGTGACTCGCTCATGCAATCTACCCCACACAAAGCACGTATTGAAATAGAAAACCTTCCTGTGTTGCGGGCCGATGATTCCATGCTCGAGCAGGTGCTGGTTAATTTGCTGTCGAATGCAATAAAATACTCTTCAAAAAAGGAACATCCGCTGATTTTGGTGGGGTGTACACCTACCGAGGAAGGCAATGTGATTTTTGTAAAAGATAACGGAGCAGGGTTCAATATGGAATATGGGAATAAGCTTTTCGGAGCCTTTCAGCGGTTGCACAGCTCCAACGAATTTGAAGGAACAGGGGTGGGGCTAACTATTGTAAAACGAATTATTGAAAGGCACGGAGGAAGAATTTGGTTCGATGCTAAGATAGACGAAGGGGCTACTTTCTATTTTACCTTGCCCGAACAGTATAACCGGCCCGATACGGGAATACCCGAAGCTGCTAAGTAATTGGGGATGCCAGATTAAGGCTGAGTAGGGAAATGCGTCCTCCTAATTTCTTTCATTATTTCCGGAGTTAAAAACTTTTCTACAAAACCTCGAACGTGCTTGTGTTGCTCAGCTTTAATTCGGTCTGCGGGATTAATTGAAGAGGTAGCCATCAGCACAACTATATGCTTCGTCAGGTGCTGGTCAAATTTGGCAAACTCATCTAAAAATCCCCAATCGTTCATTACGTTTCTTGCCAAATTTGTACCTATAGAGGAATTCTAAATACTTGGAACAGGTCTATAGAGTCCATAGAATGAAAAAAAAGCGTTCTGAACTATGCTTTTCAGTTCATTTTAACCATCCGTTAAAATCGATTCTGCTTTTATTAGGGTATCGTTTATTGGTTGTTTACTTCTACAACGGCAAATACTTGCCCGTTTATCTTGCCTTTGTTAGCTCTGGCACATAGATTGGATACCTTTCCTGTGTTGAACGATAACAGTGGGCTATTACAGTTTTTATTTACAACCGAAGATACAACCGATAAAATATGTTTTTTGGCTTTATGCTATTACCTTTGCTATCAAAATATAAATCTTTAAAGCGCTACCGGTATATTGCTGTAGATACTAAAGAGAAAAGCAGTGATGTCAATCAATTCTACCAGCATATTAATTGTTGAAGACGAAAAGAACATTCGTGAGAACATGGTCACCTTGCTTACCATGAATGATTACGAAGTGCGGGCCGCAGCATCTGTTGCAGAGGCGCTGGATTGTTTAAAAACATTTGAACCCCAAATCATTTTCTGCGATGTGATTATGCCTAATGCTCCTGGCTATGTCCTGCTCGAAACCATTCGGAAAACTCCCGGCCTTAGTCATATTCCTTTGGTATTCCTAAGTGCTAAAGCAGAGAAAGCAGATATTGATAAGGCTATGAATATGGGGGCGGCTGCCTATATAACCAAACCCTTTAAGTTTGCAGATTTGGTTGGTGCCGTAAATGATATTTTGAACATACAATAGGCAGCTGATTATTTACTTATCGGAAACGTTACCGTTATTTCAGTGCCTGCTCCTTCTTTGCTGCTTACATTTAGTATTCCTTTGTTGATGTCGGCAAAGTATTTTACAACCACCATTCCCAATCCGTTGCCCTTAATATGCTCTACATTAGAAGCTCTGAAAAACGATTGGAAAAGCAGATGCTTTTCTTTCTCCGGTATACCTAATCCAAAATCTTTTACCGTCAAGCTCCAGGATGTATCCCTAAAATCTAATTCCAGCACGGGGTTAGGCCGGCCCTGTGAGTATTTAAATGCGTTTGCAATTAAATTCCCCGTCAAACGATCAAGATGCATAGGATCCATCATAATGTCGGAAGGCTTACCATTTACTTGAATACTTATCATTCGTCCATCTGTTTGCAAGCGGTTATAATGCTCACAAAGATTTTTTAAATAATCAACTAAATCTATTTCTTCTTTTGCATTGCTAATTTTACCCCCCTCCAGTTTACCCCAGAATAGAATTTTTTCTATCAGGTCATTTAAGCGGCTTACTTCGCTCTTAATAATTTCGAACTGATTACCGAACACCGCATCATCTACTTTATTTTTCATGGCTTTCAGTTCCATTATCTCTACTCCGGTGTAAATAGAGGTCATGGGCGTTTTCATTTCATGCGAAACCAGTGAAATAAATTTTGATTTAAGCTGGCTGACTTCCTGCTCATCCTTTAGTACCTTGATAATAGCATTCTCTGCCCGCTTTCTTTCTTCTACCAGTCTCGAACTCGATATATAGGAGCTAGGCTTGCCATTATGGTCATAAATAATGCGCGAGGAGGTCTCTATAAGTCTCAATGCTCCTGTTTTTGTTTTAAGGTGGTGCTCAATAAACCTGTTTCCCTTTTCGCTTTCCAGCAGCTTTTTACGAAAAGCATCAATATTTTCAAACTCCCTTTCATCCAAAAACGACATGGCTGGTTTCCCGATTACTTCCTCGGGTTTAAATCCTGTAACGTAAGTAAATGATGGAGACACATAAGTATAGTTTGTTTCAAGGTCATTGATGGTTACTATATCGCTTACATTATTGGCTAATAGTTCGAATTTTTCTGAATTTTCCTTTTGCATCGTAATATCCTGCAAAGTACCTGTCGTACCAGTTATATTTCCTGCCTCGTCAAAGCTTAGAATGGCATACACCTTCATCCATTTGGTTTTGCCATCTTTTGCCACATATCTAATCTGGTGTGTACAATAGCTTTTTTCGCGATTTATTAAGGGAAGAAAAAGGTCATAATTGCGCTGCACATCCTCCGGGTGCAGATAGGTAAAAAATAGCTTCCCTATACTTTCTTCCAAGGTAAACTGCATGATGTCTGTCCAGGCTTTATTCAAAAATGTCCAGTATCCGTCATTGTCTGTTTGGAAAATAATGTCGTTCACGCTATTCACCACCATCTCAAAGCGCTCCTTAGTTTTGGCTAACTCCTTATTTTTGGTTATCCATTCTCTGTTTATTTCTTCAGCATCATTTAATGACCGCTTGGTTGCCTGAATTAAAAAAAGTTGTTCTCCGGTATTATCACTCTTTGCAAAATCGTTAATGGATAAATGATGCTTCTCAAGGCTGAATTGGTGATTAATGATTGGTAGTCCAAGTAAAAGTATTTTTCCTTCCGGCAAATGAACCAGTTGATATTTAAATTGAATGGAGTTGTTCTTTGCCTTAAAGATGATAACATCCTTGGCATTAAAAATCTCAGCAACCGATAGTTGTTTGCCACAATATTCAGCTTCGAAAAAATCTAAAACCCGCTGACCGCAAACAATTTGAGGTACAGCTTTCGAAATACTTTTCCCAAAAGACTGTATTTTCGAATCGCTGTCAATAATTAAATGGAAGGGGAAAACTTCTTGTAAATCTTCCTCCGAAAATTGAATATCCATCCTACCAGGTTACATTGAATGAATAAGTCGAATTGTCATTATCTTGTTTCACTAAATTAACTTCGCAAGGCGTGTTAAAACGAAGGCCAAGGCCTTTAACCAGGCCCACTACCATAGGGGCCAGCCCAGCCCTTTTCGAACTATAGATAAGTGTAAGGCTTTTATCTGTCAAATCCTGTACCTCAAACGATGGAGGAATCAGATCCGGCATTACCGAGCCAACCTTCATGTGCATCAAATTAAGGTTCTTTAAAAAATCAGGGAGATTATCACCGGCCATCTTAAGCAAGTCTCCATAACCTTCTTTAGCTGTATGAAGTATCCAGTATTCTCCAAATTTTTCCAGCAATTCATTAGCCTCTATGTTCAAAACTTGCGAAGCTGCGCCTACCAGATCATACGAAACCTTGTCATCATAAGATTTCATGCTAATAAACCTGACTTCATCAAGCCCTGCTTCATTTTTTATTTTCTCCCAGGTGTCTGCTCCGTAGCCTTGTTTTACCATTTGTTCAAGAGCCAGGTTTATCATGCCATACATATTCTATCAGTTTTACTATTTTAAAAATAAGTTGCAATACTAATCCGGATAAATATCGTTTCTTCTTTCGGATTTAAGCTAAAATAAGATTCAAGCCTAATTGGGGGTGGTGGATAAAATTCCTTCTATAGAGGTATTAATCAATCTAGTTGCCCAGACAACTCATTAATTCCTTGGAAACAAAACCTCACAAATTAAACCTTCACATAGCTTATATCCCTGCAGCTGTGACCTGTATATAAAAAAAAAGGAGCCGCCTCACATTAGACGACTCCCTAACTAAACACACACGCTAGTTGAGCAGCAAAGATAATGCTTGTTACCCTCGCCCAAATAGGTATATGTGCCTATTTTGAATGAGCTAAGTTGTCAATCTGTTATTATTAATTCACTAAAAATTGAGTACATGTGCCTATTTTCTCATCACATATTCACTCTATTTTTGCCATCCATGATTTAAATCATCAGTTTTTATTTTGAATCAACGAATACTAAATGAGAAAGAAAAAAATAAATAAGGCTGAAGTTTTTTTTGCCAAGATGGAAAATCAAGATGTAACTATTCATAGTCCAATGCTCGTTACCATCACCGATGCCGAAGGCAAAATAGTGTGCGTAGATGATAGCTTTTGTCAATTATCAAAATACACGAAGCAGGAGCTTATTGGTAATACCCATAGAATTTTAAATTCAGGATATCATGGCGCTGATTTTTTTGGTGCAATGTGGAAAAACATTAAAAAGGCAAAAACCTGGTCCAGTGAAGTTAGAAATAAGGCAAAAGACGGCTCCTTTTTTTGGGTAGAATGTAAAATAATTCCCTTTCCCCATGCAAACGGAAAGCCATGGCGCTACATATCTGTTATGAAGGATATAACTGCAACAAAAATAGCTGCATAGCTTCTGCTATTTGTAAACTCATTTCGTCCTGCCGGTGTTTTGCATTTTTGTTTTATCCCCTACCTTCTACTAGCTTATTGTAAGCTAGTTAATACCTTACAATCTGGCTTAGAATATTGAATGGCCATCATAGTTGTTCAAGCGAAATGCAATGCCAAAATTGACGATGGCGCAGATAGTACCACCGCAGGTGCAAAGCATTATTATCCAGGCAATAAGCCTTTTCTTTTCAAAAATTACCATGCTATGCTGATTTTAAAAAAAAAGGAGCCGCCCGACCGAGGCGACTCCACTATTAATAACCAAAACCCATTTTGGTGATGCAAATATACCATGGGCTTATTCTATAAAAATGAGCAGGTTTACTCATTTTTATAACCCAAGGCTTATTGCTGAATACAAAGGATAAATACAATCCATCGCTACCTTTCTTTTCCTTCTTTTTCGCCCTTAAAGTTTATCACTTCAGGTACAAAAAAAAGGAGCCGCCCTACCCAGGCGACTCCGATGAATCAAATGCAATTTACGCTGCAAATCTAGCTAACTATCTAAACCTTAAAATGAGCAGATGTACTCATTTTAATGCTTACCCTATTCAGTTTATTTGCATTTGATATAAATGTATATGACAGGACGAGATATAACTACAAGGATTAAGGAAATACGTACTTTTTTTGGGTTAAAACAGGGAGAAGTAGCGGATCGCTTAGGCATTACACAACAGGCCTACAGTTGCGCAGAGAAAAGCGCCAACATCCAACTTGATACCTTGCTAAAACTTGCCCAAATACTTAAGGTACATCCTTCATTTATTATGGCGGTAGAAGTACCTGTGACGGATGAAAATATAAGCATATACAGCAATGGGATTCCGTCAAACCTGATGAGTGAGGTAGTCAGCCTTAAATCGAAAGTTAGTTTTTATAGAGGCCTGATCCAGCTATAGTATCGATATTTATTTAGAGCCCGTTGAGCCATGGGCTTCACAAAAATGAGGCAATGTGCTCATTTTTAAGAAGCCAATGCAGCATATTTTTGTTGAAAATATTAACCAATGGAAATTACAGGCCCTGCAATAGCTGCTCGAATTAAACAAATACGTTTATACCGTGGAATAAAACAAGACTATGCTGCTAGTATACTAGAGATGACGCAGCAGTCTTATAGCTTGATAGAGAGTAATCAGGACCTTCGACTGTCCACTATACTCAATGTGTCCAAAATGCTCGATGTAAATCCCTTATTTGTTATGGCGGTAGATATTCCCATTAACGATACTACCATCAATAGATTCCAACAAGAACTCAACGTGGGGGTGTTTGACGAGTTGGAAAAATGCCGGGAAAAAATTGATTTTTATAAAGGTATATTGGGTTCCAAATTAAGTGAGTCGCTATTTCATTAATTGCCTTTGATTTTATTTACTGTCTTTTTTAGTTGGCTGCAATAATCCGGCATTCTGGCATTCTACCGCAAACCTAAGCAACGAGTTCTGTGCCTTAAAGCCCAGTCTTTTTATCATATTGTAGCGGTGGTTTTTTATCGTGCTTTGGCTTAAATGAAGATCGGCTGAAATTTTGCTGGTGAGTATGCTCTTTGCCAATTCGGCCAATACCAGTTTTTCCGTTTTCGTCAACTTGACCAGCTCATCCTTAAGTAGTTTGTTTCTGCTTCCTTTCGCATTATCTGCCAGCTCCTTTGCTTTGACCAATACATCTAGTACCAAATCATCCCTTTTTCCAAGTCTTACTTCAATTGCTTTTAATAACTCTACATATTTAAAAGGCTTAGTGACATAGTCATCGGCCCCTAAATTCATCCCATGTCTGAAATCTTCGCTTTCTGTTTTTGCGGTCAAAAACAAAAAAGGAATGTTTTTAAGACGGTCTATTTGCTTAATATTCATCAATAACTCAGTCCCATCCATTATGGGCATCCGGATATCGCTTAATATTAAGTCATAATGAGCATCCTTTAATAGCATCAACGCATCGATACCATTTTCGGCAGAATTTGCCGAATATCCCGATATTTCAAGAATATCAACCAGGTTTTTTCGGATGTTTTGTTCATCCTCTACTACGAGTATCTTTTTCATTATTGTTTAATTGGTAATTCAAATTTAAAAATACTTCCTTTTCCTTCCTCGCTTTCAAATTCAATTTGGCCTCCATGCATTTCTACAAATTGTTTCACTATCGATAAGCCAAGCCCTGTTCCGGCAATATCCTGCGTATTGACCGATCTGAAAAATGATTCAAATATGTTTTTTTGGTCTCCGGCCGGTATCCCGATTCCATAGTCCGTTATTTTAAACAGAACGCTTTCTTTACTAAAAGTAATCTCTATTTCAGGAGTCTTTTTGCTTTTTTGCGAATACTTCAGGGCATTGATTAATACATTCGAAAGAATGTGCTCTAACAGTCTTTTGTCAAAAATAAATTGCGCTTCAGCACCATTTATTTTCATGACAATCGTTCGACCAAATTGCTCAACCCGGCTGCTTTGAACCACCTCCTTTACCAAACTTATGCAGTCGTTCAAGGCAGGCTTGTAATCAATCTTGCCCGAATTGATTTTACCCAATACCAGCACATTATCCATTAGCTCCTTCATTCGGTCCACCTCATACTCCATTTGGTTTAAGTGCCTGCCCAGTTTATCCTTGCTTATAACGACATCTCGATTAAACAAAAGTTTAATTATATCCAGGCTCGATTGAATGCTGGTGAGTGGTGTACGGAATTCATGGGAGGTAAGATTCACGAAATGACTTTTCAATTCATTCAGACTTTTTTCCTTCGCCAGGGAGCTTATCAAATTTTTCTCGGCCTCTTTGGCGTCCGTTATGTCCCAAAACAGGTAAACATAATTGACTATCCCTGTCTTTTCCTGAACGGGGCTAACGCTCATACTCAACCATACATCTTCACCATCTGTTTTTTGCAGATGGATATCGGCCTTGCTTGAACCTACTTGGTCAATATTTAGCTGCAATCCTTGAAGGCATTCAGCATGCATTCCCATCTTTTCGAAAATTTCGAATAGCCGCGGACCAGTTGCGCCTTCCTGCTTCCTTTCAAAAATGGTCTCCGCCTTTTGATTCATCCACTCTACTTCGTGCAGGTCGTTGGTTATTACCACCGCATTATTGGTATTGCTCGCTACCAGGGCTAATTTGTTTATTTCAATTTCTCTCCGCTTCTTTTCGTTTATGTTTCGCATGATGCAAATCAAACCTCCATGGGCCAGGCTTGTGAGCGTAATTTCCTGTTGAATGGGGCTGCCATCTTTGCATATCCCCTGCGTTTCGCCCTGCCATCTTCCATCCCGGGCCAATTGAGGAAAAAGCTCTTCCGCTATTCGTATAGCCTCGTCTTCAGAGTATATCACCCGCCAGCTTTTGCCCAATAATTCGGCCTCGGTTTCATAGCCAAAATTAGTTAGGTGCTTCTCGTTCAGGTAATAGTAATTCCCTTCGGCATTCAGCAGCGCCACACCATCCATAGTAGAGGCAACGGCAGCGCTCAGGTCATCCAGTTTGGCCTGCTGTTCTATTTGCTTCTCAATATTATTGAAGGCAGCCGAAATCATTCCCGAAGGTAGAGTCGTTCCGTGGACGTAAGCGGGAAAAGTACTGCCATCTTTTCGAAGCATCGTTACCATGCCTTCCCATTTACCATCGGTCTTGATCAAATTAAGCGTAGGGAGTAATTTCTTGTATTCCTCTTCACTATATTTGAAACTCCAATGCTGACCTATCAGTTCGTCTTTGCTATAGCCCGTTGTTTCGCAGGCACTGCTGTTAACATACACAAATATACCGTTACTATCTAAAATATATAAAGCTGTTGGCAAACAATCCAGCACCACATTTTGGGCAATTATATTAGCGGAATCAATGCTCATAGGTAATCTTTTATAAAGCGCAAAATTAAGCGGGCGGGGCCTAATAAAAATGAGTACATGTGCCTATTTTTGGTACATGTACTCATTTTTTGGCGGAGTGGCTTATCTTTTCGCTGGTATTTAATCTGCATGCCGGATAAGAGTCTCTGGCTGGTTTGCAAGCTTAAAATAATAATCTCGCAACCCAACAGAGTGATGGAGTAGGGGACTTGTTAAATAGTCGACATCTAACCTATGGTCACATTTTGTATTGGCAGGCAGTGGTACCTAAAGAGTAGAGGCTCATTTCTAATTAAAAACCTTCGATTTATAATTAAAGCGGCTTCATTTATAAGTAATTTTGAGCGATTTATAATTATAGTTCGTTGATTTATGTCTAAAGTTCATCGATTTATGATTATAAATCCTCGATCTTTAGTTATAGTTCGTTGATTTATGTCTAAAGTTCGTTGATTTGTAAGTAAAGTTCAACGATTTATGATTATAAATCCTCGATCTTTAGTTATAGTTCATTGATTTATATTTACAAAAGCCCGATTTATAATCATTGTTCGGTCATTTATAGCTATAGTTCATCGATTTATGTTTATAGTTCAGTCATTTATGATTACAAATTCTCGATTTGTAATTATAGATTTATTAGAAAAGCGCATTTTTATTCAAAAAATGCACATAAGTGGCAGTTTGTCTGTTTTTTAATCTAAGGCTTTGCGGTTTCGAACAATTGGAACCGTAAAATAGAAACTGGTACCTGTCCCAATCCGGCTTGCCTGGAACACCCATTGGCTCATTAAACCTCGGGAGCTATGACTAAGGTCATGTTGTTTTGGGTAACTTGCTTAAAAAGAAACTGTATAAGATTGCATACAGAATTCTGCTTGCGAAAAACTCCACTACTTTCGGTTTTTAGACTTCGTTGGCCCAAAAAACATAGGCACATGTGCTCATTTTTCTATTTTTTGTAGGTACATGTACTCAATTTTGGCTGTTTCCAAAGGGTTTTAGAAACCTTAGACATAGTATTGCGTTTCCTTAACCCAAAACGCAATTATGATATTTCACACCCAAATTTTAAAAAAGATAAAGACATTCGGCTCTTTATTTCTTGTACTAACCAATTCGGCCATCGCCCAAAATGTGGGGATAGGCACCAACCAGCCGAAAACCAAACTGGATGTTAACGGAGCGCTTTCGGCCAGGGTAACTTCCTTGCCTGCCGCATCCGCTGTAACAATACCCGATGATGTGACACTTTTCCGGTTAACCAACACAGCCGGTGGAAGCACTACGGCATTATCCATCGCTAATCCTAAGGAAGGACAGTTTTTAACAATCATCAATGAAGATGACAATTCGGCTACATTAAACGGGCATACCATACCTTCCGGAACATCGAGCAGTCCGAGTATCGTAAACTTGTTAAACATAGGTGGAACATTAACCGGTTGGAAAACAACCGGAGATAACACCGTAACGTCTGGCCCTGTTGGGGCTACAGGTGCTGCTGTATTAAACGGAACTTGGGCTCCAACGGGCGGACAAGGAAGCAACGGAGATTTCTTTATCAATACAACCACTAAATTTATATATGGCCCTAAAGCTGGAGGTGCATGGCCAACCGGTGTTTCTTTAGTAGGTTCTACAGGAGCAACAGGAACAGCCGGAACAAATGGTACAAATGGAACTAACGGTGCAGCCGGAGCCGCAGGTGCTACAGGAACAGCCGGAACCAACGGTACAAACGGAACAAATGGTGCAGCTGGAGCCACGGGTGCTACAGGAATAGCCGGTACAAACGGAACCAATGGTGCAGTAGGAGCAACAGGAGCGCAGGGTATTCAAGGTGCTACAGGAACTGCCGGAACAAATGGTACCAACGGAACAAACGGTGCAGCTGGAGCCACGGGTGCTACAGGAACAGCCGGTACAAACGGAACCAATGGTGCTGTAGGTGCTACAGGCTCGCAAGGTATTCAGGGTATAACAGGGGCTACCGGAACTGCCGGAACCAACGGTACCAACGGAACAAATGGTGCAGTAGGTGCAACAGGAACTGCGGGAACAAACGGAACCAACGGTGCAGTAGGAGCAACAGGCGCTGCTGTATTAAATGGAACTTCGGCTCCAACAGGTGGCCAGGGCAGCAACGGTGATTTCTTTATCAATACAACTACTAAATTTATATATGGCCCTAAAGCTGCAGGTGCATGGCCAACCGGTGCTTCCTTAGTAGGTTCTACAGGAGCTACAGGAACGAACGGTACCAACGGAACCAACGGTGCAGCCGGAGCCACAGGTGCAACAGGAACAAACGGAACCAACGGAACTAACGGTGCAGTCGGTGTTACCGGAGCAACCGGTACTGCCGGAACCAACGGTGTAGCTGGTGCTACAGGTACAGCCGGAACTAACGGTACTAACGGAGCGGTAGGTGCTACAGGACCTACAGGCGCGGCAGGGCCAACAGGAACAATATCGGGCTTAACCAACGGTCAGGTAGTTTACGGTTCGGCTATTGGTGGAGCCGCTCAAAGCAATTCATTTTTTTGGGATGCGACTAACAGTAGATTAGGTGTAGGAACCAACACACCTGCTAACACATTCTCGGTGGGAAGTGGTAGCCAGTTTCAGTCGGATTACAGTGGCAATGTGAGCATTGCATCGAGTGGAAGTCTTACCCTTACAGGAACACAAACGGGGCAGCTATTTTTCCCCAATAGTACAGGCAGAGTATCGCAAAGCAATTCTTTAGTATGGGATATTACGAATTCACGTTTGGGTATAGGAACCAACACGCCTGCCAACACATTCTCGGTGGGAAGTGGTAGCCAGTTTCAGTCGGATTACAGTGGCAATGTGAGTATTGCATCGAGTGGAAGCCTTACCCTTACAGGAACACAAACAGGGCAGTTATTTTTCCCCAACAGCACAGGCAGAGTATCGCAAAGCAATTCTTTAATATGGGATATCACGAATTCTCGTTTGGGTATAGGAACCAATGTTCCTGCAAATACTTTCTCAGTGGGTTCATCGAACCAGTTTCAGGTAAACTCAAATGGTGATTTAGTCAAGATCAAGAACGTTTCATACTCTTTCCCCATTTCTCAGGCTTCTGCTAACCAGGTGTTAACCAATGATGGTGCCGGTAACCTTTCCTGGGCTGCCGCATCTACCAACTTAAACTTAACCGGTGCAGTAACTTCTGTGGGTAGCACTACCTCCTTAGGTTCATTCACCTCAGCCAACTTATCAGGTGCAATGGGCGATGAAACAGGTAGCGGTGTGGCGGTATTTGCTACTTCACCAACCCTGGTAACCCCCAATCTTGGAACACCCTCGGCAGCTATCTTAACCAACGCTACAGGCTTGCCTTTAACTTCAGGTGTTACGGGTGTTTTACCGGTAGCTAATGGAGGAACGGGGCTTTCAGCGGCACCTTCCAATGGACAGATTGATATTGGTAACGGTACAGGGTTTACAAGAGCTGCTTTAACAGCCGGTACCGGAATTTCAATAACCAATGGTGTAGGTTCAATTACTGTGGCTACAACCGGAGCCGCCCCAACAGGCGCAGCCGGTGGCGATTTAACCGGAACTTATCCTAACCCGAGTATTGCTACATCGGCCGTTACTACATTAAAAATTGCCGATTTGAACGTTACGAATGCAAAAATTGCAGACAATGCTATAAACAATCCAAAGATTCTTGATAATGCGGTAACCAATTCAAAAATTCTTGATGATGCTGTAAACACCAACAAGATTTTGAATTCAAGTGTTACCTACGCCAAAATTCAAAATGTAACTGGAAATCGTCTGTTAGGAAACCCTACAGGTGCTGCAGCAGTTCCTTCTGAAATCTCTTTAGGAACCGGACTCAGTTTTGTGGGCAGTACGCTTACCGGCACCGCTGGCAGTGTTACGAGTGTATCCGTGGCAACCGCCAACGGTTTTTCGGGCACAGTAGCTACTGCTACCAGTACTCCGGCCATTACTCTTAAAACAACAGTCAACGGCTTACTAGCAGGAAATTCAACAACCGGTGTAGTATCTGCCGCTACTCAAGGAACCGATTATCTGGCGCCTAATACGGCCATCACCGCGGCAACCAATACTAAAATAACATACGATGACGAAGGTCTGGTTACGGCAGGTTCACAGGCCGCTGCATCCGATTTGTCGAACGGAACCAGTGGTACAGGAGCTATTTTGCTGGCCACATCGCCATCGCTTACCACACCTTCTATTGATGGCGAAACCTACTCCACCAACGCTGCGGTTACAGCCGGCACAAACGCACAAGGGCAAGGTGCGTTGACCAGCGACTATAATATTATTACCACAGCCGCAGCCAATCCATCGGGTGTTACTTTGCCATCGGCAACAACCGGTCGCAGAATAATTATTGTAAACAAGGGAGCCAATGCAATAAATGTGTACCCGGCAACAAGCGATATGATAGATGCATTAGGTTTAAGTGCATCAATCAGTATTCCGGTTGGCGGATGGATGGAGTTTAATGCTTCCTCTGCCATGCAGTGGTATTCAACAGCTAATATTGCCGGAGTTACGGCCACCACCAGCGCTAACCTAACCGGTGATGTAACCAGTACAGGGAATGCTACTACCTACAATAACGTAGTACCATCTACCAAGGGCGGTGCCGGTACAGTCAATGGAATAATGAAAGCTAACGGAAGCGGAACTGTTAGTGCTGCTGCAGCCGGTACTGATTATGTAGCCGGTCTTGCTAACCCTTCGGCAATGATAGGATTAACGGCCATAAACGGAACAGCAACTACCGCTAAACGAAGCGATGCGGCATCTGCTTTGTCGCAGGCTATTATTCCAACCTGGTCGGGATTGCATACTTTTACTGCCGGAATTACAGCAACCGGTACCTCCGCCATAAGTTTGGGTGCTGATGCTGCCGCCAAGGCCATAAGCATGGGAAGCACCACAGGTGCAACCTCTATTGTGCAACGTGTAGGAACGGGTAATTTCAGTCTTGATGGCGTTGCCGGCTCCACGTATACTATAGGCGCTTCTACCACCACCGGCACTATAACTATTGGCGGTACGGCTCAAACAGGTACTATTGGTATTGGAACGGGAACAGGTGCACAGGCACTGAACCTTGCAACCGGAGCAGGTGCCAAAACACTAAGCTTGGGAAGTACAAATACTACCAGCACTACTACCATTAACGCAGGAACGGGAGGCGTAAATATCAATACCGGTGCAGCCACCAATGCTACCACCACGCTGGGTACTACGGGTTCTCAGTTGTTTGCGTCATCCACAGCCAATTCTGATAAATTGGGCATAAAGCCACAATCAACTACTGCTACAGCTGCCTTTACAGGAACGCTAACTTCGGCAGACCTTACAGCGGCCAGAACTTACACATTGCCCGATGCAACCGGTACTGTGGCGGTTTCAGCCAGTGGCAACATAGCCCTTTCGGCAGCGGGTAACTTAACTTTTACAGGAACCTTGCCGGTTGCCAATGGAGGTACAGGCTCTGCCACCCAAAACTGGGTTGATTTGACAGCCACTCAAACGGCAGCAGGTGCCAAAACATGGAGCGCTGCAGCTTCCTTTAGCAGCACTATTGGTGTAACAGGTGTTAGTACCCTAAGCGGAGGCGCCATCTTAGGTGCCAGCTTAGCTTTGCCTATTACTACTACCAGTGGTAATCTTACGCTTGATGGTACCCACTTTTCAGTAATCGTAACCGGTGGAACACCAAACATTACCTTGCCTGCTGCTTCAGGAGCTACCGGACGGGTTTATGTTGTCGTTAATCAGTCAACTTCGTCCATAACTATCAGCTCGTTTATAAACACAGCCGGCTCAAATAGTACGTCTTTATCGGCAAGCAACGTTCTCGGCACAACTACCAGTTCTAACCGGGTTATTTTACAATCGAATGGAACCAGCTGGTATCAGATAAATTAAGCTTTAATCGGGCTGCGGTATCATTCTGCTCTTTGCAAGAATGATACCGCAGCCCGATTATACCCAACAATAGGGACAGGACGTTTCTCTCAAAAAAATATAGTCTGTTTTTTTTAGTGAAGAGGAAATGGGTTCAAGATTAAAATGAACGCCTTTTCTATTCCCAAGCGAACTATGCCCGATTTGTCTGTCAGCCTTAAATCGAATAAGAAATAAAGTCATTTGGATTAATGTATAATAAAAATTTTATAGTATGAGATTAACCCTATTTGTAGTCCTAATTGCACCTATATCGATGGTGGCGCAAACGCTGGACCCTAACGCGTTCTATAACAAAGGGGCAGAGGTAACCGTGCAGAACGGAGCTTTGCTGCACATACAAGGCACCCTGACCAATACCAACAGCGGCACTATAAATGCCGATGGGGTTATAGAGATAAAGGGTGATATAGATAACAACGGAGCGACTAAGTTTTATCCATCCAACCCCAACTCGGGAACCGAGAAGGTAGTAAAGTTTATTGGCGACAGCACCCAGGCTATTAGAGGTTCGTTTAACACGCCTGCCACCAATAGCTTCTATAATCTTTTGATAGATAAAGCCATATCGGGTACAGCCGTTGAACTGCAAACACCCGTGAGCGTACAGGGCTCGCTGGTTTTCGGCAGCGCAACAAGTGCCGATACTTATTCCCCTACATCTATTTCGCAAATGACGAATAACAGCAACAAAGGGGTGATAAAAACTTTTGACGGCTCGAATACCGACTATGACCTTTTTGTGGCAAACCCCGCTGTAGAGGCCGTTAGCGGCTATCCGGCTCTGGGCATGGACCGCAGCGCTAATTTTTTTGACAGCTATGTGCAAACCAGGGGAGCAAGAGGCGTGGGTTTAGGCGGTCTGAAACGCAGGATAAATCATACAGGAACCACCGCAGCCGATGCCTATGTATTTCCTATAGGTACTGCTTCAAAAGGGTTTGAAGCCATCCGCTTTAATTTTCAAACGATTAATGGTGGTGCAGATGATTTAAGAGGCTTGTTTTGCGAAAATGCTACAAACCCCAATGGATATGTGGGGAGTGTTACCCAGTTTTGTATAGGATGTGCCTCTGTCAGCGCGCTCGACAATAACGGAATCAATCTGGCTTTCGGAACTACCACGGCAGGCTCGTTGGTCAATCCTTGTGCAACGCCCGGAAACCCTCAGCAATGGGTTATTTTGCAGGACGACCTGCCAGGTTTTGGGTACTGGAGTTTTCATGCTGCTAATAACAACAATAACAGCACCTATACGGTGGAGACATTTCCGCGCAGCTTTACCGACAATGGCAACATAGACCCTAATTATAGTCGCGAAACCTGGAGGACTATGCACTACATAAGTGATGTGGCAAATGACCCTTCGGGTGCCGCTGCTGATTGGAATCGAGACCTTTTTGCCGTTTCCGATACCACTGACCTAATAAAATATACGCGTAATGCCGGATGTTACGATTCCTACCAACCGGGTGTGCCGGGTGGTGTGTATACGGGTTTTTCGCACTTCACCATCAAAAAATCGCTAACGGGCAATGCCTTGCCGGTTGAATTAACTGAATTAACAGCCACTCCTATTAATAATGAATTCATCAGCATTGACTGGATTACGGCTTTGGAAATAAACAACGCAGGCTTTTTTGTAGAGCGTAGCACCGATGGTACCGACTGGTCCTCGCTTTCGTGGATTGCGGGCCACAATAACAGTACCGTTCAGCTATCCTATAACTACCCGGACCATTCGGCCAAAACCGGCATTACCTATTACTACCGTCTAAAGCAGGTAGATAATGACGGGGCATTTGCTTACTCAGATATAGTAACTGCCCGATTAACGGGTGAAATCACCTTCAATATTTTAGATTTTTCGCCTAACCCTACTACTGACAAAACCAATCTGGGTATCTTATCGTCTAAAGAGCAGGAGGTTACCGTAGTGTTCTATGATATCCTGGGTCAAAAAATGATTTCGAATACACAACAACTTGCAAAAGGCAATACTAACATAGGGTTTAATTTAGGTTCCTTAGCATCCGGCACTTATACCGCTGTTATTACATCCGCCAACCAGCAATACACCCGTAAAGTTGTATTAGCTAAGTAATATTTCAGCATTCACCGATATACTAAGAGCCTACCATCGGTAGTAATCCCCTCAATCACAAAGGAAGCCTTCAATCGAAGGCTTCCTTTGTGATTAGGGTAAAAGTGGATACACCCTCTGTAGCCCAAACCCTTAGGCCTGGGAAAAAGATTCTCAGCTGCTAAGATAGTATAGGGCAAAAAAAAGAGCCGTCTAACCAGGACGACTCTCTAACCATATTAAACCAATAATCTGTATATACTATTACCCCTTTTTACAAAAAAGGTTATGAGCATATGTGCCTATTTGCACTGTTTTATTGTTTATATTTTTGTGTTTTCGCTTAGCAGATGTTATAGCCAATACTAAAAAACGACAACAATTGGATTGAGCAAAAATGGGACAAAGACCGAAATTGAAATTAGAACTTACAAATGCCGACAAGACACTTGAAATTGTTGGTTGGCTTTTGCTTTTTGCTCTTTGGGGTTTGACCGTTGCCAACTACCAACGTTTACCTGACATTATTCCGACACACTTCAACGGAGCTGGTGTTGCAGACGGATTTGGAGACAAATGGATGATTTTGACTTTACCATTAGTAGCGACAGTTCTATTTGTCGGACTAACGATTTTGAACAGGTTTCCACACATTTTTAATTATCCGACAGAAATAACCGCAGACAACGCATTAAGACAATATACGAATGCGACAAGGCTAATTAGATATTTAAAAGTAATTACTGCTGTCATTTTTGGACTTATCGCATTTCAAAGTATTAGACACGCAAACGGACAAATGGAAGGACTCGGAATTTGGTTTTTACCAATGACATTAGGACTAATTTTTATTCCTTTGATATATTTTGTGGTAAAATCATTTAAAGCGATAAAAAAATGACGAAGGAAGAAAGCACTGGGTATAATACGGGTTTTGCGTCAGGCTGGCTGACGTGCAAACTTGGAGATTTGTGCTGCTATTCACGTTTTGTGCAGGTTGACAGTTTTGTGCTCCGAAACCCGCCCGAACCCAAGTCCCCAAACGTTATAGCTAATAGATAAATTCAAACTTTTGAACCCAAATTTCCTAACTAAAAACTTAATAAAATGGAAACAAACCAAAATGAAAAAAGTATTTATGAAAGACTTGGCGGCCATATAGGCATTGAGGCCATTGTAGACGACATTATTCAGTTACATATGACTAATCCCGCAGTAAAAGCTCGGTTCTTGCCTTTAAAAGACACCCCACAACATTTTGCAGAGGTTCGACAACACCTGATTAACTTCCTTGCCTCTGGAAGTGGTGGACCCGAAAAATACAACGGACGTGATATGCCGACAGCTCACAAAGGCATGAATATTAGTCAGGGTGAATACATGAATGTAGTTGATGATATCATGAAAGCGCTTGATAAGCATAACATTGACGAACAAACAAAAAAAGATGTGCTGTTTATAGCTTATTCATTAAAAAGTTCGATGGTCAATATCTAAATACCTTGACTTACTAATTGTATCATTCAACTTACTTCAAACCTAAAGACTGAAAAGGTAATTATGTTTTAATAAAATACTTTGCAAGGTTACTACAGCCGCGAACACAGGTTTGGCAAAAGTGGCGGTTCCGTGCTTCGCAGCCACATTTGTGGTGAAAATCGCCACCTTCGCCAAGCCCGAAAACTATGTAGGCTTTGTTTATACCCCTGCCTTGCCTGTGTCTATAATGAACTCGAACCAATTAATCCTGTAGATATGATATATGAATTGATTTATAACAGTATTTCCGCAAAGGATTTTGACAAAAAAAGCCTGCCCGATATCTTGCTTAAATCTCGTTCCTGGAACAGCGCGAATCAAATAACCGGTTGTTTGGTTTATCATGAGTCTGAATTTTTGCAAATACTGGAAGGGCCTGAAGAGGTAGTGAAGGAATTGTATAACCGAATATTACTGGACCACCGCCATTATAATGTACAATTACTGGCCCAAGGTCCGATTAAAGAGCGGGCTTTTGCTGACTGGTGCATGGCTTATTATGATTTCTCTGTCACAAACAATTCAGCGAAAAACAAAATTTCTGTTGATTTATTGCTGCAGATAACCGGAAAAATGAACGATACTACCATAGCCCGCTCCCTGTTTAAATTTATAACGGAAGACATCTTTCGCTCCAAATAAATTGCCTCTGTCCGCACGAGGTCAGGCAGCCGGATACCCTGTACCAGCCGCGCTTTAATAATGTAGCGTTGAACAATTCTTTTTCTATTGGGTTAATATGTCGGGGCTCGGTGAGGAGTTCCAAAACCGCGGGCAATAATCCCCGATCTTGTAACGCAATATTCAGGTCCATATAAAGGCAAACTATAAATAATCAGAAATGAATGAGCAAATAGAAAAAATAAGAAAAACGATTGAACCCTTAAGACAGCAGATAATTAATCACAAAGTCTATTCATCTATCAAAGATATAGACGATTTAAAGCTGTTTATGCAATATCATGTTTATGCTGTTTGGGACTTTATGTCCTTACTCAAAACCCTGCAAAACAACTTAACCTGCACCAGCGTTCCGTGGTTTCCCTATGGCTCGGCCGACACTCGATACCTTATTAACGAAATTGTTGTTGGTGAAGAATCTGACCTTGACCTGCAGGGTGTTAGAATGAGCCATTTCGAATTATATCTCGATGCTATGAAACAATGCGGGGCAGCCACCACTGCCATTGAAACTTTTACAGAGGTATTAAAAAGCACGGGTAACTTTAACGCAGCTTATGCAGCTTCCGAAACCCCGAAAGAGGCCAAAGACTTTGTAGAATTTACGTTTGGCATTATTGGCAGCGGTAAAGATTATCTGCAGTCAGCAATTTTTACGTTTGGTCGCGAGGACCTGATACCCGGCATGTTTATTTCCATCGTAAACGATATGCACCAGAATTTTCCCGACAGTGTTTCGGTTTTCAAATACTATCTCGAACGCCATATAGAGGTTGATGGAGACCATCATAGCCATCTTGCGTTGCAAATGACATCTAACCTTTGTGGAACCAATGCCGAATGTTGGGAAGAAGCTGAAAAAGCCACTATCGACAGTTTACAAAAACGCATTGACCTCTGGGACGGAGCCTACAGACAAATAATGAAGAGAACAACCACTACTGCGGTGGAATAACCAAGTGGTGCGGACACTGAACCAAGTGGTGCAAAACAGGCAGATTGACGAATTGAAGCGGAAATAATAAATACACGGGATGGTGTAGCCCGGCAACTCTCTGTCAAATAAATTATATAACCCCAAATCGGCAGCGGTCTGCCCTACCCCATTTTTGCACCATCAAAGTTTTTGATAAACTTTCTTTAAACAAAAGCAGAAGGGTATCTGACGTGAGTCGAACCGCACACGACATGAGACGGACCGCTCACGACAAATGCGGCAACAAATACCCACTGACTCCCTCCCCGTTTGAGACGGGATGAAACAAAAGGGAGAACCGCTAAGCAATGAACAGCCGGTTAGGCTTTTGGATTCCTGCATAGCCCCTTTAGGGCAGGGTTGCGGGGCAGCTGTTCATCATCAAATCATCAAATTAACAAATCATCAAATCCTAATAAAACCATGAAAAATCCCTACATCGATTTCGGAGCGCAACTCAAAACCTCGCTCGACTACGTTATTGCCAATCTGCCGGTTAGTCCGACCTTCGAGGACCTGAACCAGCAGTTGGTAGATTCTATTTATATCATCAATCCATCGGAGGGCGGCCCCTTGAACCTGGTGGTATCTATACTCAAGACGGTGCTGCCGAATGTGTATAATGGGTATGTGAGCGGGAGGTCCGATGTCGGAAGTCGGATGTCGGATGGAATACAACAGCCGTCTTCAAACCCCGGACATCGGACATCCAACACCCGACAACTCTCCTCAAGCAACACACAATAATCTACTGAACAACAATACTTTATAAGCAAAATAACAGAATCTGTTTTAATCGTTTCGCCCTTGCAGATAGGGGAGTACCTGAGCCGATTGGAGGAGGAGGTAGTGCAGTCGGGGCTAAACTTTGAGCAGCAGACTCCCCTGCTTTTGGCCCTGGCTTTGGGCAAGGCGAGTAATGAGTATTGGCTGAATCAGATTACGGTATTTGCCGCCTGGGGGCCCTATCTGAATGCTGAATCATTTATCAACTATGCCAATTTGCCACATTGGGTCAGCTCGACTATGTTCGGTTCGCTGCTGGCCTACGGCCTCGTAAAACCGCCTCATATTGGCTTTGCCGATATGTTTGTGAGCACAGTCGCTGCCACGGGTGTGGTGGCGGGGAAGGTGGTTTTCAATTGGATGGGGGCTGTCAATTGAGAAATTAATAATGAAGAGCCGTGGAGCAGCTACGCAGACCCTACCTAAAGTGAGCTTCCCTTGAAAAGGTGGTGAGAGAACCGGGCATTATGGAAAGCCCCATCAGGAAAGCGCAAAAGCGATATTCAAGGTTCTGCGAAACTGAAAAAAGAGACGCTAAATCATAGACGAAGTAATTCCCGAACCTGTACATGGCGATGTCGAGCTAATAGAAGAGTTCCGCTACCTGTTTTTATAGATATACAATTCATGCACCACCGCATTGTAAAAATACTGAATAAGTACCGCAAAAAGAAAAAGAAAGGATGAGGCATATGGTCTAAAGAGCTTGTATTACTATTGGTAAAATAAATTTACTTCGCATCTGGTTGCCCCTTTAAGTGCACCTTCCCCAACCAATGAAACAAAACATAGCACAACTGGCTTTAGTGGTAGATGATTACGACCAAGCCATTGAGTTTTATACACAAAAACTGCATTTCGATTTACTCGAAGACACCGTTTTGAGTGAAACCAAAAGATGGGTAAGAGTGGCACCTAAAGGCTCGACAGGTTGTGGTTTATTATTAGCCAAAGCCGCCAACGATGAGCAACAAAGCCGCGTAGGTAACCAAACCGGTGGCCGTGTCTTTTTGTTTCTGCACACCGACAATTTTCAGCGCGATTATCAGAATCTGTTGGATAAGGGCATTACAATTGTTCGTGAACCCGTAAAAGAAACATGGGGAATGGTGGCCGTTTTTACCGACCTTTATGGCAATTTGTGGGATTTAATTGAGGCGGTTTAGTAGCTGGACTATTTTGGCTCCATGATCATCAGTAAGGCGCTTGTTCGCTAAAACCGACCTGCTAAAACAACACTATCAATTCAGTTGTTTATGCCTTAGCGGCTCACATTCTTTCAGCATTGGCTCTATTTTTTTGCAACGTTCTTTAAACACCTTCACGTCTTTGCTCACTGGCACAAACAGGGCATCAACCTTGGCTATAGTAGCTGCGACCTGTTTCTTTTTTTTAGGGTCATTAAGAGTAGTAAGCAGTTCATCAAATTTTTTCACCAGTTCACTCTTTGTGGCAGGGGCTTTTCCCTTTTTCAATTTCACTTGGTGTTCTATAAAGTGGCTTAGTGTGCTATATCGTTCCACTTAGGCCGGAACATCCAATATTGGTTAGTCAGAATATACCCGCCCGGAAACCTAGCTTACTTGGAGGAAATAGAATTAACCCATCCCTGCATCTTTTCGGGAATAGCAGGCGATTCCCTTGTTACTCCTAACGCTTTAAAAACTTCATTGGGTTTTAAATGCCCCTGCGGGCTTCGCACCAAGCCTTCTATATAGGTATGGGCACAAACTTTACCTTTTACATAAAAAACATGCTCGAGATAAAATCGGTGGTCGTTCCAATACAATAGGCGGGTGATTAAAGATACACGGTCGAAAGCTTTAATTGATTTACGATAAGTGATGGTTTCGGCCGTGGTTACCGGCACCCAAGCTTTCTTTAGAGCCACTGTTCTGAATTCTGAATTGAACAGGAAATTCCAGCGCGCCAAACCCATATAAAGCGAGTAGGTTTGCGTAAACAGCCGCGTGAAATCAGTGTCGATAAGCGGCAGGGCTATAAACTGTAGCTCAAAATTATCAAGCAAAGCCTTTTTGCGGGTAAGCAGGCTTTTGAGGAGAACAAAAGCAAAGCGGAGTCGATACATACTTGGTTGAATACTTTAGAATGCAAAATAGATTTTATCTTGTCAGCCACAAGTGTCGGGCTTTCTTTGGCTAATCGAAGGAGGGTCTGTCATCATTCCTCCAAACGTTTTAACCCATTCATCCCACGGTTCAATGAATAAAACAAACGAGTAAATGAACGTAGTTTGCGCAGGCTCTAAGATGTTTGTTCATTTGCCCTGCAATCAATAATCGTATGAACAAGAAAATATTTTTCGCCTCCTCCATCGCTACCATGATTCTGTTGCTTTTTGTTTTCGCTTCCTGCAACAAAACAAAAACCGTCAAGCCCGAGCGAAAATCCATTACAGAAGCTGTGTATGCCTCCGGTTTTTTGGTGCCGAAAAACGAGTATAAAGTGTTTGCTATGAGCGATGGCTATATCGTTTCTAAATTTAAAGAAGCGGGAGATGAGGTTAAGAAAGGGGAAGCTATTTTTCAAATTCAAAATGATGCCAGTGCAGCAAAGCTAGGGGCAAGTTCGTCTACGCTTGAACTGGCTAAGAAGAATGCTGATGAAAACTCACCGGTGCTGATGGATTTGAAAAACAAAATACGCAGTGCCGAAGCGCGCTACAAAAACGATTCGTTGAACTACCAGCGCTATAAAAATATGTTCGAAGCCAATGCTGTCACCAAAGCACAGTTCGACCAGATAGCCGTAGCTTATGAAGTTTCGGGCAACGAGTTAAAATCAGCGAAGGAAATTTTGCAACGCACCAAAGATCAGCTGAGTGTGGATGTGCGCAATGCGCAAAGCGGTTTAGCAGCTTCCGGTCTTGACGCCTCCAATTATTTCATAAAAAGTATGATAGATGGGGTGGTGTATGATGAAACAAAAGAGCTGGGCGAGGCTGTTCGTAGAAATGATTTAGTGGCTTTGGTTGGTGAAAAAGGCAATAAAATTTTGCAACTCTCTGTTGATCAAAGCGACATTGTAAAGGTACAGTTAGGGCAAGTAGTAGTGGTGAAGATGGACGTAACCGGGAATAAGACTTTCAATGCAAAGGTGTCGAAAATATATCCGAACATGAATCAAAACGACCAGAGCTTCAAAGTAGAGGCAGAGTTTGTAGAGAACTATGATTTTAATTTTGTTCATGCCAGCGTAGAAGCCAATATCATCATTAATAAAAAGGATAACGCCCTGGTAATTCCAATGTCGATGTTGCAGGCTAATGATGAAGTGGAAATTAAAAGTGTGGGTATTAACAAGAAGGTTAAAATTAAAAGGGGACTGGAGAATCTGGAGTTTGTAGAGGTGGTAGAAGGAATAGCTGAAACAGATGAAGTGGTTTTGCCGAAAGTAAAATAAGGTAGGTTGGAATTGGATTTAAATCATACTGCTAAAATCTAAAATCACAAAACTCTGATGTTTGGTTCTGTAAATTTTCAAATAGCGAAGACACATTTACTGTCGAAGCCTAAGCAAACGCTTATTGCCATGCTGGGTGTTACCTTCGGCATCGGCATGTATATTCTCATGATTAGTTTCATGCAGGGGTTCAATGAGTTTTTGGAAGACACACTGCTATCATCTACGCCTGATGTTCGCTTATTCAACGACATTAAAACTGATTATTCGCATTCAATTCTTGATGAAGTGTTCGACACTTCTAAAGTGATAAATGTAGTCTATCACCCAAAGCCTAAGGACATTAATCCCAATCTTAGAAACTCGCAGCGTATTATCGATGATTTAAAAAAAGATGAACGTGTAATTGCGGTAAGCCCGCAGCTTTCTACCCAGGTGTTCTATGTAAGTGGTCCGGTTCAGATAAACGGTTCCCTGACGGGTGTAAGCATCCTGGAAGAATCGAGACTCACCGGTTTGTCCGAAAAAATGAAGACGGGTAAAATTGAAAACCTGTTGACCATTGATAACGGTATTTTGATGGGGCACGGCCTCGCCAACAAGCTAAATGTAAAGGTAGGCGATATCGTTACCTTGGCAACGCCTAAAGGTACAGCTATGCGCTTTCGGGTAGTGGGTACATTTCAATTCGGAATCGGCTCGCTCGATAATATCAAGAGCTATGTCAATGTTTCAAAAGTGCAGCAGTTATTGGGTAAAGACAACCAATACATTACCGACATCAGCATGAAGTTGAAAAACTATGATGATGCAACAATTGTTGCCAAAGAATTTGCGGGCCGATATGGCTATACGGCCGATGATTGGAAGACCGCTAACGCCAGCGCCATGGTGTCTATTCTTATTCGCAATGTGATGACCTTTGTAGTTTCTTTTACGCTGCTGGTAGTAGCAGGTTTTGGTATCTATAACATTATGAGCATGACTATTCAGAACAAGCTGAAGGACATTGCCATTCTGAAAGCGCAGGGCTTTTCAGGCTCCGATATTCGTCAGATATTTTTGACAGAATCGGTCACCATAGGGGTTTGTGGTGCTGTAATGGGATTGTTGCTTGGCTTTTTGATGAGTTCAGGGGTCTACAGCTTGCCATTTCCTAAAAATGATTTTATAAGCATTACTCATTTTCCGGTTACTTTCCACTGGTATCATTATGCATTTGGTGTTTGGTTTGGAATTGTCACCACGCTGTTTGCGGGATTAATGCCGAGTATAAAGGCGGGAAAGATTGACCCTGTGGCGATTTTACGAGGATAAGCTTACAAACTGCAACTGAATACATATACAATGGAGACTGTTCTAAAAACAATTAAGCTCAATAAATACTTCCACGACCCCGAGGAGTTCAGGGTATTGAAGGATGTTTCTTTTGAAGTTGGCAAAGGGGAGTTTGTTTCCATTGTGGGCAAATCGGGCTGTGGTAAATCAACGTTATTGTATTTGATTTCAACACTTGATACCGACTACCATGGAGAAATTTTCATCAATCAGAAGTCGGTAACCGGCTTATCTCAAAATGAACTTGCACGATTTA
>CANJVG010000019.1 GCA_947478005.1 Bacteroidota bacterium
TGCGGGAGTAGCTCAGTTGGTAGAGCGACAGCCTTCCAAGCTGTAGGTCGCGGGTTCGAGCCTCGTCTCCCGCTCACATTGATTTAGGTATTGAATGAAGACGGTGGATACCGGAAATGATAGTAGTAAATCGTAAACTTTTAAATATTTAAACACAACAATTAAAAACAATAACAATGGCTAAAGAAAAGTTCATTAAAGACAAGCCGCACGTAAACATCGGTACTATCGGACACGTGGATCACGGCAAAACAACATTAACTGCCGCAATCACTACGGTTCTTTCTAAGAAAGGTCTTGCAGAAGTGCGCGACTATTCTTCAATTGATAACGCCCCTGAAGAAAAAGAAAGAGGTATCACTATTAATACCGCTCACGTTGAATATCAGACGCTTAAACGTCACTACGCGCACGTTGACTGTCCGGGTCACGCGGATTATATTAAGAACATGGTTACGGGTGCTGCCCAAATGGACGGTGCTATCTTAGTTGTAGCTGCGACAGATGGTCCTATGCCTCAAACTCGTGAGCACATCCTTCTTGCCCGTCAGGTGGGTGTTCCTCAAGTGGTTGTTTTCATGAATAAAGTTGACTTGGTGGAAGATCCTGAGTTCCTTGAATTGGGAGAAATGGAAATCCGTGACCTTTTGACTTTCTATAAATATGACGGGGCTAACATTCCAGTTATTCAGGGTTCTGCCTTGGGTGCTTTGAATGGTGAACCAAAATGGGTTGCTAAGATTGAAGAGTTGATGGATGCTGTGGATAGCTTTATCCCGGTTCCTCCAAGAGCAACTGAACTTCCATTCCTGATGCCGGTAGAAGATGTATTCTCTATCACAGGTCGTGGAACAGTAGCAACAGGTCGTATCGAAAGAGGGGTAATTAACTCTAACGATCCAGTAGAATTAATCGGTTTGCAAAAAGAAGGCGAAAAAGCTTTGACTTCTACTTGTACCGGGGTTGAAATGTTCCGTAAGATTCTTGACAGAGGTGAGGCTGGCGATAACGTAGGTCTTCTTCTTCGTGGTATTGAAAAAGAGCAAATCAAGAGAGGTATGGTTATCGTGAAGCCGGGTTCTGTAACTCCGCACACTGAATTCAAATGCGAAACTTACGTGTTGAGCAAAGAAGAAGGTGGACGTCACACTCCATTCTTCAACCAATATCGTCCTCAGTTCTATTTCCGTACAACTGACGTAACAGGTGAAATTACTTTGCCTGCAGGTGTGGAAATGGTTATGCCTGGTGATAACGTAACTCTTTCTGTAAAATTGATCTACCCTATCGCTATGGAAAAGGGTCTTCGCTTCGCTATCCGTGAAGGAGGAAGAACAGTAGGTGCCGGTCAGGTTACTGAAATTCTTAAGTAAGATAACGAACGACAGGTAACTGTCCAAGTAAAATAAAAAAGCGTCCCGCAGAAATGTGGGACGCTTTTTTTATGGGTAATTGTAAGTAAAAGACTTCTTCTTCCTGCAGTTTATTGTTTCACTAACTTCTTCGTAACTCTTCCGGTTTTGCTTTCGAGGGTGACGAAGTAAAGGCCATGGGATAGATTGCGGATGTCGAATTGCGGATTGCGCCCGCCCGACTGAACGTCATCAGTCGTTCGGGCGGGGATTTGAATAGCCGAATGCAGGACTTCTCTTCCTGTGATGTCGGTAATCGTAAGATTGCATCCAACCATACTTTCATCAATTGATATTCTAACCGACTCAGTAGCGGGATTGGGATTCAATCCGAAATCCGCGTTCCGCAATCCGAGATTAGCAACGCTTGTTGCAAGAGCAATTGTATTGCTCGTAGTATTCGTCACCACGGGAGCATTGAAATCGAAATAGATAAAGGCGGTGTTGTTGATGTTTGTTCCTACTGGCAGATTGTCTTTTAGCTTGACTTTGTATTGCACATAGCCGTGACTTAGTGGTTCATTGGTGTTGCTATCAGGCAGGTTGATGTTGGGGAAGTTGAAGCGTAGGCTATTGCCTTTTAGCTGCACCATGGGTTGGTGACTGTAGGCGAGTAGCTGAAAGCTGGCGGCATCTATATTACTATCTAATGTGTCGGTAAGATAGATATGCTGCGCCTCGGCTGTGCCGGTGTTTTGGAAATGGATGGTGTAGGTGAGCCAATGGGTAGCGGTATCTATATTGCCTGCGGGGTACACTTCTTTTTCGTTAGGGTCGAAGGAACTAACTACCGTGAAGCAATGTGTAAGAATATTATTGGCAGGATTATTATCTCCGGCTATTGGGTTTACGATGAGCGTAAAGCAAATCTGTGAACCCAAGACAGCGGTAGTATCGGTAGCTACATTGATATTAAAATCATGAAAGAAATTGGCTGTTCCAAAGTCAGCAATATCCCATGTGGCGGTATCGTTAACTACGCTTGTTGGTGTAATTGCACCACTTGCAGTAGAAGCATAATGCGCTGCACCGCCAATTATTAATTGAACACTGCCGCTAACTCCATTTACACAATGTGCACCATAGAAATTGGTCGCATCGCCAGCAGATATATTAACTGTTACAATATTTGCAGGTTGGAAACCAATAGCGGAAATACTTTGGGCTGCTAAATCGAACCCCGGTTTGCAACGCAAACCGAAATTCATATCAGCGTCAAAAGAATCAAGGACCGTAATATTAGAAGTGTAATAGCCGATAGAAGGGCAGGCAACCAACAAAGGAAAACTGCTTGTGTCAATCGAATAATGATACACAGACAAATCTGTGTTTATTGAATAAACACCACCTTTTGAGCTAAAGATTTGTTGTTCCAAAACACCATTTTCATACAGTTGGACTTTGAGGTTACCAAATGTATTTTCTGCTACATCATATAAGCAATTCGTACTGGTGTCTCCATAAATTTTGCCGCTAATATTCCAATAAGCAGCACAACCGAAAACATTATAAGACGAGGTATCGCAAAGAGGATAAGTGATAAAGGAGGGAGTGCTTGTAATATTGTTCTGTGGATAATTTGGCAAACAGGTAATACCGGTGTTTGTAAAGGTGAAGTTCCTGATTTTTTTTAATTGAGGTAAGCAATGCAGATAAAGATTGTCGGAGCAGTTAAAAATTAGCAAAGAGTCTGGCAATATAGATAAACTGCTCAGTTGATTAGCATTGCATAATAGTTTACTCAACGAATTCGGCAAGGCTGGTAAACTACTGAGATGGTTAGAATTACAATCAAGGTAGTTCAACGAACTGGGTATGGCTGGTAAACTACTGAGTTGGTTAGAATTACAATCAAGGTAGTTTAACGAATTCGGGACGGCTGGTAAACTATCGAGTTGGTTAAGGCTACAATCCAGATAAGTCAACGAACTCGATAAAGCAGGTAGGGAGTTAAGATGGTGGTTGTCATTGCAATGAAGTGTCTTCAACGCATTTGGCAACACAGGCAAATTACTGAGTTGGTTCCCATCGCAATTAAGTAGTGTCAATGAATTGGGTAAGGTAGGTAAACTGGCTAGTTGGTTGTAAGGGCAAATAAGGGAAACCAACGAACCGGATAGGGAAGGTAAATTAGTTAAGTAGTTGGATGCGCAATTAAGGAACGTCAACGAACTGGGTAAGGCTGGTAAAATACTGAGATGGTTGTTGTCGCAATAAAAGCCTGCCAGGGCATTGGGCAAGACAGGCATAGAGGTTATGTAGTTCCTTGTGCAGGAAAGGTAAGTCAGCGAATCGGATAAGACTGGTAGAGTGGTAAGGTGGTTTTGCACGCATGAAAGTGAGTGTAAATTATCAAAGTATTGTATGCCAGTGAGGTCTTCAATTAGGCGATAGCTACAGTCAACTTGAGTAGCGGTTATTACAGCATTGCATGTTGTATCCATCTGCCAACCAACAACACTATCTCCTTGTAAACATTGGCTGTAGCCATTATAGAAAAGCCACTTCCCAAAATTACTATCCGGAATACTCACCCACTGCGCCTTTGTAATTAAAAATGAAGAATTAAAAATGAGCAGCAGAGCAGTAGTTCGCAGTAGATTCTTCATAGCCGGTTTTGGTTTTGGTGAAACTAAAGTAGGATTGTTTTTGGCAACGCAACTATTTTAAACCTCAAAAACGGTTAGTGGTCGTGCCGTGCGCCCGATGAGGGCTAACCGACTGGTTTGCCTTCGTTGGCTGCTTCGAGAACGACTAACCGGGTGGTTTGCCTTCATCGGATGCTCCCGATGACCACTAACCGACTGGTTAGCCTTCGTTGGCTGCTCCAAGAGCGACTAACCGAGTGGTTTGCCTTAATCGGATGCTCCCAATGACAGCTAACCGAGTGGTTTGCCATTTTCAGGAGTTCGCGACAATGGCTAACCGCCTTTTTTGGTCATAAATTACGAAAAAGAACACAAGATTCAATCTATTCTGAACATTGCATCCTTTCCTTTTTCCCTGAAATCATCTTGTTTTCTGCTATCGAGACCAGTTCAGCTTTTAGCAAAACAAAAAACCATGCAATTGCATGGTTTTTTGTTTAAAAGAACCTTTTGGGCCCTTAAATATCGCGATTGAAGTCGAATTGTTCTAAATAATCGGCCACTTTGCGGACAAAAGAGCCACCGAGCGCGCCATCTACAATGCGATGGTCGTAGGAATGGGACAGGAACATCATGTGGCGAATGCCGATGGTGTCGCCCTGTTCGGTTTCAATCACCACGGGTTTCTTTTTGATGGCTCCGGTAGCCAGAATAGCCACCTGCGGCTGCAGGATAACGGGTGTGCCCATCACATTTCCAAAGGTTCCTACATTCGAAACGGTGTAGGTGCCGCCTTCAATTTCATCAGCTTTCAATTTGCCCAAGCGCGCACGACCCGCCAGGTCATTTACCTTCTTAGCAAGGCCAACCATATTTAACTGGTCAGCATTTTTAATAACAGGCACAATCAGATTGCCCGATGGAAGCGCAGCCGCCATACCCACATTGATGTCCTTTTTGACAATGATATTCGTTCCATCCACCGAGGCATTCACCAGCGGAAAATCGCGCAAGGCTTTGGTTACGGCTTCTATAAAAATAGGC
The DNA here is from genome assembly GCA_947478005.1 of Bacteroidota bacterium. GTDB lineage: Bacteria > Bacteroidota > Bacteroidia > Chitinophagales > LD1 > Bog-950. The sequence continues at coordinate 5,045 of CANJVG010000019.1, forward strand.
GTGAACGTAAGGTTCTCACCATACAGGTCCATAAATTTCTTCTTCACCTTATTGCGCCACAACACGATATTGGTTACATCGGCTTCTACAAAGGAAGTGACATGGGCAGAAGTCTGTTTGCTCTTGACCATGTTGTCGGCAATCAATCTGCGCATTCTGTCCATCTCGATAATTTCCACATTGCCGCTATAAGATTTAGCAGGAGCCGGAGCGTTTGTCGTTTGTGGTTTTTCGTCTATCGTTTGAGGAGCAATGACCGTTGGCTGATTATTGGTAGCCGTTGAGCGGTTTTGCACATAAGCAAGAATGTCTTTTTTGGTAACTCTTCCTTCGGCTCCTGTGCCGTTCATGGTTTCGAGCTCGGCCATTGATATTTTTTCCTGACGGGCAATGTTCAACACCAAAGGAGAATAGAATCTATCGGAAGAAGATTGGGGATTTTGCAAAGCCGATTGAGAATTAGAAACCACCGCAGTTTTAGTAACTGCTTTTTGTGTAACTACTTCTGCTTTCTGTACCGAAACAGGATTGGCCGTAGCGGCCGCAGCATCTGTTTCTAACACAGCAACCACTTTACCCACAGCAACCACATCGCCTTCTTTGTACAGTAATTTTTGAACAACACCAGCAACGGATGATGGCACTTCGGAGTCCACTTTATCAGTAGCAATTTCCAAAACGGCTTCATCCAGTTTCACCATATCACCTTCCTTTTTCAACCATTTCAGGATTGTTGCTTCGGTAATACTCTCGCCCATCTTGGGCATTATCAATTCAAATTGAGCCATGTCGGTTTGTTTACGGGGCTAAAATAATTTGATTGAGGAGAGTTGCAAAGGAAGAGCGATAAGCACACAGTACGCGAGTTGCTATTTGCGATAGGAAGTTCAATTCAGTTTATCCAATACGAACAACCGAAGCAGATTCAAAGCAGCATTGGAAAACACACGAATGTTTTCCATGCGCGAAGGGAAGAAATGAAATTTCTTCGCTACCATCTTTTCCTTTGAACCAACGGCAATCCACACCGTGCCAACCGGTTTATCAGCAGTTCCGCAATCAGGTCCTGCAATGCCACTAATAGCAATGCCATAGGTAGTGTCAGTGATATGCAGCAAGCCCTGCAACATTTCTTTCACACACTCTTCGCTTACAGCACCTACCGAATTAAGTGTTTCGGTCTTTACACCAAGCAGTCGTTCTTTTACCTCATAGGAATACGAAACCACCCCTCCATCAAAATATCTTGAACTACCGGGAACGGATGTAAAGAGATGAGCAATATAACCACCGGTGCAGCTTTCGGCACAGCTTACTGTTTCCTCTTTTTGCAACAATATTTTGCCAACCACCACTTCCAGCTTCTCCTCGCCTTCTGCATATACATAGTTGCCGAGAATCTCTTTCATCTTTTCTATCTGCACCTGCACCACACCTTTCAATTCCTCCGTATCTCCATGAGCACTGAGGCGCAATTTCACGGTTCCTAAATCGGGTAGGTAAGCGAGTTTAATATTGGCAGGAAGTTCTTCTTCAAATTGGGCAAGCAGATTAGCCACGACCGATTCGCCCGCACCGGCTGTCATTATCGTAGAGTGAACAATTTTAGGAAAGGAGAATTTTTCCTGCAAGCGAGGAATGACCTGCTCTTCCATCAGATGTTTCATTTCGTGAGGAACACCGGGCATGGAAATAAATACCACCCCATCGCGTTCGAACCAGGTTCCCTGCGCTGTGCCCCGTTTGTTTGGCAACATGATGCAATCTTTCGGAATCATAGCCTGAGAGCGATTCATCTCGAGCACCTTCAATCCTCGCTTTTCAAAAATCTGTTTCATTTTCTCCCACACTTCTTCGTTCAGAACCAGCTCTGTTTCGAAATAATCCACCAAAGTCTTCTTAGTTATATCATCTTTCGTGGGGCCTAGGCCACCTGTCATTAAAACTATTTGTGAAGATGCTTTTGCGCGATTGAGTGCTTCCACAATTTGCGCGGCATCGTCCCCGACAGAAATAATTTCGTGAAGCTTAACTCCCAGCTCCGAAAACTTTTGCCCTATCCAGGCGCTGTTGGTATCCACTATCTGTCCTATCAGGATTTCATCGCCTATGGTTATTACGGTTGCTTTCATTTTTGAGTATTAAGTAGTTGGTATTGAGTATTAAGATAACTGCCGTTCGAGTTTTCTGGTTCACATGCTTGCCATTACCGCGCGGATTTCGCCATAGGAATAATCGTCTCCAAGAAATTGTTTTACCGGTGCAGTTGCAATGCCCGGGTTCAGTTTTCTAATCGCTGCTCTGATAGGTTCTATTTTGTGGACTGGAACCAACTGCTCAAGTTTCACTTCTCCACTTTTTATGAAATGAATTAAATGTGTTTCAATAGTGGTTGTGGCCAATCCTCTTGCTTCTGCAATTGTGGAAATTGAGTCACCCTTCTTAAACATGTTTAGTGAAATGTTGTAAGTATCGCTTTCATTAGAGTTTCTTCTTGTTCGACTTTTACTTTTGCTTTCGCGTTTAGGTTCTTTCAGCTGAATGCGCGACTCCAGTTTATTGGTTTGGCAATAGGTTTTAATCTCTTTTAGAAATGCTTCGCCATATCGCTGTGCTTTTGCATCGCTAACGCCACTTATTTTTTTCATCTCGTCAAGAGACAACGGTAGATAGGTTGACATTTCTATTAAAGTGGCATCGGAGAAAATAATAAACGCAGCGATGTTCACTCTTTCAGCTATATGTTTTCTTACCTGTTTTAAAGAGGCAAACAGATCTCGGAAATAATCGCGCGTTCCTTCGCTTACCAGCGATTCTTTTTTCTCCTCTTTAATTTTTGTCTTTATTAAATCAACCTTTTCTGTTCCTTTTAAAACGGCATCGCTTTTTGCCGTGAGTGTAAGAATAGGATACTCGCCATCGGTTTGTTTGAGGTAGCCTTGGGCAATTAAATCCTTGATATAATCGAACCAGTTGTCTTTTGAAATGTCGGCTCCTACTCCATAAGTTTTCAATTCCTTGTGCTCAGCTTTAATCTTTTCTGATTTGCTGCCGCGCAGAAATTCAATTACATAGTTGGTCCCCCATCGCTGCTCCAATCTTTTCACTGCACTTAATGCCTTTTGCGCCAGGATGGTTCCGTCAAAGCGTTCGTATTGGGTATTGCAGTTATCGCAGCTTCCGCAAATGTCTTTTGCTTCTTCTGAAAAATAATTGAGAAGGAATTTTCTCCGACATGTTTTCAAATCACCAAACTCGCCCATTTGGTTCAACTTCTTCAACATGATTTTGCTTTGTTCCTGGTTACCATCCACCGAGGCGAAGCTTTTCAACTTCACAACATCACCCCAACTAAAAAAGAGAAGTGCTGTACTTTGCAAACCATCTCTTCCCGCTCTACCTGTTTCCTGATAATAGCTTTCTACATTCTTTGGCAAGTCCATGTGCACCACAAACCGCACGTTCGATTTATCAATACCCATTCCGAAGGCAATGGTGGCCACAATAATTTTTACATCATCTTTCAGAAACAGTTCCTGATTCTTTTCTTTTGTCTCTCTATCTAAGCCCGCGTGATACGGCAAGACACTAAATCCATCTTGCTTTAAATCCTTCGCGAGGTTTTCTACCGAGCTTCTGCTGAGGCAATAAATAATACCACTTTCGTTCTTGTGTTTTGAAAGATAGTTGAGTAACTGTTCATAAGACTTCCTTTTGGGCTCAACAGAATAAAAAATATTAGGGCGGTTAAAGCTCGAAAGAAAAAGAGCCGGTGATTTCAAGGCTAATTTCTCCATAATATCCTTCCGAACCAGTTTGTCGGCTGTCGCAGTAAGCGCAATGACAGGTATGCCGGAGAAATGAACTTTCAGTTTTGCCAACTGCATGTACTCCGGCCGAAAATCATGGCCCCAACTTGAAATACAATGCGCTTCGTCAATAGCAAAGAGAGAAATATTAAGTTTCTTTAGGTAATCGATAAACTGGTCTCCACTTTGCATTAAGCGTTCGGGAGCTACGTAAAGTAACTTTAGCTTTTGGCTTTCAATGGCTCGAAATACTTTTGATTGTTGCGAAGTGCTTTGCGTTGAATTGAGAAATGCCGCTTGTACTCCGTTGCTTACCAAGGCATCCACCTGGTCTTTCATTAAGGAAATGAGTGGAGAAATAACAATGGCCAGCCCGTCCATCATCAGCGCGGGAATCTGAAAGCACAAGGACTTGCCGCCTCCTGTAGGCATAAGCACTACGCAGTCTTTCTTTTGCAACACGGTTTCAATAGCCTGCTCCTGATTCATGCGGAATGAATCGTAACCGAATTGATGCTTTAGAATTTCTTTGGCGCGGGCAATGCTCATTTCATTACAATAATAAATCAGACTGGGTAAAACAATAAACCTTTAAGTTAGCGACTACAAATCCTTCAGCGAGTTCTTTTTCTGCACCTTTAAATCTTTAAGTGTTGCAGATTTAGGTTGCAGGACAATAGTGAATTGCTGACGCGAGAAAGTGGGCAGGGCAGGTGTCCAATTGAAAGTGAGTTCCCAGCAATGCAAATCGCGGATGACGGTAACGTTGGTAAGAGACAGCTGTTTTCTTGAAATATCGAATCCCGAGCTTATAGCTATTTTCCAATGCTTGGTTAGGTTAAAATCAAGACTACCCCGAATGGTTTGCACTGTAACAATAGTATCAGGGTTAAGGTATGTTCCTTTAGAAATATTGAAATTATAACCGAGTGAAAGATTCCATGGGATATCGAAGTTATAAATCTGGTCGGGGTGATAAGCTACATAATCGCCCATAAATTTAGGGGTAGCATCGTAAGACGGATCAACCGGCTTAGGTTTTGAATGCAGAGCCATGGTGGCACTTATGTTTGCAGTGGCAAAACGCAGCAACTGACGACTTTTTGACCATTCAAATTTATTTATCTTACGATTAAAAGAATCGACCGCATACGGGTCAAACTGAGCACTGAAATTGAGGTTTATTAGATTAAAAATCCTGGCTGAAACAACCGACAAATTAAATGGCTGTAAGCGTAATGAATCAGCTATAAAATTATAGCCGCCTGAAAGAATTACCTGGTCGAGTAAACCCATTTTCTTTTCATGATTGACGGAGTCTTTCTTATCGAAGACCTTCATATCAAAGTTATTAGCTAAACTCCAATTAACAGAAGCGGTCTGTCCATATCCCGGAACTCCATAAACGGCATCCGGCTCGAACACGGAGTATTTTGTTCGTGCTCCTAAGGCATTACTCTGCACATATTTATTGTAGTGCCAAAAGTCAGAGCCGAAATCGGGATTGTATCCAAAAGAAACGCTCGGAGTGAAGATATGTCGTATAGCTTTCAGCTTGCCGGTTTTAAACTTATAGATACCCGTAACCTTTGTGCTAATAGACAAAGAAGCTGTGAAATTTCTGGCTGAATTGAGTTTCCAAATGGTATCGGTAATTATATGCCCCCTGATAGTATCTACATGTCCATTGGCATTCGCTATATAAAATGTGTCGGCATCCCATGTCTTGGTTATACCCTTAAAATAGGTGCGTTCCTGATAACTGAATGAGGGAGTAATATTGAGGTATTTAAGCACTCGCAAAGGAGCATCAATGTTGAACTGTTGATTGATACCTAAGCGAAACTTATCAGCAGTTTCAGTGCGGAACAAGGTAGAATCATAGGTGCTCACGCGATTTTGAAACTCGAAGGAGTAAGACATACCAATGCTTTCATACCATTTAGGTTTGCCGGTTTGAATTTTGGCTTTGAAAGGAGTAACCCTCGACATAGAAAGTCGAACTGTAGGTAAAGAGAAACTAATAGTTCGGTTCAATAAATTCTGGTCATGGCGAAGATTGACAGAAAGCGAAAAAGGAGAGCCGGCAAACGTATGTGAGAAGTTAATAGCTGAATTGAAAGTGGTGCTCAGCAAACGAGTATCGGTGACTCTGCTTGCCTGATAAAAATCCGCACTCTGCATTTGCACACTGGCTCCGAAGTTGGAATTGGGGATAGAGCGCGCATCCTGATTATGAGACCAGGAAAGACTATAAGAGTTGGTAGATTTTGCGCGAGGTAAATCAGGATCATACGGTCTTGTCCTGATATAATTAAAGGCCAGGTTTCCGGTGAATTTATAGCGCAGAGCATATTGAGCATTCAATCCTGCTCCTAAGGTTCCATTAGTAGAGAATTGACCGAGGAATTTTAACCCAAGATAGTCATTGACTGCCCAGTAATAACCTCCGTTACGAAGGAAAAACCCAAGCACCGCATCCTGACCGTATTCAGGCAAAACAATTCCCGAACGCTTACCTTGCTTGACAGGGAAAATACCGAAAGGTAAATACAAGGGAGTAGGGACATCACCCACCCAAAAATTGGTAGGCCCTGTTACCATTACTTTACCCGGAACTATCTTCACCTTCTTAGCTTTAAAATAAAAGTGAGGATGCTCCTGGTCGCAGGTAGTATACTTAGATGAAAGGCCATACCATTCATCATACTCATTCTTTTTTACCATTTCGCTATGGATGTATGAATCACCTTCTTTGGTAATTACCCGATAGACAATTCCTTTTTTCGTTTTGAAATTATATTTCATCGAATCGGCTGTATAGTCTTTCCCATCATCTACAAAAACAGGAGTGCCGTTTCGATAGTTTCCGTTGCTATCTAATGTGCCTTTAGCCGAAAGTGTAAAGCTGGTCCAATCAAAATTGACGAAATAAGATTTAAGGTTAATTTTCTGATATTTTAGCTCTCCTTGATTGTAGAGGTACATTTTTTTAGTACCCATATCATACACGATGGAGTCAGTAGCTTTGTAGGTGATAATATCCTTGATTTCACTTTGGTTGGCCATATCAGCCGTGTCGTTGTTGTTAATAGAGTCAACTACTAGGAGACCGGTGGAATCATTTAAAACAATCGTATCGCTGGTTGACTGAACAGTTTGCCCGGCCCCCCCACCCTTCTGATTTATATTTAAACTATCCGCAGCTTCTACGGGTAAAGCGAAGAAATTTAGAGGGCGGGTAACACTGTTCGCATTTAGTATATTAGACAGTACCAGAAGTGCTGTTGCTAAAAACAAAGTGGGGGTTAGCCTGTATTGCCTGCTACAAAAATATATTTGGTCGGAAAGGGTCAATCGGTTAATTCGGGTTAATTCAATTAGATCACAGCGCTGTACTTATGGAAAATCAAAAAGATCGCGTCAAAATTAAAAAATCCACAACGTGAGACTTCAATACATATTGTTTATTGCCTTTGTTTTTGCATTTGTTTTTGCCGATGCTAATAAGGCAGTTTTAATTAAAACGGTGGTAATTGATGCCGGACATGGTGGCAAAGACCCGGGGGCTTCTTCTAAATCAGGTAAAATTCATGAGAAGGATGTAGCGTTGACTGTGGCTTTGAAACTGGGAAGTTATATTGAAAAAAACTTTCCGGAAGTGAATGTAATTTACACGCGAAAAACGGATGTATTTCTGGAGTTGCACGAGCGGGCTGAAATAGCCAACAAAGCCAAAGCCGATTTGTTCATCGCCATTCACTGCAATGCATCGACTAACGAAGATATATACGGAACGAGCACTTACGTTTTGGGATTGCACCGCACAGAAGCCAACTTAGAGGTGGCGAAACGGGAGAACTCGGTTATTTTATTGGAAGATGACCGCGATAAGAATTATGAGTTTGACCCCAACACACCCGAGGGGCACATTATCATGAGCATGAAGCAGAATGCGTTTCTCGATCAAAGTATTGATTTTGCTTCCAAGACAGAACATGAATTCGGAACTTATTCCAAGCGCAAGAGTTTGGGAGTGAAACAAGCTGGATTTTATGTGCTTTATAAAACGGCCATGCCGAGTTTGCTTTGCGAAATTGGTTTTATCTCGAACCCCGAGGAAGAAAAGTTTTTAGTATCCCCCAAAGGGCAGGAGCTGGTAGCTACCGGACTGTCGAATGCATTTGGAGGCTATAAGGAGCAAATGGAAGGAAGCCCGGCCGTTGATAAAACAAGCGAAGAAGAACCTAAGCCCACAACCCCTGTTGCTGCCCAGGAGCCCGAAAAAAAGACAACTGCCACGGAAGAAAAAAAGGAAGAGCCTGTTGCTGAACATAAAACAACTACAGCTACTCCAAAAAGAGAAACACCCGCACCGGCAAAAACCGAGCAACCTGAAGTAAGTAATACAAACAGCAAGAGCATTCGAAAGCCAATTGAAAATGCCAGTGGGGGAGGAGTAGCAAAAGCAACGGCTAAACCTGCTGAAGTGAAACCTGTAGCCAAGGTGGAACCGGCAACTGCCGCGCCAAAAGAACCGGTTAAGAGCAAGCCGGAAACCACGACTGTTTCTACCGAACCCAAAAAGAAACCGGAAGAGAAAGCAGAACCAAAACCTGCCGCACCGGTGGTGAAAGAAGAGAAAGCCACCACCACCGAAGCTGAACCTAAAAAGAAGCCTGAAGTAAAACCTGAACTTAAGAAAGAAGAGCCTGCCGTAGTCAAAGTGAAACCGGCTCCGGCAGTGAAGGAAGTGCAAACGGGCAGCAGCACCTCGATGCCTGCTCACACAGCCGAAAGCGGCACTGTTTTCAAAGTCCAATTGTTTGCCTTAAAGGGCGACATGAAGGAAAGGGACTACGCCAAAGTAACCAAGTTATTTAGTGTGTTCAGTGCTGAGTTGCTTCCTAATGGTTTTACACGCTATTATGCCGGGAATTTAAAGGCCTTTGTCGGTGCTAAAAAGCTTTTGACTATTGCATTGGATAACGGCTTTTCATCTGCCTTTATTGTAGGGTTTAAAGAAGGTAAGCGAATGAGCACCGAACAGGTACTGGCGCTGGATAAATAGGGTCCGTTTGTTGGCTCTCCTTTGTTTTTGGCCATTAACTTCTGTTTCGAAAACAGATAAAACAAAGCTAAATCGTTATGAAACTACTCAGCCAGTTATTGATAGGAAAGATAAGATTTTCCTTAGCGCGCCCAGCTATAATAAAGCCTTTCCTCGGCTCCCATCATTATGCTTATAGCTTTTATTTTGGAAGGCAATGGCTATATGAACTATAGCCGGTTCGTAATTTCCTCTATGTTTTCGTCTACTTTCTCTAGGTTCTCGCGGATTTTCACGAGGATATCGACAACTTCCTCTTGCTTATTGGTTATTTCCTCTTGCTTCTCGTCAATATCCTCGAGGAAGTTGTGACTTCCTCGAGGATATCGTCAGTTTCCTCTTGGTTCTTGATAGTTTCTTGGAGGAAATCGGTAGGCTCCTCTTGCTTATTGCCAATTTCCTCTAAGTTCTAGCCAACTTCCTCAAGGAAATTGAGACCGAACACCTGATTTTCTTCTGTCTTAACTTGTTGGGCACAAGAAATTCTTTGAGGAACACAAATATTTTTTTGTTTATTCTTAATAAATGTAAATTGTATGGGCGCTTAGCAACAATTTCATGGGTGTTTCGGTAAAATTATGCATCTGACCTAAAGGCCCCGCGCTTTAAAAAAACAGAAACGGTGCAGGCCGGCAGGGCAGATAAAAAAAGTTCCATGCGCACGGAATAGTAAGTAAACATTTTTTTAACCAGTATTTTTAAAACCATTTAATTTTTCAAAAGTTATGAAAAAAAATTATTTAGTATTTTTCTTAGTGAAGTTGGGTTTTTCAAAGTTAACCCCACTTAAAAAAGTAAAGAAAGCCAAAAGCGTTATTGGCAAAATGACAGGCAATTCACATTTCGCAACTCCCGAGCCTGCATTGGTAGATGTAGACAAAGCAGCCGATGATGTGCAGGATGCAGAGGACTCACTGGACGGCACTAAAATCAAGTATGAAGAGCGCGATGAAAAGGTGCTGGTGCTGAACAGCAAAATGAACCAACTGCAAAGCTATGTGGACACCACAGCCAATGGCGACAAAACAATCATCCTGAGCAGTGGTATGGATTATCGCAATCCGCCATCAAAATCGGTGGTAGCGGGGCCGGTAGAAGGTTTAACGATTCAGCCAACTCTTAATGAAGGCGAAGCCTTTTTGAAATGGAAGCCTTTGGCTAAGTCGGGTATCAAAAAGATAAGCGTTTCTTATGACCTTATAACCTGGCAACTGAAAGGTGAAACCAGTAAGTCGAAAATTTTGCTCAAAGGCCTGACGAGCGGCACAATGGTTCACGTTCGGGTGGCTTGTGTAAACACAGCCGGCTCAGGCGACTGGAGCGATATTGCATCGTGCAAGGTGCTGTAAAAATTGATGAACCTCCGCTCTTAAAACAAAAGCGTCCCGCAGAAATGTCGGGACGCTTTTTTGTTTTGTCTTTGGTCTATTGTCTGCCGTCTTTTCTAAAAAGACGTAAATGCCGAAATTCTTACTAAAGACAAATACAATTGTTTTAGAGTTTTATATTTATACCACATAAAAACATAAACACATGAAAAAAACAATCTACACAGTAATTTGTGCTTTTGCGTTTCAATGCATCAGCGCACAAAATGCCTTTATGGTAAAAGATATTAAGATAGGCGGAAACAGCCTGCCGCAATATCTTACCACCTTTCAAAACAAAGTTTATTTCTCTGCCAACGATAGCATTGGCAATCAGGAATTATTTGTTTCGGACGGCACCGAGGTAGGAACTTTTATGCTCAAGGACATTTGCGCAGGCGCATGCAGTGCCGACCCGCAATACCTATTCAACGGAGGCAGTAAACTATATTTCGATGCGGGTTCTTTTCCACGTAAACTATATGCCAGCGATGGCACATCCAGCGGCACCGATACCCTGAACACTACGGTTACCGAAGGCGGCACAGGGTTCGTGAATATGAATGGCGAAACGTTTTTTTCAGGCGGCACATTCAGCTCAACCGGCAACGAATTGTTTAAAACCAATGGCACCAGTGCCGGAACAGTTTTGGTGAAAGATGTTTACACGGGGGTTACCGGTGGGCTTTCGAGTGCTTTATATCCTGCTGGCAACAAACTCTTTTTTGCAGCCAATGATTTAGCGGGCTATGGATTGTTTGCAAGCGATGGCTCGGTAGGCAATGCCACCAAACTTCTGTCTATGAATTTTAATGTAGCTCAATTTAAATATCTGGGCACACACAACTCTATCTTTTATTTTTCGCAAAACGACAGTGTGCATGGCAATGAACTTTGGGCCAGCGATGGAACCATTAGCGGTACAGTGCTGCTCGATTTGAATACCGAAGCAGAAGGTTCAAGCGACCCGAGAAATTTTACAGTAATGAATAACGAAGTATATGTAATAGCCAATGGCGGAAGTACCACTGGCAAAGAACTTTTTAAAACCAACGGAACGGTTGGAGGAACTTCTTTAGTAAAAGACGCAGCACCGGGTGCTGATGATGGTATAAGGAATGATTTAGTGGCGGTGGGAAATAAAATTTATTTTCAGGGATATACTTCGGGTTTTAACAATACAGAATTGTGGAGCAGTGACGGTACCAGTGTAGGCACTGCTAAATTGGTGGAAGTAGCCGCTACTCAGCAGGATATCAGAGACATGGGTGCAGTAAACAACAAACTCGTTTTTATTTTAAAAGCTAACAACAGCGATGTTTGGGGAAGCGATGGAACGGTACTTGGAACCACGCTGCTTCGTGCTGCCCAGTTCACACAGAACATTGATGGTTTTACTGCAAGCAACAACCGCTTGTTTTTTGTTGGAAAGAACGATACCGCAGGTAGAGAACTCTGGACGACTGATGGAACTGTGAACGGAACCTTTATGGTCATTAACGCAGCTGATACCACCGAAAATTCAGACCCTCAGGATTTAGTAGATTTAAACGGAATATTGTTCTATACCTGCGATGACCGCAAGCATGGCCGCGAATTGTGGAGAGTAGATACAGTACAGTTGGCACTTAATAATCCAAGCGATATTAAAGAACAAAAAGCGAATGCAATATTTGGTCTTTATCCTAATCCGGTTTCTCAAACTTTATTTCTACAAGTTGAAAACGGCTTGTTGAATACCGAAACACAAATGCGGATTTTTGATGTGAGCGGAAAACTGATTCGTGCAGAAAACATTTCTTCGAGCCGGGTAGATGTTTCTTCTCTGGCCAATGGATTCTATGTATTGACCTTAAACACAAACAACAAACCGCTTCAGCAGAAGTTTGTTGTGCAGCATTGATTTACTTACCTGTTTAAAATACTAATTGACAAAAAAGCGCCCTGCAGCAATGCAGGACGCTTTTTGTTTTTAATAAACAAATCCCTAAGCCGCATGCATAGGCGCCACACTCAAAAAAGCAGCTAACCTTTCTTCGTTTATCTGCTGGCTGTTGTAGGTAATAGTTTCTCCATGGTGATCGAAGGTGACACCGTGGGCCTGATGCGAAAAACCACCGCTAAAGGCCGATGCGCCCCGGTGGAAATAATCCATATAACAATCGCCATAAGCTTCGCTGGCGCTTTGCGTGCCTCCATCGTGGTGTACGTGGCGCAGGAAATTCTGGCGCAGGGCAGTCATATTATCTACCGCATGGTAATGATGATCAACCTTATGACCTATTTCATGCAGCAGGGTTTGGTTGTGTACCCGGTTATAGCGATTGTCGAGCGAAAATGGGCTGATATAAATATAGCCATCCTGCCCCGAGCCGCCCCCTACCCGCAGGTTGGGTCTTATCTTAATAATGTTCATCGCCACCACATCGCTCAGGTGCGATTCGGGCAACAGTTCGAGGGTGCGCACCATAATATCGAAATAAGAAGAACGGATATTCACGCTTTCTTCAAACACCCTTTGTTCCACCACTCCGTGCACTCTACGCGTTTCTGTAAAAGTATGAGCCATGGTTTCTCCTTCGTGTTCTCTTAATCCGTCAATGCGGATAGTTACTCCCTTTATGACTACTGTTTCTACCATCAGTTTTTGTTTTAAATTTTAAATCCGATTGGCGCAAATCTAAAATACCGGAAACAACAGGCGATATGGCTCCCTATTTTTTTATTACCTGCGGAGAATCCCATTTATACAAAGGTGCTGCCAAAACCCTTTCTGAGCGGATTTTTGTCCCTCCTTGACATGAAATTCCAAAGCAGTAATGTCAACGGGAACGATTTTTTTATTTTTCTATAATCTATTGGCAAATTGGTTAAGTTCGCCCTTCAAATTTAACAGTATATAATCTTTAGCATGATTCAAAAAATTACCCGCCTCGGCATCGCGTTAGTTTTTCTATTCGTCTTTGCTCCATTTCAAAAAGCCAACGCTACCCACATCAACGGTTCCGATATTTCGTACCGCTGCCTCGGGGGCGATACCTATCAGATAGTGGTAAAAGTTTACCGCGATTGCAGCGGTGTAGCCGTACCCAGCAGCATTAGTGTGGATGTAAGTTCCACTTGTGCTACCACATCCGTTTCTTGTGCGATGGATGTGAGTTTAAATAGCCCTCCCGGCTCCAGCACCGGTCAGGAAGTATCGCAATTGTGTCCGGGCTCCCTTGCTCTTTCTACCTGCAGCGGAGGTACCTTGCCGGGTGTGCAGGTTTATACCTATGTAGGTACTGTGGTGGTTACACCGGGCTGCGGTCTTTACACCTTTAATTACAACGACTGCTGCCGAAATACATCCAACAATTTGCTCGACCCCTTTGCACCAAGTTTGGGTTTTGGAGTCCAGGCTACACTCAATAGCAGTTTAGTGTCTTGTGATGATGCGCCCACCTTTAGTTCCCTTCCGGTTCCTTACTTTTGTTTAAATCAGGGCGTCAACTATTCACACGGAGCAGCCGACCCCGATGGCGATTCATTGGTCTATTCGCTTATCGTTCCATCCGATGGAACAAACCCTTTAACCTATCAGGGAACCTATTCAGCCACTAATCCATTGCCCACCAACGGAGGGTTTGGTTTCGACCCGCAAAGCGGACAAATGACTTTTGTACCTACCAGTCAGGGAGTTTACGTGGTGGATGTGTTGGTGAGTGAGTATCGCAATGGAGTATTGATTGGAACCACCATGCGCGATATTCAGATTATCATTATCCCTTGCAATAACAGCGCTCCGCAGGTAAGCAACAGCCTATCGATGTTCAACGTTACAGGTGGAGTAGTGCTCGATAATAACTCATTGGGCGTTTGCCCCGGCACAAACATTTCCTTTGCTATTGGCGCCAGAGACCCCGATGGTCAGGCAATCACGGTTAGTTCAAATATTGCTACTTCCATTCCCGGAGCTACTCTAACTACTACTACGGTAGGTGGAACCGATTCGGTAAGAGTTGTATTTAGCTGGACACCTTCGGGCTTAGACACTGGCTTCCGCTACTTTACTGTTCAGTTTGAAGATAATGCCTGCCCTATTACCGGCTTGCAGTTATTTACTTATGATATCAGCGTACTCACCGGCACCTATGCGGGTCCCGATAAAAATTATTGCCCGGCAGGAGGTCCTGTTCAGGTAAATGTGTATGGAGGAAATCATTTTAGCTGGACACCTACCAGTGGCATTGTTACCGCTAATCCCGATAGTTCCAAATTGACCATAGCTCCATTAGTTACCACCGATTACATAGTGCACAGCGATTTGATGGGCGGATGTAAAACGTTGGATACAGTAACTGTATTTGTAGTGCCGGATATAACTTCCACCATCACTTCACCCGATGATACTATCTGTTTAAATTCAAGCACAACCTTGCTTGTAACAACCGGTCCGTCAGGTCAGGCTCCTTTTGTTTATTCCTGGGGGCCTGCAATCGGGGGTGTTATTTCTCCTTCATCAGCTAATACTGAAGTACGGCCTCTTACTACCACAAATTATACAGTCACGATTACTTCAAGTGCTGGGTGTATTATCAAAGATACTTTCCGGGTAGTTATTGAAGGTATAGGACCTAAAGTAAATATTTTAACCACTGGTAACTATTTGTGTCCCGGCACACCGGTAGTCCTTACCGCCTCAGTGAGCGCGCTTAGTTGCGGCCCGGTAGCCGACCCGCAAAATCCGTGTTTGCCAAACAGCAATTATGTATTGCAGGATCTGGGAACCGGTACTGCCAACGGAAATTTTGGTATTACTCCTTATGCCGGTGCCTATGCCGATGCAAGGTCGCAATTCATTTATCGTGCTTCTGAATTGCAGGCATTTGGCCTTACTGCCGGTACTATTACCGACCTTGCCTTCAATGTGATTTTGCATGGAAGTACATCGCCTTACAATAACTTCAGCATTAAAATGGGTTGCACATCCCTTAGCCAGCTCACCACTACTTTTGTGGGAGGCTTAAATACCGTATTGGCACCTCAACCCTATACAGCAGCTGCAGGATGGAACACGCATACACTCGACACAGCTTTTAACTGGGATGGATTTTCTAATCTGATAGTGGAAGTTTGTTATGATAACACAATTTCAAATTCAGGATATGATGCGGTTTATTACACCACTACACCTACGCTTAACTCTACCTTGTGGAGAGCTCAATCATTAAGCACCAGTTCGGGCTGTACAAGCTTCATTACCGGTACTGTAGCGCAAAACCGACCGAATACCCGGTTTGTAATGTGTCAGGCTCCGGTCGACAACTTTTCCTTTGTATGGAACGGCTCCGATGGCTCGCAATTGCCAGATACATCCACCGTTACTTTCCCTTTAAATCATGATGTTGTCTACTCATTAACCGTAACGGACGGGATTTGTTCCGGTGATACCTCTATCAGCATGTTTGTCGATTCTTCAGTATTGATAAATGCTGGAAACGATACCGTTATTTGTAACTCCCAATCAGTTCAGTTGCACGCAGCTCTCTCAACCCCTACGATACCGTATTGTATTGCGGGTTATAACATTGGCATTATCCCATACTCAGCAATAACTCCTGCCGGCAATGTTATTGCCGGACCAAGTGGCGATGATGTGGTGAGCAATGCGCTTTTATTGCCTTTCCCATTCAAAGTTTTCTGTAGTTCTACCACTGCCATTTCAAGTACATTTTACATCTCCACCAATGGGTTCATTAGTTTTTCAGCTAACCAGGGCTCTGGATGTTGTTCAGGTCAAAACTTACCGAATACTGGAACGCCTAATAATGTAATAGCCTTAGCGTGGGAAGATTTGAATACCGGGGCGGGAGGCAGCATTGATTATTTCGTTTCTGGTAATGCGCCTAATCGCATTGGTGTTATTCGCTGGAACGGTGTTTCATATTATGGAGGTGGCGGAAATATTACCGGTCAGATACAGTTATACGAAAACGGTAATGTTGTTGAAATACATGTATTCTCTCAAAATAACCCCGGGCAAACCAACACGCTTGGTATAGAAGATGCTACTGGTACAGCTGCGGCTGTTCCGCCAGGGTTCAATTCTTCTGCATGGGTGGTTTCTTCTCCTATTGCCTTTAGGTTTACTCCACAAAGTGGCGGCAACACAGTGTCCAGCTGGCAGTGGTCACCCAATTACAACGTAGATAATGATTCCGCTGCTACCACCATAGTATCACCCGATACATCGGTGAACTACGTTGTTACCGCCAATTTCGCGAGTGGATGTGTTACCACAGATACGGTTCGGATAGACATTGGTAATTTCCCTTACACCCTTGTTGGAACCCCTGATTCTATTTGTGCTGGTGATACAGCTCATTTAGTGTTTACAGGAAATGGTTCTACTTATAACTGGACACCGGCTGCGTCTCTTTCCTCAGCTACTGTTTCCAGCCCTTATGCCTCTCCTTCAGCTACAACTACCTATCGTGTGATTGCCACCGACTCACTGGGTTGTGGAATTACAGATACCGTGGTGGTGCATGTAAAAACTCATTTGCCTATTACACTTGGTAGCGATACTATTATCTGTCCTGCCGATTCATTGATACTAAGCCCAAGTGGCGGACCTTATATTTCCTATTTATGGTCCAGAGGAGATACAGTTTCGACCATCAGCACAGGCGTTCAAGCTCAAAATACACAGAACTATTTTGTTCGTATAAATGATGGAACCTGCTTCTATAATTCGGATACTATTATTGTTTCAAAAAGAGTGCTGAGTCAGATTGTGGTGCAGCCTTCGGGCGATACGGCAGTATGTGTGGGCGATTCTATTCATATTTCAGGAGACCCAGGTTATCAGTCCTATTTATGGAGTAGTGGCGACACGACTCAATTGTTAACCATTAATACAGCCGGTAATTATTCTTACATCGCCATTGATTCCAACGGATGTGTGCTTCAATCGCAGGATACCGCTTTCGTTTTATCGCTTCAACATCCATCTGCTCTTATCAATACAACTGCCGATACGATATGCATAGGCCAAACAACGGCAATCCTTTCAGCAACTGCCGACAGCAGCATTGTGCATATTTGGAATCCGGGAAATGTCATTGCCGACACCTTGGTGGTAAGCAACGCAGGGACGTATTATTTGCTGGCAAACAATAAGGGATGTAGCAGCAATGATTCTGTGATAATATCAGCCGTACAGCCTCCTGTTTTAGATTTAGGAGCCGACCAGAATTTATGCGCTTGTGATACGGTGGTTTCACTTACATCAGATGTGGTTGGAAACCATTATGCATGGTCTACTTCAGATTCTACACGAAGTATAGCTGTGCGCCAACAGGGCACGTACTCTCTTACAGTTACTGATTTGAATGGTTGTTCGGCTAATGACGTGGTAACGTTAGCGTTCCATTGTTTAACGGTCGATGCAACCGTGGCTGACCCTGCCACGGCTACTGTGTTTGCCGGTCGAAATGCGGTATTGGATGCAAATACAGCTGACTATAGCAGCACGTTTACCTATCTCTGGACTCCTCCGGTTTCTTTGCAGGATTCAACCAATGAACAGGCGCATGTGCAACAGGCGCAAACGACTACTACTTATTGGGTAAAGGTAACTGACCAGATTAACGGTTGTGTGGCTTATGACAGCACCATACTAACAGTTGTTCCACCGGGAGTTCCACCTATGCCTAATGCATTTTCGCCCAATGGTGATGGTTTGAATGATACTTACGGTCCTGCAATTCCACAAGGATTACAAGGCGTTTACACGATTGTTCAAATGCGTATTTACAACCGTTGGGGACAGTTGGTATTTAATACCAACACACCTTGGGATGGTAATTTTAACGGTACTCCGCAACCGGCCGATACCTATGTATACTATATCACAATGTCGGGGCCTGACCAACACGACCCTAATCTAACTACTCAATATACCTTAACCGGTTCGTTTACCTTACTTCATTAATCTTTAAAAAGAGGGCAAAGACCGCAAACAAAAAAGCCATGCTATAGCATGGCTTTTTTGTTTCTCAGGCAAGGCATACTTAGGCTCGTGTCCTTTTAGTTTTGACTTGTATTTGTGGTACTCAGGTTACGGTACATTGGACATAGGCTTTGTGAAAATCAAACAAGGTGAACAGTGTTTCATGGTAGTGTAGGCCAACTAACTGAAGCACCCCCCCAACAAGATTTAGCTAATACTAAAATGGTTTAGGAGGATGATTTTCAGACAACCGGACCTGTTAGGTCAAGATGTTTTATGCTTTGGTGTTCTTTAGAAAGAAATTCATTCTACTTGCATCTCAAAATCATGCCTCCTGCATTGCCGGGTTTGGAATGAAGTACCTTTGATAGTACCGGTTTTTGAGAGACTACCCCTTTTTTACTTTGCTCTACTTCACCTTCATACACATCTATCTTCATCGTGTTTAGCCCGACTTTACCTTTGTTCCAGGCTTTGGCAATGATGTAGTTTTCGTTTCCCGGCAATAAAATAATCTGTCTGACAATGGCTCCGTGTTCTCTCAGTCGAATCATTTCGTGATTCACCAATATCTGCCCGTTAAAGATGATGGAGACAGTATCATTATCTTCTTCGCCATCGTCATAAAGCATTACTGTCAGGAAACACTCATCCACTTCGGCTTTGTGTTCGTAGTTAATAGCATCGTTACCTAAATTAAGTGCAGTTTCTATTTTTTCGGGAGCCACTATTGAAACTGGTGGCAAATCGTCCTTTACTATTACACTATATGTGCAGCTCTGGGTTTTTCCAAAATGATCAGTGGCCTTGAACGATAAAGGATTTACACCAACAGGCAGGAAACAACCATCATGTGTCCCCATCACTTGTTCTATAGTATCAATCAATGCCGGGTTGCTCACTGTGGGCACAGCATAATGGTAAGCAACTCCCCTGCGGTTGGCGGCTAAATGGATGGTGGTATCAGGTTCACAATTGAAATGCCATTCTTTAGCAGCTGCTTCTGCTGCAGCAGTAGCCTTATTTTTTTTAGAAGAAGTGCGCGTCTTAGCCTGTTCGCTATGGTCTTTCCACGCCACCATTTCTTCTTTCACTGGATGCTTGTTTTTCGCAACAGGTAGCTTGTATTCTTCCAAAGCAGTTGCTGCATGTTTTTCTTCTTCAGGTTTTAATGGTTGTTCTTTCTTAGGTTCCACCACGACTTCTTTTGCTACTGGTTTTGTTTCGGCAATCGATGCTTTACGTTCTTCAGTCTTTACTACAGCCGGTGTTGGTTTTTCTTCCTTAAGTTTTACCGACTCTTCTTTCTTTGATTCAGCAATTGTCTTCGCTGGTTTGCTGTCTTCCACTTTTGCTGTGCTAAGTTTTTGTATTGGTGGAATAACTGTTGCTACGTCTT
Source organism: Bacteroidota bacterium (assembly GCA_947478005.1). Classification (GTDB taxonomy): domain Bacteria; phylum Bacteroidota; class Bacteroidia; order Chitinophagales; family LD1; genus Bog-950. The sequence continues at coordinate 24,726 of CANJVG010000019.1, forward strand.
TCTTTACCTGTTTTTTTTCCACAACAGATCCTTTGAGTTCTTCTTCTCTCGCAACAGGCAACGTGGGTTTTTCTTCTTTAAACTTTGCCCGGTCTTCTTTCTTTGGTTCAGCAATTGTCTTAACAACTTTGGCCTCCTCTACTTTTACTGGATTACTCTTTGTTGAAGAAGGAACAGCTACATCCACTTCTTTTATAGCCGCTTTGTTTTCTCTGTGAATTGAAATTACTTCATCTCCCTCTTTCAATTCAGGAGTAGTCTTTACTATTTTAGTTTCAGGACCTTTTATCAGAGTTTTTCTCTCATTTACCGTTACGGTGAAACTGCACTCGGTTCTATTACCCGAAGCATCGGTTGCCCGGTACTTTACAGTAGTAATGCCAAGCGGGAATTTATTCCCGCTTTTAAATCCGGTCACCATTTCAAGTTTTACATTCGGGCAATTATCGTAAGCATCTATTGACGGATACGCCACCTCGGTACTTGGGAAACCGGAAATAGCTTCTGCCACAATATCTTTTGGACAGGTGAATCTTGGTGCTTCGTTATCGGTTACAGTAATACCAAAGGTGCCAAACTGTTTGTCTTTTAAAGTGCTTGCCTGATAGGTGACGGTATGTTTGCCAACTGTAAAGGCGGAGCCACTAAGAAATCCTTTTGCCAGTTTCAGTTGAACCTTGCCTCCATCAGAGGATGTGGCCGTTGGTTGACCATAAACTACTTTTGCAAAGCATTTTCCATTATCGGTATTTTGTTCAATGCTTTCCGGAAGTTTAATTGTCAGTATAGGCTGAACTTGTTTTGTCGCAGCAACTGTTTCTTCTCTTGGTAGCGTTGCTAGTGTATCTTTCTTGTTTTGCTTAAGTGCTACTTCAGTTTTAGGTTTAATCACTATCGAGTCCTTTTTATCATGCTTCTTAGATAAATCGGCTTGCGTTTGACTAGTAACAGTATCCTTCTTAGCCTGTTTAGGGAATAATTCAACGGTTGCTTTCCTTGCAATTGTATCTTTCTTCAGTTGCTTGATAGCTACTTCAACTTTTGGTTGACTCACTGCCAAATCCTTTTTAGCGTGCTTCGCAGATAATTCAGTTTGAGCTTGTTTAGCAACAGTATCTTTCATAGCATGTTTAACGGTTAATTCAACAGGTGCAAGTTTTGCTATCGTATCTTTCTTCGGTTGCTTAATAGCTATTTTAACTTTCGGCTGAATCAGTACGGAATCCTTCTTTGGTTGTTTAATATTCAAGTCATTTTGCGCTTGCTTGGCAACTGTATCTTGTTTTGGTTGTATAATGCTTATGTCAGCTTGCGGACTCTTAGTTGGAGTGTCATTGAAAAGAACAGATATTTCAGAAGCAGATAACCCACGATTGTATATGCGCAGGTCGTCCATGGAACCGCTGAAGTATTTTATTCCACCGATATTATCCCGTCCTATTTCGAGACCGGCATCGTTGGGCACGAATAATTTATTGCTCATAGTTACCGCAGCCACTTTGCCATTGATATAGAGTTGCAGCCAATTTTCATCAAGCACCATTGCTACAAAACACCATTGATTAAATTCAAGCGGGTGGCTGTTGTAGTTATGATCCTGTAATGAAGACTCACTACTGGAAAAGATAATGCTTTTTGAATCCCCAAAAAGTCTTTTCAAGTAGAATCTGTATTGTGCCGAATTACTTTCTGCCGACTTAGATAGTAGCGGAAGACTCATATCGTTGGACGAAGCTTTTCCTTTTTCTAATTTAATCCAACTGCATATGGTTATAGAAACTTTGGGCTTGCGAAGTTCAGTAGAGCTGGCCACAGAAATGAACCCATCAACACCATTAAAATGAAGTGCTCCCTCTTTATTTCCAAAACGATCTTCAATAGGTTGGATACCACCGTTGATTTTTCCATTGTGCCCAAAAGGGCTGTTGTCGCTGGCATTGTTGTCAAATGTATAATGTGCCACTAAACCATTCACGGGTAATTGTGAATAGGTTTGCAGGAAAAAGGCGGTAAGGAGAACAGAAAAAGATAATCGTATATTCATTTGGGTAAATGAAAGTATGAATATACAATACAGCCCGTCATGTGCTTGTATATTACTATCCACTTTAGGTTGTTGAAAAAAGAGATTGACAACAGTTTTCCTTGCACTATATTCGATTGGGGATATTAAATAAGCATTGTTCTTTCTGGAAACAGCAAATTGATATTGATTCTTTCACCTAAATTTACACTATGGAAGAAAATGAATCTATGGATTCCTCTTTTGGTGAGGTCATTGACTTGATTAAACAATATGAAGAGGCAGAAAAGGCGAAACAGAAAATTTTTCTCGAGGAAGAGCACTACGAACAGATAATTCAGTTTTATCAGGAGAACCGGGCGCCTCATAAAGCGTTGCGCGTCATTGAAGAGGCCCTGGAACAGCATTGTTTCTCGGCATTCTTTTACACCAAAAAGGCAGAGATACTCGCCAATAATAAAAAGTTTGAGGAGGCTCTGGCAGCTTTGGAAGAAGCACAGCGGTTAGATCCGCAAGACATTAATATCTTCTTAATTCGAGCGGATGTTTATTTGTGGGAAGGTAAGCATGAGGAGGCGTTATCAGAAACGGAGTTTGCGTTGACAATGGCTACAGACCCGGAAGATAAATGTGAATTGTATTTGGAGTTAGCAGATATCTGGGAAGATCAGGAAAAATATGATGAGGTGCGGGAGGCATTAAAAACGGCAGCCCGTTTTAATCCAATGAGTGAAGAGGCTTTGAATCGTTTTTGGTTTTGTACTGAGCTAACCGAAAAGTATGACGACAGCATAAGATTTCACGAAGAGCTTATTGAAGGGAATCCTTATTCCTATTTGGCTTGGTATAATCTGGGTCATGCATTTGCAGGCTTGGATATGTATGAGAAATCATTGGAGGCCTTCGAATACGTAATTGCAATTGATGATAAATATGATGCAGCCTACATTTGCTGTGGAGATGTAAAATATAACAATGGGGAATACGAAGATGCTCTTCAGTATTACAAAGATGCCATTCAACTTTCTAAACCAAATAAGGAATTGTTCCTGAAAACAGGAGAGACCTATGAAATGCTTGGCGATTTTTCAAAATCCCGCACCTATCTCCGCAAAGCGATTGCCGTTGACCCCTATTATGATGAGGCCTTTTTCAGAATAGGAGAAACCTATAGACAGGAAGAAAAGTGGAATAAGGCCATTTCTTCTTACGAGCGGGCGATAAAGTTGAACAGAGAGAATCTTGAATTCCTTGCTGCACTTGCGGATGCTTATATGAGCGTAAGTGAAGGGGAGAAGGCTCTGGATATTTTCGAACGGATATTTCAGCTGGATACTCAGGAAAAGCAAAACTGGATAAACCTGGCCACCGCTTATTTTAATGTAGCGGATTTCAGAAAAGCATTTCAGGTGTTGCATGAAGCTGAACATAACTTCGAAAATAACGCTGATATATTTTACATCAAATCAGTCTTCTATTTTCAAGTGGGGAATAAGCACGAAGCCGTACTAAACCTTGAGCGTGGTTTACTTATAAACTTTGAGGAGCACATTCTTATTTTTGAATTAGATGATTCATTGCTCGATAACCCCTCATTTATACAGGTGATTGAGCAATATCGCAACTGACATATTTATTGGCCCATCCGTTCAATCGTATTATTAATCCCTCGCTATGAAAAACTTCTTGCTCTTATTGCTTCTTGCTATTTCTTCATGTGCTTCTCTTCCTAAAAATTTTCAAACTAAAGACGAAATTATCCCCGTGGCAATAGGTCCGGAGGATATGATAGTTGACTCTATCACTGAACAGCCCCGACTATTAATTGCCTGTAGTGAGCGCAGAAAGGAGAAGCCGCGCTACGGTGATATTTACGTCTATTATCCTGAAACAGGAGATCACAAAATACTGAAGAGAAGTAACGAACCTACGGGTCTTTCTTTTAATCCTCACGGTATTGATTTGGTACAAGTGGGTAAGGACTTAATTCTACTCGTAGTGAATCATGAGCATGAAATGCACATAAACTCCATTTTGAGATATCGGGTTTTGAAGGATGAGATTGTGTTTCAGAATAAGATTGTCGACCCGCTTATCTCTTCTCCCAATGCGGTTACCGGATTTTCGGATGGAAGCCTATTAGTAAGCAATGACGCTAAGAAGCCGGGTAATATCTGGGAGGTGCTTTTTAAACAACGCAAGACACAAATCATTTTTTGGGACGGAAATAAATGCGCTGTTTCTGCCGAAAAATTTTGTTTCACCAATGGTATTACTAATAAGAGCGGAAAGGTTTACCTGGCATCAACCATGCAAAATAAAGTCTGGCAATTTGATTTTAAAGATGGAAAAATGATGAACAAAGAAGTAATAGCCAAAGCAAAAGGAGCTGATAATCTTCGCTTTGATGGCGATGATTTGTTGGTTGCCTGTCATCTCCGGTTTCTCAAATTTTTGAAGCATTATAAGGATGCAAAAAAATTGTCTCCATCCACAGTTTATCGAATAAATCCTTCAACGAAAACAAGAACCGTAGAATATTTTGATGATGGAAAACAGGTAAGCGCAGCATCTACAGCATTGGTATATCACGGGTGCCTTTATGTAAGCGGAATATTTGACGGTAAGATTGTAAAGCATACTCACTCGAAGGTATCTAAGTGAGATTTTCGTAAACTTTTTTTCTTACTACTCTTGTTATTGACAAGCGGTTACTTTTAATATTTTTGTCAAAACAATCAACTAAACAATTTATTTATGAAATCAATGTTCACTGGTATTTTAGTACTATCTACAGGCTTGATCTTTGCGCAAAGTGATGGAATTACTATTCCGGAAAGAACGCAAGTACCTATGGAGTCTACACAGGATTTAAAGGAAGGGAAAAACAAAACGGGCGAAGTTGCTCCAATGATTGTTTCTGAGAACGTTAAGGTTGGAGATGTAGTTGTGATTGCAAAGGGCACTCCGGTTCATGCTATGGTTACAAACTCTAAGAACCGTGAACTTAGAGTCGATATTTATGACGTAAAAGCAGTAGATGGAAGCGTAGTAAAGTTAAACGATTGTTATATTTTTACCACAGCGGCTCAAAATTACAAAGGACATGGAGCATTGATAGTAAGTGGGACACGCAAAAGTTGTTTTACCAGCGTGGATGTACCATTAAAAAAATAGAGAGTCAATTGCAATTAGATATTAATTATTAACCGATAAAAACAAGCATCATGAAATTAAAATCATTAGCGTTTTCAGCAGCTATTTTTGTAGCCTCTACCGGATTTATTAAAGCACAGGACAAGTATGACATAGCGGTACTAAGCTACCAGTATGATACACCTAAATCGCATATCGTCTCTTCCATAAACGGAGATAAATTTGAATCCGTGGATGTTGAAAAAGAAGAATTACAAGGTAAAGTTTGGGGCATTAGTATGAATCCAATCATTAAGCGTGTAAATAAAATGCAGAATGAGGGATGGGAAGTGGTAGGCGGCCTGGAGTACAGTTATAACGTTTCTACAGGTGTTACTCAAATGTATTACAACCTACGCAAGAAAAGATAAGTACACTCTTTCACTTGTTACAAATAAAAAAGCCGACTCACATGAGTCGGCTTTTTTATTTGTGTGAAGCAAAGATTATTTTTTGCCTTTTGCATCTCCTGTTGTAGAGAAGCAAAATGCTATATTACCAGGAAGTACAATACCCCATTCAGTTCCAGGAGTTAGTGGTGTAGAAGGTACGAATTTGTAAACACCAGGTGCTACTTTTGTGAATTCAGCTTTGATGTCATCTCTTTGTACAGACTTTCCTTTACCACCACCGAACATCATTGCTCCAACTGCAGCGGACTGAGCTAACTCTAATTCACGTGTGTCCTTAGAAACGATAACCTTAGTGATGTAAAGAATTCCTTCAGGATCTGTTTCAGCATCGTTTAATTTGATGATGAACTTAGCATCTTTCGGGTCAATTTTGATGGGAGAGTGACCGCCTAAGATATTCAAGAAAGTAACAGAGCTCGCACCATAACTGAAACCTTTAGTCTTTGACTTTACTTCGATGGTTGGTTTTTCTAATTTAGAAAGTGAACCATCTGCCTTAACCAATTGCGGACTCATTTTAAAATCCGGAATTTGTGCGTCTTGTGCAAATACGAATCCTGCGGAAATTACAACCGCCATTACCATTAACATTGTCTTTTTCATAATTGTTTTTTTAGTTGGAGCAAATGTATGAAAGTATTGAAAAGATGAAAATCGGGAGTAAGAATTTGTTGATTTTGGGATTTATTTAAGGAATTTTTACAGGTTAAATCATCCCTGTATCTTCCTTATCAATCCCTGCAAAACATTACCCGGACCTACTTCTATAAACTCAGTAGCACCATCAGCCATCATTTGTTTTACCGATTGAGTCCAGCGTACTGGTGAGGTTAGTTGTGCTACCAAATTCTCTTTTATTTTTTCGGGACTTGTTTCTGCCTGTGCTGTCGCGTTTTGGTAGATGGGACAGGAAGGATTGGCAAATTTCATTTGATGAATAGCCTGTGCCAGTTCTTGTCTTGCAGGTTCCATTAATGGCGAATGGAATGCACCGCCTACGGGCAACTTAATTACCTTTCGGATTCTGGCTGCCTTAATCTTCTCCATAGCTTCATCAACACCCTTTACGCTGCCTGAAATTACCAATTGGCCCGGAGCATTGTAGTTAGCCGCAACCACTATTTCATCCTTTATTTCGGCACATATCTTTTCTATCTGCTCTTCGCTTTCATAGTTTAATACCGCAGCCATGGTGGAAGGTATTATTTCACAGGCTTTCTGCATTGCTAAGGCACGAACAGACACGAGTTTAAGTGCATCTTCAAAGCTCAGGGTTTGGTTAGCAACCAAAGCAGAGAACTCTCCAAGCGAATGGCCGGCCACCATATCGGGTTTTGCATTTTCAAGGAGGGAGAAGGAGATAACTGAATGAAGAAAAACGGCAGGCTGTGTTACTTTGGTTTGCTTTAACTCTTCATCGCTGCCTTCAAACATGATTTGCGAAATAGAAAAGCCGAGTATTTCATCGGCTCGTGCAAATAGCTGTTTAGCTACATCCGATTGTTCGAACAAATCTTTGCCCATTCCTTTGAACTGGGAGCCCTGACCGGGGAATACATATGCTTTCATAGTTGACGGTTGGCAGTTGACGGTTGGCAGTAAAGGCATTTGTATTTGCCATGAACTGCGAACCGAGAACTGCTAACTTAATTTTGCTGATATCAGATTAATAAATTCGTTTCGGGTGGTTTGTTGTTCAAACTGACCGGTGAAGGCAGAAGTGGTCGTCACTGAATTCTGCTTCGAAACCCCACGCATCATCATACACAAATGTTTGGCTTCAATCACCACTGCTACGCCCAGCGGGCTCAATGCATCCTGCAGTGCATCGCGCACCTGGATGGTTAATCGCTCTTGCACCTGTAATCTTCTTGCAAACACATCGACCACTCTGGCCAGTTTGCTTAAACCAACGATTTTACCGTTTGGTATATAGGCTATATGGGCGCGACCATAGAAAGGAAGCATGTGATGTTCGCACAGCGAAAACAATTCGATGTCTTTAACAATGACCATTTGGTTGTGGTTCTCATCAAACAGGGCACCACGCAGAATTTCCTGTGCATCCATTTCATAACCCTGAGTAAGAAAGTGCATGGCCTTGGCTGCACGCTCCGGAGTTTTCTCTAAACCATTTCGGTTTACATCTTCTCCTAATGCAATCAGCATTTCACGGTAGCTGTTTTTGACCAACTCCAGGGAAGCAGGGTCGAACTGCTCTATTTTTTGATACTTTTTCATTTGTTGATTTTAGACAGTAGAAACATCCTGACAATGGATTTGTTCAACAGCTGTTAATTATTCGCCAAAATACTCTACGTATATATTTTCTGTTTCTACCAGTTTAATACAATGCAACTGGCAACCTTTAATATGCGGCACTACCCATTTCCAAATCTGCTGCACCACGTTCTCGGTGCTTGGCAATACATTCTGAAACTCCGGAACATCCATATTGAAGTTCTTATGGTCGAGTCGTTCGACAATTTCGCGCTTCATTATTTTTGCAAGGTCGTGGGCATTGATGATAAAACCCGTGTCAGGATTTGGAGTGCCTTTTACTGTGACAAATACATCGAAGTTATGTCCGTGCCAGTTCTTATTGGCGCATTTACCAAAGACCTCTACGTTCTTTTCTTCCGACCAACTTGGATTGGCTAAGCGATGCGCTCCGTTAAAATGTTCTCTTCTTGTGAGGTATACCATAGTTCGCGGTTCACGGTTGGGAGCTTAGTTCGCGGTTCGCAGTTCGCGGTTCATAGTAAAGACAGGTTTTGTATCTACTGTGAACTGTGAACCGTCAACTGTTAACTACTCCCTCAGTGAATTTCTTAATGCATTAATTTGTTTGAATAAAACTTCATACTTCGAATACAAGTCTGCAAATTTTTCTTGATCAATATACTTTCTGTCTAAAGCCAAATAAAGACAGGAAATGACTTCTAAAGTAGAGCGCGAAGAAAAACTTAAAAATCTTTTAAACTCAACCTTGCTCAGTCCTGTTGACCCTTCGGCAATATTCAAATTTACTGAATCAGCTGCTTTCTTTATCTGAACCGTTAAACTGAATAACTCAACCTTCGGAAAAGTAAGAGATACCTCATGTATTTCATTTGACAATGAACGAGAGGTTTTCCAAACTTCAAGTTTCTCAAAATTGAATGCCATACATCGTGTTTAATTGTTCGCGGTTCAAGGAAAATACAAGGGTATCTGGTTCAACCGTGAACTGCCATCCGTTATCTGTCAACTCCCAACTCTTTCCAAAATCATCGCATGTCCATGAGCTCCGGCTGCACAGGCCGATAGCAGGGCATACTTTCCGTTTTCTTTAATCAATCGGTTGGCAGCGGTGGTTACTAAGCGTGCCCCGGTAGCGCCAAACGGATGACCGAGGGATAAGGAACCTCCCCACAGATTGAGTTTCTCCATTGGCACCACACCTATTGCTTTATCACGGCCCAGTTTGTTCTTTCCAAAATCATCGCTGGCCATACACTTGAGGTTAGCCACTATCTGGCCGGCAAATGCTTCGTGAAATTCGAATACATCAATATCGTTGAAGGTGATTCCTGTTTTAGCAAGCAATTTCGACACTGCATAGGTAGGCCCTAACAATAGTTCCTCATTCAAATCGCAACCACTGAAAGCATAAGAATGCAAATAAGCTTTTGGTTTCAAGCCTAGCTCTTTGGCTTTGTCTTCGGTCATCAACAAAACCACTGCGGCTCCATCGGTTAAGAAAGAGGCATTGGCTGCGGTGATAGTTCCGCCTTCTTTTACGAATGCCGGTTTCAGTTTCGAAATCTTTTCCATCGTTGTATCGGCACGGAAACCGTTGTCTTTTGATATGCGTTTGAACTTTGGTGCTGCTTCTACAGGCGCTATTTCATTAGCCAGCAAACCTTCGGCATCTGCCTTGGCCGCTAACTGATGGGAGCGGACCGCAAACTCATCCTGCTCTTTACGTGTGGCATTATAACGGGCAGCCAGTATATCGCAGTCAAGACCCATCGTTTTACCGGTTAGGAACTCGGCAATAGCCGGAGCCTCGGGTTTAAAATCGGCCAGACGAAGGGTAGAAGCAAATTTGAGGGAGTCGGCAAGGCCTTTGAGTTTTTGTGCCTTGAAGAGTTTCTTGCGCATGGGTTTGTTGAATAGGATAGGAGCATCGCTGGCGCAGTCGGTGCCACCGGCAATAGCCACATCGGCATCGCCATTTTGCAGAATGTGCATGGCGCTTACTATCGCCTGGTTGGCGCTGATGCAAGCCATGGTAACGGTATGGCAAGGGGAGGTTTGCGGTATGCCCGCAGTGAGAGCCGCTTCGCGCGCTACGTTGCTGGTTTTTACATTGGTAATGACGGTGCCCATGACCACATAGCCTACCTGTTTAGGGTCTATGCCGGTTTTGTCGAGCAGGCCTTTGATGGCAAACTGCCCGAGCTGGTAGCTCATTAAATCCATATAATCGGTGCCTGAACGCAGGAAGGGAGTGCGCGCTCCGTCTATGACTACTATTCGTCTGCTCATGGTTATTGTTTTTGTCCGAAGGACTTCTTCGGAGAGGGCGCGAAGATAGGAAAGTTAGCGGATGGCAGATGGCGGTTGACGGCAGGTAGGTGGAGATTGGCTGATGAAGTCTCTGAGTTTATTACTTTTATACTGCACTAACTCAGGCGCTTTCATGAAATTGAAGTTTCTCTTTATAATCCTCCTATGTATTTGTAAATTAGAATCCGAATGTCAGGATTGTAGATCTGTGAGGTCAATGCTTAGTCTAATGGAATCCGGTATAGGCGATACTTTAGTTACAATCTGGACTTTCGATGATACAGGTAGATTGCTAAAGGAAAGGCATGAGCCTCAGCCAAGCCAGCTTTATCCTTCAACCTCCTACAATTACGCAAATGACTCAATATTAGGTATAGACAGTGTTGGAGGTAAAATTTTGATAGTGACTAATAAGAACGGTTTCCCGATACAAACTATAATTGCTAAGCCTACCTATTCTATTTCTTATTATGCTACTTATAGTAAGGAAGGTAATCTTCAAAAAATTACGGTTCACCATGAGCCACTTGTTCCTCCCTCTGCAAAAACTTCAACTTTAGATACCATTGATGAAGTTATTGATAGTATCTTATACAAGGAGGGAAATATTGTGTCCTATACTATTACTACTAGGCCCGTAAAGTATAAAACAATCGTAGCAAAGCATTATTGCATTTATTATAACAAGCCTTATTCACAGGCGTTTGACCCAACCTACAAAATGCTCGGTTTGTGTATTCAATCAGGTGGTGTAATGGGTATTTTCAATATACAGGCTTTTTGCATGAACCTGTTGCAGTCAAATACTGATGACAAGAAAAATATCGTGCAAACTTTCGAGTATCAGTTTGATGAAACAGGTAGGGTAATCGAAATGACATCTACCAAAATCAATAGGTTTGTGAAAGACAACAAAATAAGTAAGTGGACAGGAAGAACGAAATATGAGTATGCTTGTGAATAGACTTTCGGAGTATCAATAAATAGAACCGCCATCCTTCGACCACTCACCCTCCCACTACTTCCCCTTCCCCAACCAAATTCACGGATGACAGATGGCGGTTGGCGGCAGATAGGTGTCGGTAGGCGGAAGAAGTCCACCGATTTATTACTTTTATACTAACCGAAACAATTTAAATGTATGAAGTTAAAACTTCTCATTGTTGTCATTGTAAGTATTTATGGTCTGCAAGCTAAAGCTCAGATATGCAGACCCGTAAAATGTAAATTAGAATCCGTTAATCCTGTTATTAATGATACTGTGGCAAAGGTTTGGACTTTTGACAATCAAGGTAGGTTAATAGAAGATTCATGGGTGCCATCTCAGTTACCGTCCTATTCATCTATGTTCTATAGTTATTCTAATGATTCTATAATGGGTAGGGACACGGTAGGACGTAAAATTTTGATTATTATCAATAAGAATGGACTTCCCATACAAAGCATCATTACTAATCCTACCTATTTCCTTTCTTACTATGCCATCTATAGCAAGGAAGGCAATATTCAAAAAATTACGGTTCACCATGAACCACTTGTTTCATTACCCGCCAAAGTTCCAACTTTAGATACCATTGATGAAGTTATTGACAGAATCTTGTATCGCAAAGGGAATATTGTCTCCTATAATATTACCATGGTAACTGCGAAGCATAAAGCAAGTGTGAAAAAGTATTATTGCACTTATCATCATAAGCCTTATTCGCAGGCTTTTGACCCAACTTATAAAATTTTAGGTTTGTGCAATCAACCGGATGGTGTACTGGGGATTTTCAATATACAGGCTTTTTGCATTAACCTGTTGAAATCAACTATTGATGACAAGAGAAATACTGTAAACACTTTCGAATATCAGTTCGATGAAAAAGGTAAAGTAATAGAAATGACTTCTACCTACAATCATAGGTTCGGCAAAGACAACAAAATACACACGTGGATAGATAGAAGAAAATATGAGTACGCTTGTGAATAAACTTGCTTAGTGCCAATACCGCGAACCGCTATCCGTCAACCGCTCACCCACCCCCTACTTCCCCATCCCCAACCAATCCTCCACCAACTTAGTTACTTCTTTTTTCTGTTCATCGATGCTGAGCGACTGTGATTTAATCAGGCGCATTTGTTTCATCATTGCTCTTTCCTTCTCGTCTAAAATAAGCGAGAGATCAACAATAGGAGTGAAGCTTTTAATGACCTCTACCGGCACACCGTAAAGCTCCGATGCCACAATAAGGCAGTCATCGGGGATATCGCGGTTGTCGGTTTCGTAGCGGTTGTAAACCGGTTGGCATTTGCCCATTTTATCGGCTACAAATTTCTGCGCATGGTTACTAATAACGCGCAGCAGTCTAAGGTTTTCGCATACAGCCATTGTGATATTGTTTAGGTGTTTATAAATGATCTCCTTTTGGCATTAACAACCCTAGGCAGTAATTGATAAATAAGCAGGTGTCTGAGCTGCAGGAGAATCTATGCTTATAAAAATATGAAATGAAAACCTAATGCCATAGGTTCGGCAGGCATAAATGCTGGTATAATTTATACCAGCATTTGGTATAAACTATACCAGCTGATTGAACCGGAGAAGGAGGCTCCGCCTCTACTTTCACGTTCAATTCAATTATTCAACAACAAAACAAAAAAACAAACGACTATGAAAACAAAGTTTAATGCCGTAATGCATGTTACGGTCAATCAGCCAAAGGAAATAGCTGAACTTGCTATGCGGGTGGGCACCGATATGGATGAGAACGATGATGTTTACACCGCGCCAAGTCCCCCATTAGCAGATTTGGCTACCGAAAACGGAAAGCTGCTAACCCTGAACGGCCAGGCCAAGGGCAACAGCCTGAAGAAAGCCGAGCGCGATGCGCAGGCGATTAAGGTTTTTGGCATGCTGTCGAAGGAACTGGTGTATGTAAATGAGGTGGCAGACGGAGATTTAGTGAAAGTAGAGAAATCGGGTTTTGATGCGGAAAAGGCGCCCGAGGCGCATGATATTCCCGATACACCCGTTATTAAAAGAGTGGATGATGGTAAGGTGGCACATAGTGCTAAGATTTTTTTGGTAGGGCCGCTACTGGTAGGCGCACGCTATAGTGTGCAGATAGTTAATTTAGATGCCGATACGCCTACCCCTCCCGGGCCGCCAACACCCGGTGGAGATGATTTTGACCCTGATGCTTTGCCTTGGTCTATGGCTCTGGAAAGTGTAAACAGTTTTGAACTGGTGGTGCTGAATCTGAAACGCGGAAAGGATATGGCTTTTCGAGTAAGGGCAGAGGATGGTTCAAAGAAAAGCAATTGGAGTGATCCTTATTTCTTCCTTCCAAGATAAAATCAGCGCTTTTTTATTTTGAAAACTGCCGGTAGTTCGTCAAGAACTATCGGCAGTTTGCTTTTAAGTAGCCTTGAGGTTTGGCACCTTAACCTTAACTTTCTAAAACTTAACCTTAAGTCTTCACAAGTTGGCCTTAACTTTTTCCGACTTAGCCTCAAGTTTTCGCGACTTAACCTTAACTTTTTTGAACTTAGGCTTAAGTCTGCGTGACTTAGCCTTAAGTTTTTCGGACTTAAGCTTAAGTGTGCGGAACTCAAGCCTAACTTTTGGGAACTTAGTCTTAAGTCAGCGCAACTTAACCTTAACTTTTTTAGACTTAACCTTAAGTCCGAGCGCCTTAACCTTAAGTTTTTGGGACTTAACCTTAAGTCTGCGGAAGTTATCGTTTATTTACCAGTCAACCTCACCCAAAAAATGCCAACTTTTCTATTTTGGCACAATTATTAGGTCATCCATCCAAAACAAAATAGAAACATGAAAAACAAGCTTGTCGTTATCGCGCTGATGCTGTGCAGCATAGCCACCTTTGCTCAACGTACCAAGAA
>CANJVG010000020.1 GCA_947478005.1 Bacteroidota bacterium
ACGAGGATAGGCGTTTCGGGTATTGCTTCGCGGAAATAAGTGATTAGCGCTTTATCTCCAGTGCTGTATTTTTCGGGTTTCTTGCCTGCTTCCCAAGGGGAGAGATGAATATAATCGGCACCGTCCTGCGCCAATAATTTTGAGAGTGCAACGCTTTCATCAAAATCAATTCCCTGAAAGGTGTATTTGTCTTCGGGCGAGAGGCGAATGCCAACGAGAAAATCTTTTTTAACCACAGCTTTGATTTTCTGCAACACGGTGCGCAATAACCGATTTCGGTTTTCGAAACTGCCGCCCCATTCATCGGTGCGGTGATTTGTGGCGGTGCTCAGGAACTGATGCAGCAGATAACCATGGGCACCGTGCAATTCAACCCCGTCAAAGCCCGCCAGCTCGGCACGTTGAGCTGCTGCTACAAAATCGGCTATCACACGACTAATATCTTCGGTGGTAGCGGCACGAACTTCTACCGGAACTTTAGCATGGGGCATGGTATGGGCGCTTGCGCTCAAGGGTTGTGCGCCAATTAAATCCTGGGGGCTGCGGGCACCTCCGTGAAATATCTGGACAACTGCAAGACTGCCATAAGCCTGAATGCCTTTGGCCAAGCGGGTGAGACCTTGCAAATGTTTATCGTCATAAATTCCCAACTCGCCTTTCCAGCCCTGACCATCGGCCGAAACGTTGGCGGCACAGGTTATAATCATACCGAAGTTTTGTTTGGCGCGGCTCACCAACCAGTTGTATTCATCATCGCTCAGAGTGCCGTCTTCATGGCTTTGCAGATTGGTCATGGGTGCCAATGCTATTCGGTTGAGCATTTTTTTGCCGGAAGATGGAAAGGTAAACGGGCTGAAGAGTTTATTAAGTGACATTCTACTTTGCTGCTTTGATTTGAAGCTGCGAAGGAATAAAAAGTGAGCGATTAGCGCTTTCGCCTATAAAATTATCGCTGTGAACGCTGTGGCAAACTAAGCTGGCACAGACTCTTTGCTGATGCCTACGATAATTTCATTTCTGCGAAAAAGAAAATCCCATGGTGCATTGTAGCCGAGAAAGCGAAAGTTGTTTTGGTGCTTAATGCCGAGTTTTGAAAGCTGTTGGTTCAGTTCCTTTTTTCTGCTTTCAATTTTTTCATCGGATGCCCAGCCACCGAAACGGATGACTGCCACATATTCTTCGGGTGACTTGTGTAGCTCAATGGAACCCGAGGATGGTTTGGGTAGATTGTTGAGATTATATCCTTCGGGCATTACAAAGCTCATGGTTGATTGGCCGTTTTCCATTTGCATGTGGACGGGAGCGGTCATGGCAATTTTGTTGCTGCTTTGGTTGCCGCCAAAAATATAGCCTGCCAAAACCCGGAAGTTTTTATTGGCAGAACCTTTATAAGTCGGGTTGCTGTTGGTGACGGAAGCAAGGACGGCTGCGGGATAGTAGCGAAATTCAAGTTCGTCTTTTTTGCCAAGCTCTTTGTAGGGTTGTTGTGGTGTTTTTGCCATAATGGTAGTGATGAAGGCTATTGCTATAGTCAGCAGCAAAATTACTACTGAAGAAATGAATAGTTTCCTTTTCATGCGGGTATAACAAGCAGAATGATTAATAGTTTAGGGTTGTTGATGGCGTATCGCAGAGCGAATAATTGAACACCTCTAACAACAAAGAACGAATACCTTGCTTTGCGGCTTGTCGTCACAGTCATATTCGGTGCTGTCAGCTTTATTTTCGGTGTCGTAAGATATGTTTTCGGTGCTGTCAGATTTAATTTCGCTGTCGTAAGATTCATTTTCGGTGTTGTTCGATATAGATTCGTTGTTCTCATTATCGTGTTCGTTGTCGTTTAGTTTAGATTCGGTGCTGTCAATATTATTTTCGGTGACGTAACTGTTGTGTTCGGTGTCGTCAGTATTGAATTCGTTGTCGTCACTATCGTGTTCGGCCTGCTTTTTGCTAAAAAATTGACCTTTTGTGGGGTGTATTCAACTTTTGAATGGGAAACTTGTACGGGGTGTATTCAATTTTGGGACTAAAAACGAAACCAGGGACAGGTGGTGCGTGGTAAGGTGGTGTGGAGGGAGAGAGTTTCGGATAGCGGATGGCGGATTTCGGATTGAAATGGGAATGCAATGGAACGCCCGCTTGAAAGACAAAGTCGGGCAGGCCGATGGGGGAGATTTTTATGATTTTGGAGATTTAGGAAATGGGGTTGGGATTTGTTGTTGGTCAGGCGACCAACAATGGCTGAAGATGGCGAATCATTCTACTAATCTCTTAGGTTTTTGCACGGCTAATTTTTCATCTACAAAAAGCGCTTCGTTAAATCCATCCAACTCTTCGACAAGATGACAGAAATAGTTGTGGTAATTGGCAACCCATAGATATTTTGACCAAATCTTAGGATTGCTTTCATGGCGCTTGAGATTTGTTTCTATTTTTTCCTTATGACGGTCAAGGATACCTGCATCAACTGCTCCATCGCCAACAGTATTCGCTAAGTAGTTTACAAAGGGCTGATTGTCTGAGTCAATTAATATGTCTGAGTAATGGGGGGAATGTTTCGGATTTCCATAATACTTAAGATGCTGACTAACCAATTCCATCACTTCCTTTGACAAAACCACCCTAGGATTACTAGCAATTGAATTTTCAATTTTGTACGACTCTAATAAAGCCTTGCCATATACAACATCATCCCCTACAAATAACTGACCAACGGAAAATCCTCCTCTTACAAAAAAACCTTCAAGCGCCATCGTCAACTGATAGTACGACAACTTCTGAATAACAGCCCCAAATTCACTCTCTCCATCACCAGATTGGATCGGATAACCTAAAACGATATTATCAGTGAAAATTTTTGCTATCCACGCAAGACCAAAGTCTGATTCAAGTTCATAAACTTTGGGTTTCATCCAAGTACCACCTACTTGCAAAGCACTATATAACCTGTTCAACAAATCCTGCTCATCCTCAGGACTTGTAGTAGCAATAATTTCATCAGTAAAACCTAAAATGTCCATATAGACACAAAAGGACAATCTTTGAAAAGGGTTTTTGTCTTTAAAATATGGATGGCTGATGAGGGGTTGAGGCAATTTCTTTTCTTCCATTTTGGGTTTTGATTTAGGTTTATCTATCGCTACACACTCCTTCTATACTGCGCGAGCACTTCATACGGTGTATAAAACGAAATTGTCATTTCCTGTTATACCAAAAGTAGTTAGAAAATAGCGGGGGAGCAAAATTCCTTCGGCTATTTGATTATTTGGCTAATAGAGTGATATGAATTAGGGGTATTTTTTACATTCGCCCATTCAAAAATTAAAAACAAGCAAAATGAATTTTCCGGCAGATTTGAAATACAGCAAAGAGCACGAATGGGTGCGTGTAGAAGGTAACTCAGGGACTATAGGCATTACTGATTTTGCACAAAAGGAACTGGGTGATATTGTTTATGTAGATATTAATACGGTTGGCGAAACTATTGCTAAAGATGCGGTGTTTGGTACCGTGGAAGCGGTGAAAACGGTGAGCGATTTGTTTATGCCAGTAGGCGCTAAGGTGTTGGAAGTGAATCCATCTCTGAACGATGCTCCCGAGAGCGTGAACAAAGATCCATACGCAAGCGGATGGATGGTGAAAGTTGAATTTACCGATGCTGCTCAACTCAATGAGTTGATGGATGCTGAGGCCTACAAAAAGCATATTGGCGCGTAAGCCATTCCTTACGGCAATCCATTGATTTCCTTCTTAAAATATAATATACCGTCCATACTCTGGGCGGTTTTTATTTTGGCCTTATGCCTTATGCCGGGGCATCATTTGCCGCATGTGACTATTTGGGAGTTTGATAAGGTTATTCATTTCGGCATGTATGTGATGCTTGCAGTCCTCATGTTTTACGGCTGGCAAAAGCAGGTCTCTTTTCCCGGTCTTCACTCTAAAACGTTTCTAAAAATTCTGCTGATAACCTCGGCTTACGGTTTTGCTGTAGAAGTAATGCAGGAATTATTTACCAGCGACCGTCAATTTGATTTGGTAGATGCGCTGGCCAATTCTACAGGAGCTATCGTAGGTTGTTTTTTCAGCGCCCGATTTATAAAATGAAGCTGCGCATAAAAGTAAAGCCCGGTTCGAAGACGGATGAGGTGATTCATGAAACAGATGGTTCGTGGAAAATAAAAATCAAAGGACAGCCCGTAGAAGGCAAGGCGAATAAATATCTGGTGGAATATTTAAGTGAGGTATTGCAACTACCTAAATCGAAAATTGTTTTGCTGAAAGGAGAAACGAATTCATTTAAAACGCTGGAGATTGATGCTGAAGAGAGTTATGTTCTGGAGAAACTTTCTGCCGCCTAACTAAGATCTTTGATGGCGTTGAGCGCTTTGCCCATTTCATATCCTTTGCTGAGAAGAAAGCGCAGGAGTTTGGTTTTTCTATCGCGAGGAGTTTTCGCTTTAATGGTCGGCCACTTTTTCTCTGCCTGAATTTTTATCTGCTCATCGTAATTCTCTTCGTCCATATCATCCAAATATTTTTTGATGATAGAAGCATCAATTCGTTTCCCGCCTAAGGCCGCTTTCATTTTTGTTTTGCCCCATTTCTTCTTGGCGTGGCCGGCTACGAAGTATTTTACAAAGCGCTCTTCGTTCAAAAAATTATCGTCTTTCAATCGCGCAATGTATTTTCCATACTCTTCTTTCTCAATCTTCAGCTTGCGCAGTTTCTCCTTCACATCGCTTTCGCAGCGCTCCTGGTAAGCACAATAGTTGCTCAGCTTGTCGTAAATCTGTTGTTCCTCGGGATTCATGCTGATTTGGTCAGAAGCATTTTCTTTTAGCTTCGTTCCGTTCGAAAATAGTAATTGAAAAATTCACGCGCCATATTTCTTCTTCTGCTTGCCAATTCCATTTCAGGAGTTTCGCAAGGTATTTCGATGCTGGCTATACCCTGGTATTTTACCGGGGTTATTCATCGCGAAGGCCTTTTCGGCACTACCTATTTTTTTATTACGGCTGCTTCATTGGCGTGGGGTTTATATGCAGGCACACTGATTGATAAGTATGACCGGAAACATATTTTTCTGGGAATCAACCTTACGGGGTTGCTGGTGCTTTCAACTATTTCGTTGATTGGTTTTAAAAACGATTCGCTGCCTTGGTTTTTGGTGGCTTGTGTATTTGCTACGACTATGTTCATCTACAATATTCACTTCCCGAACTTGTATGCATACGCTCAGCAAATTACGACCAGCGAAAGCTATTCAAAGGTTACCTCGCTCCTTGAAATTCAGGGACAGTTTACCTTTACTATAGCGGGTGCCGCGGCTGCTATTTTATTAAAAGGCATTGACCACCAGATTAATTTTTTTGGAGTAGATATTAGCTTGCCGTTCACGATACGCCCCTGGAAGATTCACGAAATATTTATGATAGATGCGGTGACTTACCTGGCCGCATTCATTATTATTTACCGGATAAAATCGCTGCCTGTTGTTTTGATAAACAAGGATTTGAGTAGTTTAAAAGAAAGATTGAAAACGGGATTCAGCTTTTTGAAAAAGCATCCTGCAATTTTCCATTTCGGAAATGCGTCTATGCTTGTATTTCTAACCATTATCGTTTTTGGAACCTACCTTCAACCGATTTATGTAGATACTTTTTTGCAGCGGGGTGGCGATGTTTATGCTTTTGGCGACATGGCTTTTTCATTAGGCGCTTTGTTGGCTGGATTTCTAACGGCCATAGTTTTCGGAAACAAAAAGCCGGTTCAGGGAATAATTGTGCTTAGTGCTGTGTCGGGAGTAATGTATGCTGTAATGGTTGGAAGTAAAATTCTGTTTTTGTTTTTTCTGGCTAACTTTCTTATCGGGAGTTGCAATTCGGCTATTCGTATTCAGCGCATCACTTACCTCTTTCATCATATTCCAAATCATGTAATTGGGAGAGCGAATGGGGTATTCTTTGCGATTAACGTTTTTCTTCGGTTGCTCATCATTGGCTTATTCAGTGTTCCTTTTTTCCACGAAGGCAATAATGTTTTGCTGAGTGTTGGTGTGTTGTCTATGGTTTGCTTTTCGGGTGCGATAATTCTTTCCCTACTTGTTAGGCGCTTGAATAGCCAAAAGGTAACCGGGTAAAACACAAAACCCGCTCTAAGAGTTATAGCTCTTATGCGGGCTTGATAAATTAATAATCGCTTTAGCGGACAGAAACCAAGGTTTCGAGTCCTGCAATTCGTTATTTGTTTTCGTTAATAGGCCAATGAGGTCTTGGGGGTATAATTTGTTTCATGGTTTATATTTAGTGGTGGGTTCGTTTACGCCATGGTTTTTGCATTGTTTCATGGCGGCTTTGTTTTTTTTGCTGTTAAATGTTTTGGCAGATATTTTACAAGTCTATTTTTGTATGACACATTAAATGAAGAAGTTTCTCCTCGCCATTATTGCCCTTTCGGTAAAATTTGCTTCGGCTCAGTTCCTATTACTTTCCCACCCCTATTCGAGTCAGGGTGAAGATGGTTTTTCTCCATGCCGGGACACCATTTCCATGTTTCAGCTTCACGAGTTTTACGATATTGGGGTTATTCTGCCATCATGGCTACCGGTTGTAGATAGGAGTTATGTGGCTATTCTAGAAGGTAAAGTGGCTTACAACTTGGTAACGGGAATAAATGGCCCTCACATAAGTCATGAAGACCTTCCGTTTTATCATTATTCACACGATACGGACTTTGATGTTATTCCGGATAAGACAGATGATAACCGGTTTACAAATCTGCTACCGTATTTGATTTACAAGAAAAAAGATGGAACAGATACGGTGATTCACCCCGCGATTCATGTGGAATGGGAGTGCGGACTTGCCATGTGTAACAAGGTAAATCCGCTGAGCGCAGATAACGATTATGGAAGAAGTGGCGGTTTTTTTAGTGCGGGACATGAAATAAAAGATAAGATTTGGAACTGGCCTACTATAGGCGATTGGGTGCATGTTGAAGGACAATATGTTTGGGATAGAGGGCATCCGCCAAGCGAAACGGAAATACATCCTCCGCGGTTTGTGGCGGTTAAGCGCTCGCTTCCCGAAAAAATAGAGATAGGCGATAGTTCCGTGAAGTTTGCTACACGAGTGGACATATTTGCGAGTGGTGATGGTGGAGCACTTTACAACAATCGCTTTAATGCACAGACCTTTGTAAGGCGCGTGAACATGAGTTCGAAGGATTATGAATTTACGGTAAAAATGGAATTGCCGCGTCCTTCTCCACAAGCAAAAATGCGCTACTCACTTGCCCGCCATAATGGAGATAGCTTCAGCCAATATGAGTTGGTAGAAACTAATGATGATTCGGCAATTGCACGCATTACTATTCCCTGGAAAACAAAAAATGCAAACGATTTAGAAATTTATGCACGCACTATTTACCTGTATTGGGATGAAGGAAAAGGAGTAGAAGCAAATTTGCCTGTAGATATTTACAAGGTGAAGTTGACGAATCTTAAATTCCGATATATCAATGATAAACTTTCAAAGGCCGAAGTCCGTTTGTTTGCTAACGTAGGAAATGAATGGATTTTTTTAAATGACTTTTTCGCCAAGAAAGGAAAAATATTGACCAAAGGACTAGGTAAAACTTACAAGCACAAGTGGGTATTAAACAATGAATTTACCGTTTCCGTGCCTCGCGGTAAAAGTTTCAGAGTGTATATGAGCGGATGGGAAGTGGATGGTATCGATTTGCTATCGGGAGACATTCTTGACCCAACTTCGCCCTGTGACAAAAAAACTAAACGATTTTTTAAGAATCGGATTTTTTCGATTCAGAATATGTTGCTTAAAGGATGTTTAGATGATGAATATGGCGAAATCAGCAACCTTCATTCTTTTGATAAGTTGGGCAGAAAGGATCAATTTACCAATTCGCCTCACGAAGGGAAAAATGATGACCCTTGTCCATTCAGTAAGTTTGATTTGAAAGACCGCTACTTTCTAAGCTATACGATTGAAAAGGTAAATTGATTGTATTTACGAAAACAAAAAAGGGGCTTTACGGAGCCCCTTTTTGTTTTAATTTTTGTTCGTTTATAAGCCAGCAATACCACTGAAACTAACGTTGGTCATTTGTTTTACGTTGCCATTGCCGTCATACATCTTTGCACTGAATTTTCCGGCAAAAGCAGCAGAAGCTCCTACAATTTCTCCGCGTGAGGTGATTGTGATGGTACTACCAGTCTGGTCACCCTTAGACGTCCAAAGAACACCGTGGGAATCGCGAAAAGTTACATAAGCTCCATTGCCTTGTTGCTGTGCATCTGAAAAAGTTTGCGTTCCAGGATTCAACATATCATAATGTTGTTGCGCTACAGGATATGGAGCTATAAAAACGCGTATAACTACTTTCCGAAGTTCAACCGAACCTTGAGTGCTGCCGAGTAAGTCTGTGCTTGAATTATTAAACCAACGAGTTCCGGTAACCAAGGGAGGATTATTTTCCCCATCATGGTCTTCATGTTCTACATCGGCTGCATTTGAAAAAGAGGATGTAAATGGCTCTGGTGTTCCTTGAAGGCTAACGGTTTCGTCCCCAAAGGTTCCTTGCATGAAGTAAGGATTGGTAGCAACTGTGTTGTTGGAAGAAAGGGTTGTTGCCGCGGGAGCCGTGGTTTCGGTTTTTTTACATCCGGTTAGCAGAAAAAGGGCTAAAGAGGCTATTGTAAAGACAGTTGAAATTCGAGAAAATTTGTTTTTCATAATCTATAATTGATTCGAAGATAAAAATCTTCATTCACCTTATCAAACTAATTCAAATACCACGTTTTGCAAACAATAAGATAAGTGAAAAAAGGCATGTACAATCTAAGAACTATCTTAATCCTTTTCGCCAATCTACTTTTACGCTTACCACCTCTTTTAGTTTCTCAATGGAAATTCTCTCTTGCTGCATGGTATCTCTTTCACGGATAGTGACAGTATTGTCTTCTAACGTTTGATGGTCAATTGTGATACAATAAGGAGTGCCCAAAGCATCCTGTCTGCGATAGCGTTTGCCGATATTGTCCTTTTCCTCGTAAAAACATTTGAAATCCCATTTCAAAGAATTGAACACTTCATATGCTTTCTCAGAAAGACCATCCTTTTTCATTAAAGGGAAAATGGCAATTTCTATGGGTGCCAAAAACGGAGGGATAGAAAGAACAACGCGTTCGCTTCCGTCTTCCAGCTTTTCGTTTTTGTAAGCGTTGCACAGCACGGCAAGAATTGTTCTGTTCAATCCAACCGAAGTTTCTACTACATAAGGAATATAGCTTTCGTTTGTTTCAGGGTCGAAGTATTGCAACTTCTTGCCGGAATGTTCCTGATGATTTTTTAAATCGAAATCTGTTCTTGAATGGATTCCTTCAATTTCTTTAAAACCAAAAGGGAAGTTGAACTGAATGTCCACTGCAGCATTGGCATAATGTGCCAATTTTAAGTGGTCGAAAAATTTCAAACTATTTTCAGCAAAACCAAGTGAACGATGCCATTTCATGCGGGCTTCCTTCCAATTGTTATACCATTCCATTTCGGTGCCGGGGCGAACAAAATATTGCATTTCCATCTGTTCGAATTCGCGGGTGCGGAAAATAAATTGGCGGGCAACTATTTCATTTCTGAATGCCTTACCTACCTGCGCAATACCAAAGGGGATTTTCTTGCGGGAAGTTTTTTGAACGGACAAGAAATTCACGAAAATGCCCTGTGCAGTTTCGGGTCGAAGATAAATGGTGCTTGAGTCTTCGGCCAAAGAGCCTACTTCGGTAGAAAACATCAAATTGAATTGACGAACTTCTGTCCAGTTTTTGCTTCCGGATATTTCGCAGGCAATTTCCAAATCAACTATGATTTGCTTTAGCTCTTCCAGATTATTGTCCTCCAACGCCTTCTTGAACCTTGATTCCACTGCATTGATTTTCTCCTTGTTGCGCAGCACATTTGGATTCGTCTTCAAAAACATTTCCTTATCGAACGTCTCTCCGAATTTTTTCTGTGCCTTATCCACTTCTTTGTCAATCTTATCTTCCATTTTTGCTATGGCATCTTCAATCAGCACATCGGCACGGTAACGTTTTTTAGAATCCTTATTGTCAATCAATGGGTCCATGAAAGCATCTACGTGGCCGCTTGCCTTCCATGTTTTTGGGTGCATAAAAATGGCCGCATCTAATCCAACGATGTTTTCATGTAGTTGAACCATGCTCTTCCACCAGTATTCCTGAATGTTTTTTTTAAGTTCAATTCCATATGGGCCGTAATCATACACGGCACTCAGTCCGTCATAAATTTCACTCGAGGGGAAAATGAAACCGTATTCTTTGCAATGGGAAATTATTTCTTGAAACAAGTTTTGTGTGTTCTCTTTACTCATGCCGCGAATATAAAAAACAGGGGAGAGCGTAAAATGTAAAGAAAAGAACGACCTCGTGGAATTTTGATTTAAACCCTTTAACACTTTCTTCGTCTATCTTTAACAACCCGTGATCCTATGACCGACAGAGAGCTTTTGGATTTATTTCATTCAGGCGCGCGTGAACAGGCGTTTACGGTGCTGATTGAGACCTATCAGCAAAAGGTATATTACCATGTGCGCAGAATGTTGCAGAGCCATGAAGATGCAAACGATGTAATGCAAAATACATTTGTCAAAGTTTGGAAGAGTTTGGAGAATTTTCGGGCAGACTCGCAGTTGTTCACCTGGGTTTACCGGATTGCCACCAATGAAGCGATTACGTTTTTGAACTACCGAAACAAGAAGGCAACTATTTCATTTGACGGAACGGATAGCGATGATGACGACAATAATTACTCCCCATCGAATCATATAAAGGGCGATAGCCATCAAATCGACCCTGATGATTTGTTAGCGCGTTTGCAATTGGCCATTGATAGTTTGCCCGATAAACAGAAGTTGGTTTTTAACCTTCGCTATTATGATGAGATGCCTTATGAGCAAATGAGCGAGGTATTGGGCACCAGTGAAGGCGCTTTGAAAGCAAGTTATCACCATGCGGCTCAAAAGATTGAGAAGTTTTTGTTGGGAGGAGATTAAACCATTTGTAAGAAACCAAGTCATAGGACGGCGAGCAATAAGAAACAAGAGGACAACTATACAAGTTGTCATGTGTAAAATGAAAAACTCAAAAGAAATAAAAGACGAATTAAGGGAGATTGCTCCGAAATTAGCAGCACTTGAAAAAGTGACTCGCTATTCGGTTCCCGAAAATTACTTTGTGGGTTTTAAAGCGGAAATCCTGGAACGAGTGAAGCTACGCGGAGTTGCTGAGGAGTTAAATACAATAGCACCGGTATTGGCAAAGTTAGAGAAGAAAAATTTGGTGGAAGTCCCTGCCAATTACTTTACTATACTTTCTGTTGATTTATTAAAGAAGGTTCGAACTAATGAAGTGGTTGATGAATTGAAAGCAATTGCCCCGGCACTTTCGCAACTTGAAAAGAAAAATGCTTTTGAGGTTTCAAATAATTATTTCTCGGACTTTCCTGAGCAGATGATGAAGCAAATAAGGCTTGAGAGTAAAACTCAAACGTCTACCGAGACCCCAAAGTGGTTGATTAGTCTAAATAATGTTCTAGAAAATATAGTACAGGTAATTTTTAAGCCAAAATATACGCTGGCGTTTGCAGGAACTGCAGCAACGGTACTAATTGGGATTATGATGTTTGCGAAGGTGGAGCAATGCAACGAGCTGGATTGCAAAATGGCCTCCCTTACTGATTCGGAAATAAACAGTTACTTAGACAACAATACCGATTCTTATAAGGATGAAATTTTTGAATCCGGAGTTGATGAGACCGAAACAAACAATATTCAGATCGAAAATGAAATGCTGAACGATTTGAGCGATGCTGATTTAAGCAATGCGATACTTGACTAAACAAATTTTTATGAAAAATAATTTTACAAACAGAAAAATGAAGACGATGAAAACGATAACTAAACTGAACCTTTGCTTGGCTATGTTATTTATGATAAACTTACAAGCATTTGCACAAGGACAGCCCGAGCCAAATACACAAGGCAATAAGGGCGAAAAAATAGAAGCCTTGCGAATAGCCTTTATCTCACAACAACTAAACCTCAACCCACAGGAAGCGCAAAAGTTTTGGCCTGTTTATAATCAGTATCACAATGATTTGAAAACGATGCACCAGAATTTTAAGATGGATGCCAACGGTCAGGTAGATGCTAACAGACAATTGGATTTTGAACAAAAGAAATTAGACCTCAAGAAAAAATACAAGAATGAGTTTGATGGGGCGCTTGGTAAAGACAAGGTCAATCAGCTTTATAATTTGGAGCACAAGTTTCAGGAGAAGTTGAAAGACCTGCGCGAGCAACGTCAGCAAATGAAAGGCAATGGAGGAAAGGGAGGCCAAAGACCCGGAGGCGGGAATGGTGGTGGAAGACAGTTTGGGCCGAGATAATTTTGAGGTTTTTAAACGTAAAGAGGAGCACAAAGTGCTCCTCTTTTTATGCTTGATAGGCTGGTTGGTTCTACTGTTTTACAATTTTCTTTACAGAGAAAAATTGCTCGTCCTGAATTTTCAAGAGATAAACCCCTTTATTGAATCCCGCCAAATCCACTGTTGTATTCGAATTGGTCAACTTCCCTTGCCAAACGATTCTACCCATCAAATCTTCTATTTCCAGGTTAAATGATTTAGCCGATTTGTTACCCCAATTCGAAACAGTCAATTCCAGATTCTTATGAAAGGGATTCGGATAAACCTTGATGTCTTTCGAAAAGGAAGGCTCGAAGACTTTAGTTTCGATTAAGCAAAAACTATCTAATTCAATAGCCCCAACGTTTGATAAAGGGCTTCTTCTTGGTGAATAATTAAAGTCTTCCGTTAAGATAGTGAATGGAACCGGAGCGTCATAGATATATGAA
Source organism: Bacteroidota bacterium (assembly GCA_947478005.1). Lineage (GTDB taxonomy): Bacteria > Bacteroidota > Bacteroidia > Chitinophagales > LD1 > Bog-950. Next base: position 12,953 of record CANJVG010000020.1, read on the forward strand.
GAGTTTGTTTCGCATGGCGTAACCGAGTAAATGGAATCTTTAAACAACGATGAACTAAACGGCAGCTCGTATCTCACAACATCTCCAACACCCAATGAGCTATGCGATTGAATCCAAAGATTGTTGCTGAAGGTAATATCCATAGGGCCGGGATGAAGCGCGCTAAACACTTTTCTTACCGGTATTAAACGGGCGAAAGCGCTGGTGTCATAACTGAAAATATTATTCATGATTTTCACGTTGCTTAGATACGAATAGAAGGAGTTAAATATAGGATTGTAAGAAGGGAAGTAGAAATTAACCACCCCTATTAAATTGGCTAAGGAATCACCCGTGATGCCACTTACTGTATTGTTGAAGAAAAAAACATTTCGAATGCAATTTGTTCCGGTTACATTGGTGTTTCCTTCCCAAAAACTAAAGACGGAACTTGTGTTTTGAAATAAATTATTGAAAACATAGACACTGTCCACATCCCAAAAGCTTTCGGAAGGGAAGGAACAATCAAGCCGACAAAAATTGTGGCCCGGTCCGTTGCCATTTATACAAGCACCTTCGTTTGCCAGTAGTATTCCTGTACCTGACCAGTTGGCACCTGTATCTGCAGGGCAAGTTCTCCAATAACGTTTGTTAATACCCGGGGTATTATAAATCAGGTTGTTTCGGATAATCAGATTCGCGGAGTTATCATCATAGATATTTGAGCTGTTATCGTGTAATAAATTATTGTAAGCAAGGCCGTAGTGTGAATTATGAAAATTCAGACCTTCACCCCTGGTATAGCCTATTTCAGAATGATGGATGGTGGTGTAAGCACAACCTAAAAACTTAATACCACTTGGCCATTGGCAGGGAGATGTCAAGCTATCGCTTCCAGGACGTGCTCCATATAATCCAGATGAATTTTTTACCAGAATGGAATCGATGCTTTTAAACAACATGCAAAATCCTTTTACGCTATCAACCTGAACCCCATCAATTAAAATATTGGTTTGTCTAGGTAGCGTTATGTTGCTACGAGATAATAAAATGCCATGCGAATTGGAATAGCGAAGTTTCAGATTTCGGATGTAGATATGACTGCCCGACAAATACAAAAGTGTATTCGAGGCAAAGGTATCGACCGTGCCGCAAACGGTTACGTCACCGATTCCTTCTACACTAACGTTCCGATATGTATTTCCGCTTTGCCAGGTGTTAGCATATTGCTGAAAGCCGGTGGCGGTGTAGTAGGTGCCGGGCTTGAGAAGGATAAGGCCATAAGCATTTCCTCCGTTAATACCCGCTGTGCCATAAGGTAGTTTGCTGAGTGCGGTGGTAAAACTTTTTACCGGTGCGTTGAAAGTGCCTGCGTTTGTATCATTTCCGGCAACGTCCATATAAACCGTATCGGTAATGGCATATACGCCCGTGTTGGGCAATGGTTCGGGAATGTCAAATTGAGCTGAAGCATGAAGGAAAATGAATACGCAAATATGGAGTAGATATAATCGCATAGACTTAAATTTAAGTTGAGAATCTGAAAATAGGATTATCGATGAAATACTATTTCTACAACACACCGGGAATCACAGCCATTCGCTCTTTGGGGTAATCCGCAAATTTTTGATGATACCATTTGTGGTGGTCGAGTGCACGGGGAAGCAGATTCACGATAGTCCAGAGAGGGAAGCTGTACGCAGCCAGCGAACCAATCATTAAAGCAAAGCCCAACCACTCTATCATTTCACCAAAAAGATTGGGACAGGAAATGTATTTGAACAAAAAGCCTTGGGGAATTTTGTAGCCCGTTTCTCCGGGTTTGCGAAGCGAAATGAGGATGTTATCGCTTTTTACATTGATAAAAACACCACTTATGAAAACGATAATGCCTAAGATGAAGCGGGGTGATAAAAAATATCCATCAGCATAATTGCCGCCAATGTTGCCCAAGAAATAACCGAGAATAAATGTGTTGCAGGCATTGAAGAACACAGCGGAGCCGCAAATAACCAGGGGTATTTTTTTGCTTTTTGTGTTGGTGCGGAAAGGGAAAATGTAGGAACGGTAAATGTAGTGAGCCATATAGAGCAAGTAGAAAAAATAACTCGCGTGTGTTTTCTCAATGCTTCCTGTCCAAAACCAGATGCTGATGAAAAATGGTGCTACACCTTCCTGAATCATCCAACCAATTTGATTGGAAATCATAGGGCCCCATCCTTCTGTCGTATGTCTTCCGTAAGGTGCGGTTTTCTTTAGCAGGAAAGGAAAGGAAACGATGCCAATAACAATCCAGGCGCAGGTGATGATGTTGAATGTTTCGGGTGTCATGGCTTGGGGGTTTTATCAATAAAAAACAGCGTAGCGCTTGCCTTTGCTTTTTGATTCTAAAAACAGTTTGGCGCTGTCGTTGATGGATTGTTCGATGGAGATAAACGGACGATTAAAAACAGCTTTCACTTTTTCGTTGTTGTAATAGAAAGGAATTCTGGCCACCCGCAAATCATCGCGACTGTAATCGGGTTCGGTTCGGGCTAACCAGGCGCGCGCTGCTTCTATTCTCCAGGCCATTTCACTCATCCATTTCGTCACTTTTTGGGTAGGCCTTGGAACTTTGAGGGAATCGGCAATGAGGGAAAGGAAATCTTTGAGCGAAAGACTTTCGGCTACGGCTATGTATCGTTCTCCATTGGTATCGGTGTTCATCAATTGAATCATCAGGGCGCTTAAATCGCGCACATCAATAAAACCATTCGCGCCTTCGGTGTAAAATTTCAGGCCTGTCTGCACCGTTTCAAAAACATTCAATGGTTCGTGGTGCCAATAGCCGGCTCCTATAATTCCACCCGGGTTTACGACCACGGTTTCCAGCCCTTCTGCATTGCCTCGCCATATTTCCATTTCGGCCAGGCGCTTGCTCAAGAAATAATCGAAGCGAAGTTTAGAGGTGTGTGCGTTATAGTTTTCGTCTATCAGTTTATCGTTTTCGGGAATGCCGAGCGTTACTACCGAGCTTACATACAGCATTTTTTTCACTCCGTTTTGCAAACAGGCATTTACCAGATTGGCGGTACCCTCGGTGTTTACCTTCATCAGTTTTTCAAAATCGTTGGACTGAAAAGAAACCAAGCCCGCGCAGTGATACACTTGTTCAATACCCTGCAGGGCTGCATCCAATTCGCTTATATTATTCAAATCGGCCTCTATCCATTCCACCTGCGCAGCATAGTTTTCGAGCAGTTCGAGCGTGGAGGTAGAGCGCTTGATAGCGCGGGCCTTCTGCCCGCTGCGCAGCAAATCTTTTATTAAGTAAGAACCAACGAAGCCGGTGGCACCGGTAACTAAAATCATGAGGTGCAGGGTAAGTGGTAAGTGGTGAGTGGTGAATTAGAGTTGGTAGATTTCATCCAGATAGGTTTAGATTGTCAATCCTCCGTCCACACTAATCACGGTGCCCGAAATAAATTGGGCTTCGGAGCTGGCGAGAAAGGCGTACACATTGGCCACATCTTCGGCCGTTCCCAGTTTTTTCAAAGGCACTTTTTCTTTCATCATCTCTATCACTTTTTCGGGAATGGTCTTTATCATATCGGTGGCAATAAAACCGGGAGCCACGGCATTCACGGTGATATTGTTCTTCCCGAGTTCGCGGGCCCATGTCTTGGTCAGCGCGATCACCCCTGCTTTGGTGGCCGCATAATTTCCCTGCCCGTAATTGCCGTGCAGGCCCACAATGCTTGAGGTGTTGATGATTCGCCCGAAATTATTTTGAATCATATTGGGCGAAATGGCCTTGGTGCAGTTGAACACGCCCGTAAGGTTCACATCCATCACCTGCTGCCATTGTTCGGCTGTCATTTTTTGGAGCGAAGCATCGCGGGTAATGCCGGCATTGTTCACCAGTACATCTATCTTGCCGAATTGATGAATGATTTCTTTCGCGGCAGTTTCTACTTCTTCAAAACTGGCGGTGTTCACTTTAATGAACCGTGCCGGAAAACCTTCGTGTTGAAGAATAATTTCCAACTCCTTGCCTTGGGTTTCGTTCACATCCCAAATGGCCACTGCCGCACCCTGACGCGCAAACAGTTCTACTGCTGCCTTGCCAATGCCCGATGCGCCACCGGTCACCACCACTACTTTATTTTGAAATCTCATTGGGCGAATGTAAAGGAATTGTGCAATCGCGAATTGGTTTTGCGGGTTGGGAAACGATTTTTTATTTTCGAAGTAAAAGCATCCGAAAATTCACTGCTCTGCGCAATCAGTTTATTTAAAAAACCAAACATAAACGGTCAGCAATAGAATCAGGCTGACCATTAAGCGCTTCATCCATACTTCGTTTACTGTTACACTCCACCGGCTCGTAAGCCAGCCGCCTAAGGAAGTGCCTGCGCTCATCACTAAGCCATAATACCAATGAATATTTCCTTTCCAAATAAAAATAGCAAGCGCGGCTATCGTGTAAATAAGTGTGATGGAAACTTTGTAGTAATTGGTTTTGTTGATGCCAAAGCGGTGCAGCAAAAGAGCGGGGGCCATTAGAAAGAAGCCTGAACCGGCTTGAATAAAGCCTCCGTAAATGCCGATGAAGAAGTAAAGAATCAGGCCAACTATTTTGTGCTTTAGTTCTATCCGCTCTTCGCTATCAGCATTTTTTTTCAGCGGATTTACTAAAGTAATTATCAGAAACAGCAGCATCACCCCTGCCAGTATTTTATTAAACATTTCAGCAGGAATTTTTACGGCAAACAGCGCTCCAATGACGGCACCCGGCACACAGGCCGCTGCCAGCCACCATTTGTATGCATCGCTTTTTATTCCCTTGCTTTCAAAACCCTTTGCCGAAAAATAGCTTTGGAAAATGATAGGGATTCGATTGGTGGCGTTGGCTTCGGTAGATGACAGGCCTACAAACATAAAGGCCGAAAGAGAAACCAAGGAGCCCGCGGCAGAAACGGTATTAATAAAGGCCACTACAATTCCAGCCAGAAAAATAACGAGGAGGTGAATTATTTCCACCGGCCGAAAGTAACAGAAGAACTAAATTGGTTTTGGCAAACAAACGGGATTGCACATTCAATGTCTTTTTGTTTTCTGTCAATTGCGTTGACCTAAACAAGATGAGCGATTTTCGAGTCAGACTTTATTTCTTTCTATTTACCGCATGAAGAATTTATTGTTTCTCCTTCTGTCTCTAAACGCCCAACTGTTTGCGCAAACCAAAATTTTATTCGATGCCTCGAAAGCACAAATGACAAGTAATGCGGATTGGGTAATTGATGCCGATGTGTTTAATCTGGGTTTGGGTAATGGTGGAATCATGCAAGCCGGGCAAAGCAATGAAGCCAATCCTCAACGCTATCCCACACCTGCGCAATCTGGCATTACGTCTACCACACTGGAAACTTATTGGGACGGTGCCATTTCGGCATGGGGTGTTGATTTGGTTAAGCTGGGCTATCAGGTCGAAACGCTTCCTTACAACAAAACCATTACTTACGGTAATACATCGAATGTTCAGGACCTGTCCAACTACAAGGTTTTTATTTCAGATGAACCCAACATTAAGTTTTCGGCCGCTGAAAAAACAGCCCTTCTTCAATTTGTGAAACATGGTGGCGGTTTGTTTATGATTGCCGACCACGATTCAAGCGACCGGAATTTTGACGGCTGGGATTCTCCCCATATCTGGAATAGCCTAATGGACACGAATACGGTTCAAGCCCGTGCGTTCGGCATCACGTTCGATTATCAAGACTTTAACCAGACCAGCTCAAATGTAGCATCCCTTCCAAATGATTCCTGTTTGCATAACCCTGCTATAGGTAATGCGACTAAAATCAAAATTTCCGGAGGTACTACTATTACCGTTAATCATGCTAACAACATCAGCGCGAAGGGTTTAATTTTCAAAACCGGAGCCAACACAACGGGCACTACACAAATTTTGCTGGCATCTGCCCGTTTCGGCACCGGTAAGGTAGCTGCGCTGTCCGACTCCTCTCCTCCCGATGACGGCACGGGTGACCCGAACGACAATTTATTTTTCAGCTATACAGGTGAAGCAAGTGGTAATCACCGGATTTTTCTGCTTAACACAACGATTTGGTTGGCTACTACCGATTCTGTTGCTACGCCTACAGGTATTGAAACGCAAAGCCTGGAAGAAGGGAGATTTTTAGTTTTTCCAAATCCTGCCAAGGACAATATTTCCATCGTTTGTAATGGATTTGCCGCCAATCAGGTCTTGCAGATTTTTGATGTGACGGGTCGTGAAATTTATTCACAGTCAGTAACAGATTACGCTAACGGAATTATGCCTGTTGGCATTAGTGGCCTGACCGCAGGCGCTTATTTTGTAAAGATGAATAATCACGTAATCCGCTTTTTAAAGACCGGTAACTAAGTTTTTCTTTTTTACTTCTGTCCTCTCCTCTATTCAAAAAATCCGGTTCCTGTTATAATGATTATGCGCAGTTCGCGTTATGTGTTACGCATCTGCATAAATTTGTTGAGTGGCAAAATCGAAATCCGTAATTGGTCGTTTTTTCAAATTCAATCCAAATAATTTTTGGGAGGTTTTTGTTCGTGTACAAATAATTCTTTGGACCTTCATTCTATTTGTGGTCTTGTTTTTTGTTGGCGTAAACTCAGGACTGCTGGGAAAGATGCCTGACTTAGATGCTATTCAAAATCCAAACAGTGCTGTTTCTACCACTATTTATTCGGCCGATTTTGAAGTGCTTGGCTCTTATTACACCGAAAACCGAATTGAAGTTTCATACGATGAACTGTCGCCTTATTTGGTGAAGGGTTTGGTGGCCACTGAAGACAAGCGTTTCTACGATCATAGCGGTATTGATTTGAAAGGTTTGTTCCGCGCTATTACCCTTGCATTTGTTCCGGGTCAGGATGGAGGGGGCGGCTCTACGCTTACACAACAACTGGCAAAGAATCTTTTTCACTCGGACTTTCAACATGCCGGAGTTTCGAAAAGATTATTTCAGAAAATTAAAGAGTGGGTGCTGGCGGCTAAACTTGAACGCACCTTCACGAAGGAAGAAATCATCAATATCTATTTCAACACCGTAGGTTTTCATTACAACTCATACGGAATTAAAACGGCTGCCTTTACCTATTTCTACAAAACACCGAAAGAACTGAAACCCGAAGAGGCCGCATTATTGGTGGCGATGTTGAATGGTCCTGCTCTCTACAATCCGCGAACCCATGTGGAGCGGGCGATGGACAGGCGAAACTTAGTGCTGCGCAGAATGACTGAATTTGCCGCCATTACCCAACATCAATGCGATTCGCTTTCTAAACTTCCCGTTAAAATCAACTTTCACAATCCCGATTATCGTGAGGGCTCGGCTACTTACATTCGCGAATACATTCGGCAGGAATTGAAAAACTGGTGTGATAAAAACAAGAAGCCCGATGGCACCAAGTGGGATGTGTATGAAGATGGACTGAAGGTATACACCACCATTGATTCGCGCATGCAGAAATATGCCGAAGCGGCAGTGGCCGAACATTTAACCGGTTTGCAGGATGCTTACTTCAAAGAGTGGAAAGGCAAAGACCCGTGGAAATTCGGTTCGCGCGCTAAACCCGATTTGCTTGACAAAATGATGAAGCAAAGCGAACGCTATCAGGATTTAAAAGCACAGGGGAAGACAGATGCTCAAATCAAAAAGATTTTCGAAACCAAGATTAAGATGGAGGTCTTTAACTGGCATGGAGATAAATCGCAGTCGGTGGACACGGTGATGAGTCCTTTGGATTCATTGCGTTATTATCTTCAAATAATTCAGGTTGGATTTTTGGCGGTGGATGCGAAGAGCGGTGAAGTGAAAGCATGGATTGGCGGGCCGAACATTCGTTATTTTCAATTGGACCACGTAAAGAAAACCACCAAACGGCAGGTTGGTTCTACAATGAAGCCTTTCCTCTATGCCTTTGCGCTTGAAAGAAATTATGAGCCGTGCACGCTCATTCCATATCTGGCACCTGAGTGCCCGGGCATTGATGCCAGTTGGAATCCGGATGGCACCGATAAATGGGCAGAAGGCGCCATGGTGCCTATGAAGGATGGACTTGCTGCATCGGATAACCGAATTACTTCGCGCATTATGTGCGATATCAACGATCCGAATGGTCTGGTGCAATTTGCTCATCAATGTGAAATTGAAAGTAAGCTCGATGCAGTGCCTTCGCTTTGCCTGGGTACCTGCGATATTTCATTGTATGAAATGGTGGGAGCCTATACCTGCTTTGCCAATCTGGGTACTTACAGCAAACCGTATTTCATTAAGCGCATTGAGGATAAAGACGGCAATGTGCTGGCCGAGTTTGGCGAAGTACATAAAGAAGCTATCCCTGAGAAAACAGCTTACACATTGACCGAAATGTTGAAGGGCGTTATTAATAAAGGAACTGCTGCTTCGCTTCGTCCCCGCTATGGATTGCAGATGCCGCTGGCGGGCAAAACCGGCACCACACAAAGCAATGCCGATGCCTGGTTCATGTGTTACAATCCCGATATAGTAATAGGTGCCTGGGTGGGTTTCGAGCAGCCGAGTGTTCACTTTGCGTCTAATCGTTCAGGTGCCGGAGCTACGGCCGCCATGCCTATTGTGGGCGCTTTTTTGCGCAAGAGTTTTAATGACCGCGCGGTGCAGTTGAAACACAATGAGTTTTCTGCCCCTGCCGATTCTTCTTCTATTTTAGGTTTGAACTGGAGTTGCACACCTGAAATGGATACGCTAAAAAAAAACAATAGCCCCGGCCATTAGCAATTGGTTTTTGAAAGTGTTTGCCAAAGACACCAACGAACGCCTTTCGCCAAAACAAAGACGCGAGATAAGGAAGTATAACCGAACTCATCACCAGAAAAAATAAGCAAATGCCTTTAGGAAAAATCTACCTCATCCCTTCTTTTCTTGGCGAAGACAATGCCGCCATTATTCCCGACCAGATAAAGACGCGGGTGCAGGAGTTGGATGAATTTATTGTGGAAGATGCGCGCACGGCCCGCAGATATTTGCGCGCTATTGGTTTCAAAAAAAATTTTGACACCGAGGTAATTATTCGTGAACTGGACAAACATGCCAAGCAACAGGATTGTCGCGCACTTCTGCAAAATGTAATGCAGGGAAAAGATGTGGGCATTATTTCCGAAGCCGGTAACCCCTGCATTGCCGACCCGGGCAGCGAAGTGGTGGCCTTTGCCCATATCTATGATATTGAAATTGTTCCGCTGGTGGGGCCTTCGTCTATTTTGCTCGCGCTTATTGCTTCGGGTTTCAACGGTCAGCAATTTTGTTTTCATGGCTACTTGCCGATAGACAGCGCGCAACGCATCGGTAAATTGAAAAAGCTGGAAGCTGCGGCCAACAAAGGCGCGCAGATTTTTATGGAAACGCCTTTCCGCAATCAGAAATTATTGGATGAGGTTTTGAGAACCTGCAGCCCCGACACCAACCTGTGCATCGCCTGCGACCTTACTTTGCCCACGCAATTTATCCGCACCAAAAAGATTGCCGCCTGGAAGACTGACACGGTCGATATCAATAAGCGTTATTGCATTTTTTTGTTGGGGTAAGGCACCAATCCCATTTAGATTAACACCATTTCCCAAAAGTTCCTTTCGGCATCTATTCTGTTACTTTCTATCTCCATCTTCTGTTGCTTCTTTGGCACTAATCTCCTGTTTTATTGCCTAAAGACCCGATTTTTCCAAACAAAGTGTTCGAAAGTAGGCTATAAGGCTGTGTTCATTGGAAATAAGTCTTCGTAAACTAAGATGAATTTACTAATTTACTTATGAAAGTATTTAATTTTCGTTAGTAAATTAGTAAGTTTTATATATAAATAGAATGATTTCTTACAAATATTAGTTAGTTTGTTAGGTATTTAAATTACTTCATTATAAAAGAAAAAGTATTTTATAAGTAACTGTTTTATTTTCATAAGTAAATTACTTAGTTTTGCTTTCCTAAAGCATACTTTATGGGAAGAAAGACAGTCCGCGTTGCATTGCCGAAAGGCTATCCGAATAAGTTTATAGACTTAATGAAACATATCGTAGAGAAGCATGAAGAGATGGGGCCCTCCAGCCCTTTGAACGCTCCCTCTATTATTGACATGGCAGACTTTAAGCAAAAGCTCGAACAGGCCGACACCTTGCGCCAGGAAAGTGAACATCATCGCGCGCTGGCCGAATCAAAAATGAATCAGGCGCAAAAACTTTTGGGCACCGCAGCGGGGCAAACGATTAACACAGACGGAACTCTTTATTACATGCTGAATTCTATCAAGCGTTTGCTGCTAGTTACTTATCCGGGGCTGGAAGAAAATTTAACCCCTTTTGGATTCAACGTAGTAATTGGCAGCGCCAAGGGTGGTGGAAGGCCAAAGAAGGCGAAGTAGGTTTAAAAGATTTCGAACTGCCGAGCGAAGAACTCATTAAAAAATTATCTTCGTCCTACGTTTCTGTTGGACATGAAAAAAATCTTCTTCGCTGCAATACTTTTATTCATTGCTTTTTCGGCATCGGCCCGGCACATTGTTGGTGGGTTTATATCCTATACCTACGTAGCAGGCAGCACCTCTACCTATCATATTACTCTCAAAGTTTATCGCGATTGTACTACTCAAACGCCCTTTGACGGATTACCTCTTTCAGATGGAACTATAATTACCCCCCGTGTTTTTGTCTATGACAATAGCGGTGCTCAGGTGGATGTCATAGAGTTTCAAGCACCCACGGTTACGGTAATTAACCCGCCAATAGATAACCCGTGTCTGACTAATACAAGCGGGGCTTGTGTAGAGGAAGGGGTTTATCAGGCAACCTATGTTTTGCCAAGTGCAACCGAAGGATTTACCCTGGCTTATGTGCGCTGCTGTCGCAATAATTCTATCAATAATCTTATCCTGCCCGGTGAACAGGGCGGCACCTACTCTGCTTACATTCCACCAACGGCTACCTTTCATAATAATAGTCCGGTTTTCAACCAGTTTCCTCCAATCTTTATTTGTGTTAATGCGCCCTTGCGATTTGACCATTCAGCCACGGACGTAGATGGCGATTTACTCGTTTATTCTTTGTGCTCTCCTAAAACGGGAGCATCCCAGACGGAACCTGCTCCAACCAGTGCTCCCGGTCCGCCCTATTCAGATGTAAATTGGGAATCGGGCTACAGCGAAACAAATCCTTTGGGAAATAATTCATTGGCCATTGACGGCAATACAGGCTACTTAACCGGAACTCCCAATACCCAGGGCCAATTTGTAGTAGGTATCTGCGTAAGTGAATATCGAAACGGCAATTTAATTTCCACCTATCTCCGCGATTTTCAGTTCAACGTAACGCAATGCAATATTCCGGTGGCTGATATTCCCAGCTCAGATATTAACCCAACTACCGGAGTAGGCACTTATGTAATTAATTGCAGCAATCTACACGTGCAGTTTAAAAACACTTCCTATAATCCGCCACCTTCCAATGTGCCAATAGACTATAGTTGGGATTTTGGCGTGAATGGAATAACCACCGATGTTTCAAATCAACCCGTTCCTTTTTACGACTACCCCGATACCGGCACTTATTTTGTAACCCTAATTGCCACCAAGGGAAGCGGACCGAATGCCTGCATTGATACTACTTATGCCTTTGTATATATCTATCCAACTCATCATTCCGATTTTTCAGCAACCAATTTTTGTGTAGGAGTAAATACCAACTTCACCGACCAAAGTATTTCTACAGTTGGCAATGTCAACTTCTGGAATTGGGATTTTGGCGATGGCAGCAATTCCACACAGCCAAACCCATCACACCAATTCACTACCCAGGGAACTTTTCCTGTAACGCTTATCGGAGGCAATGATTTGGGATGCAGAGACACGATCACCAAGAACATAACCATCCAGCAAAGTCTATTTGTAACGGCAGGCCCCGATACTTCCGTTTGTATTAGCGGTGCAAATTTTCGGGACAGTGTTCAGCTAAACGCCAGCGGAGCCACTAGCTATCAATGGACACCTTCGTTCAATCTTAATTCGGGTATTGTACAAAATCCAATAGCGCGGCCTACCCTAAACACCACTTATGTGGTCACGGGCACAGATGCCAGCGGATGTTTTGGTTTCGATTCAGTTACGGTCTTTGTGTTCGACCCGAACATCGATGTAATTATTGATGATACTAAAACAGTTTGCCGCTTCGATACAGCGTACGCGAATGTGACTAGTCAGGGCGCTTCAAATTATGTATGGACACCCAACCAATTTTTACTAAACCCTAATTCCTATAGCCCTGGATTTTTTCCGCCAATCAGTACCAGCTATACACTTACGGTATCTAACTATTGCTATTCCAAAAGCGATAACATTCTGATAAATATTCTTCCTCCACCAACACTTTCTTTCAGCCCGTCCGATTCTATCTGCCCCGGCAATCCTTCACAACTTTCTGTTAGCGGATCCCAATCCTATCAATGGCAGTTTGACAACACGCTGAGCGCTCTGGACATTTCAAATCCAATCGCCACACCAACAAGTTCACAGTACTACTACGTAACCGGTATAGATGCAAACGGCTGCAAAAACAACGACTCCACTTTTGTGGTGGTGGTTCCTTTGCCGATAGTAAATGCCGGAAACGACACCTTAATTTATATCGACACCAAAGCCTATCTCGATGCCTACACCGATGCTTCCAAATTTTATTGGACACCGATTACCTTTTTGAGCAAACCGAAATCCCTTCAAACTTCAGCTGCCGTTACCAAAGCGCAGTCGTATGTTTTGGTTGCTCAAAATGAATTTGGTTGCATTAACAGCGATACGATTTTTATCACTGTAGTAAAAGACAATATCCTTCTGGTTCCAACGGCCTTCTCTCCGAATGGCGATGGCGTAAACGATGTTTTCAAAATTGTCCGTACCGTTAATATTTACAAGCTCAAAGAATTTTCTGTGTGGAATCGTTGGGGCGAAAAAGTGTTTGAAACCAGCGATGTAAATGAAGGTTGGGACGGTACTTTCGGAAATCATTTGCAAGCAATGAGTGTATATGTTTGGCAGATAATTGCTGAGTCAAAGGATTCGGAAGAAATAGTGCGCAAAGGAAATGTAACGTTGGTTCGCTGATTTTTTCATTTAGATTTACAAAAAATATACGCATGAAGAAAATAATGTTCGCCTTTGTTGTTATGCTCATTTCTATAGCCTCCTGTTCCAAAAAATCGACTCCAACCGCTGCAAAAGAAGTAGCCTTGGATGGTGCACCAATATTTGCTACCAACTGTGCGCGTTGTCATGGAGCAGAGGGAATAAAGGATAGCCGCACACCTAATTTGCACACGATTGCTTTGGATAAAGCAGGGCTTGTGAACAGCATCACTCATGGTAAAGGACACATGCCGGCATTTTCAGACAAATTATCAACTGCCGAAATTTTGGCAGTAGCTGATTTGATTGTGCGCTGGCACAATAAGTAATATGAATTCTTATCGTGTAATAGGATTAATGTCGGGAAGCTCTCTTGACGGATTGGATATTGCCTATTGCGAATTCGCTGAAGAAGAGGGCAGTTGGAGTTTTAAAATTCTTCAAACGGCAGTGGTGGCGTTTTCTGCCGAAGGGATTCAGAGAATAAAATCGTTGCCTACTTCCTCGGCAAAGGAGATAGCACAAGCGCATTCTTCACTCGGAAATTATTTTGGTAACTGCGTGCATGAATTCATTCAGAAAAATTCGTTGCAAAACAAAGTTGATTTCATTGCTTCACACGGGCATACTATTTTTCATTTCCCGCAAAAAGGATTTACAACACAAATAGGCGATGGTGCTGCTATCGCTGCCCAAACAAACCTTGCGGTGGTTTGCGACTTTCGTTCTGCGGATATTGCGAATGACGGACAAGGAACACCCATAGTTCCTATTGGCGACCAGCTGTTATTTGCTGATTATAAATTTTGCCTGAACATAGGCGGCATCGCAAACATCAGTTGCAAAACAGAAACCGGAATTGTGGCTTTTGATATTTGTGCAGCCAATCAGGTTTTGAATTTTCTAGCCAATACTTTCGATAAGGAATACGATGCCAGAGGAGAAATTGCTAGTAGAGGTAAACTGGATGCTGATTTATTTACGAAGCTGAATGCTGTGAATTTTTATTCACAGCCGTTTCCAAAGTCTTTAGACAATAGTTTTTCACGCGAAATAATTCTGCCTATACTGGATGAATCTCCAATTTCAGCAGAAGATAAAATGCGAACTTATGTGGAGCACATTGCTTTTCAAATTGCAAACCACATTCAAAGGATTATCAAAAAGGAGAAAATCAGTTTGTCGCCCGAAGACAAAATATTGATAACGGGTGGTGGAGCATTCAATACATTCTTAGTTCAAAGAATAAAAGCACAAACTAAACTCACCATTGAAATTCCCAACGAAGAATTGGTGAAGTTTAAAGAGGCTCTTGTAATTGCATTCATGGGCGTTTTGCGAAAGCGCAACGAAGTAAATGTGTTGAAGAGTGTAACAGGAGCACGGAAGGATACTGTAGGAGGAGCCGTCTATCTGCCTACTTAAAACTCATTTCACTCTCACTTGCCCTCTTTGCCGGGAAATAAGCTGCCAGCAAACTCACTGAAACAATAATAGTCATCGTTACAACGGGGTCGAGCCACTTTAATTTTACAGGATAGTAATTGATAACAAAGCTTGAATCTGCTCCGCCAAGTTTGAGAAAGTGAAATTTCATTTGCAAAAGAACAACGGCATAACCCAATGCCAAACCGGTAAGCGCGCCAATAAGTGAAGACAACATTCCATTGAGTAAATAAATCTTTTTTATCTCATGGGCATTTGCTCCCATTGCTTTCAGAATAGAAATGTCTTTTGTTTTTTCGAGCACCAGCATGGAAAGCGACCCAATGATATTGAACGAAATTATCAGAATGATAAAACCAAGAATAGCAGTAGTTACCCAACGTTCAATCAGCATAATCTGATAGGTTTCGGCTTTTTGTTCATAGCGCGTTCTGACGACAAACTCATTACCAAGCAATTCCTGCATTTGCTTTTTGGCAGCCTCTATCGAAGCACCTTCTTTCAGTTTTATTTCATAAGCAGAAACAGCCTTATCTTCTCCCAACAGCTCGCGGGCAAAATTCAAATCGACAAAAACATATTTAGAGTCAAACTCTTGTTGAATGGCAAAAACTCCCGCTGGAACTACAGACATTGTATTGAACGCATCTTCAGGAGCAAAGGCCGTTCTTACTCCTTTGCGGGGCACCGTAATGCGAAGCGGTTCGCTACCATGGGTTACATCCATATTCATGGTGTAGCTGATGTTCGCTCCCAAAACCGCATAGTTCATAGTGGAATCGTGGAGCAAAAATTTTCCATCACGTTCATAGTTTTTGATGGTAGTAACTGCGTTGAAGTTTTCGTCAACTCCTTTGATGGTGCCCAGTTGTGCTTGTTCGCCATATTCAAGATAGGCGTTTTCTTCGAGGATGCGAGAGAGATAGGCAATGCCATCAAGGTGCAGAATCTTGGAAGAGAGCAGCGAATCGTCTTCAAACGTTTTGCCTTGCACAGCACGAATTTCCAAATCGGGATAGAATGAATTATAGAGCGAAAGAACCAACCCTTCGAAACCATTAAAAACAGAGAGGACAACGATTAAGGCAAAGGCTCCCACGCCCATACCCAACATGCTTACCCTCGAAATAATGTTGATAGCATTGGTAGATTTTTTCGAGAAGATATAGCGAAGTGCTATTCGGAATGCTAGCATCTAACTGTTTGCTATTGGTTTACTTCTTAGCCTGTTTGGCTGCTGCTTTTCTTTTCGCTGCTACTTTCTTTGTCTTAGGTTTTTCTTCCAACTTTGGCTTAACAGCTTCTGCTTTTATCCGCTCATCGTCCTGGTGCACTTTTTTAAAAACCTCCTCCATGTGGAAGGCATAATCAAGCGTTTCATCGCGAAAGAATTCAATCTCGGGCATTACTCGAAGCTGATGACGAAGTTTTTCGGCCAGCTTTCTTTTCAATTCAAATTTGTGCTCATTGAATTTGTCAATTATTTCATCTGGATTTTCAGCATTGAAAATGCTGAGGTAAAAGCGCACCAGCGATAAATCGGAGGTGGCTTTCGCTTTGGTAAGGGTTACAAACGCTTTGCCCGTAAGCGCTTTGCCTTCGCGGGTTAATATTTCTGCAAATGCTTCTTGTATTACTGAACTGACCTTTAATTGTCTGCGCGAATCCATGGTTTCTAATTTCCGGTAAAGGTAAAAAACAAGGCAAGAAATATTTTTCTCTTTCGAGCGTTTCAGTCATCATTCTATATTTGTCCAACATGAAGAATCTCTTTCGCATTCTTAGTTACATACGCAGGTACACTGCATTTGCCCTGCTCAATGTACTTTTCAATGTGCTTACTGTGGTATTCTCGCTGGTTTCGGTGATAATGATTATCCCCTTTTTACAGTTGTTGTTCGATAAAATTCCGAAGGTGGTGGTGAAACCGGAGTTGCAATTGAGCGCAGAGTCGTTTATCAATTACATGAAATATATTTTGAGCGATGAAATAATGACGAATGGTCAATTGGTTGCTCTCGAAAAATTTTGTGTGGCCATTGGTTTTTTGTTTTTTCTCAAGAACCTCTTTCGTTTTTTGGCGGTTTACTTTTTAGCACCTATCCGTAGCGGTGCAGTACGCGATATTCGCAATGAGCTTTATGCAAAAATTCTCTCGCTGCCACTTTCCTATTATTCAAAGGAAAGAAAGGGCGATATCATTTCGCGTTTGACGGACGATGTAAAAGAAGTGGAAATAAGCATCATCAGTTTTATTGAAGTCACCGTTCGCGAGCCACTCAATATCATTATTTATCTGGCCGCGCTGCTGTTGTTGAGCCCGCAGTTGACGGCTTTTGTTTTTGTAATGCTGTTGGTTACCGGTTTTATTATTGGCCGGGTGGGTAAGAGTTTAAAAAAGCAATCGATAGAGGCGCAATCTGTTTCCGGACAACTGCTTTCTATAGCTGATGAAACGCTAGGAGGCCTGCGCATTATTCATGCGTTCAATGCCGAAAAGTTTATGCGCGAGCAGTTTGACAAAATCAATACGGAGTTTTTTACGCTTAGTCGCAAGATAAATACACGCAGAGAGTTGTCTTCTCCACTTACCGAGTTTTTAGCCATGTGCGTGGTTTGCACGGTGCTTTACTTTGGAGGAACCCTGGTGCTCGACCATAAAAATCTGGAGGCTGAAACCTTCATTGGTTTCATGGTTTTGTTTGCGCAGTTAATTCCACCCGCCAAAAACTTTTCATCGGCTTCCTACAATATCCGAAAGGGATTGGCTTCGGCACAGCGGATTTTTGAGGTGATGGATGCCGAAGTGCAGATAGCAGAGAAAGCAAATGCACTGCCCATAAGGGAGTTTAAAAGGGAAATAGAATACCGCAAGGTTGGTTTTACCTATAACAATTACGACAGCAAGAAAATTATCAACGACATTAACCTGAAAGTAGAGAAGGGAAAAATGGTGGCTATGGTTGGGCAGTCGGGTGCCGGCAAAACCACGATGGTAGATTTGCTGCCACGGTTTTATGATATAAGCGAAGGACAAATTTTAATTGACGGAACAGACGTGCGTGATTATAAACTCAATGACTTGCGTGGCTTGTTTGGTATGGTTTCGCAGGAGTCTATTTTGTTCAATGATTCGGTCTTCAACAATATTGCATTTGGTATCGAAAACGCTACCCGGGAAACAGTCATTGAAGCAGCGAAGATTGCAAACGCCCATGATTTCATTATGAAATTAGAGAACGGCTACGACTCTACTATTGGCGACAGGGGTGGAAAGCTGAGCGGTGGCGAGCGCCAGCGCTTAACTATTGCCCGTGCGGTTTTGAAAAATCCCCCTATACTCATCTTGGATGAAGCTACTTCTTCACTTGATTCGAACTCGGAGAAACTGGTGCAGGAAGCCCTGCAAAAGCTAATGAAAGGGCGCACGACCATTGTCATTGCTCATCGCCTTTCTACCATTCAGTATGCCGATGAAATTATAGTGATGCAGGACGGCAAAATTTCTGAGCGCGGCAATCACATCGGTCTGATGGCCAAAAACGGCATTTACAAGCGCCTGGTGGAGCTTCAGGCCTTCTAATTTACGCTTCACAATTTATTTTCCATTTTTTAACAATAGGATTACAATGTTTTCCACAACTCTTCGTTTGGTTAAATGTATATTTGTGGCGAAAATTCGCTGAACAAGGATTTTCGCTAAATGGGGGCAGGTGGGGCAGGTTTAACTTTATCAATTTTCAGTAGTCATAATCAGTATTTAATCATCATTTAATAAAAAGGAGGTCGTTATGAAAACAAAAACCACACTTACGCTAAGCGTAGGCTTCCTGTTGGCCCTTGTATGTGGAAATCTTTCCGCACAGAGTACATTATCAGCAGGCAAAACCAATTTAACCGCAGGTCCGCAAGCGGTAACCAACCATGCTATCGCTAACCCCGATGTATTAGTTGTCACGGGAAAAATTTTGGATGCCGAAACGGGTAAACCAATTGTCAACGCGAAAATCAATTTCGATAAGTTTGGCGAAGAGTTGCTGCAGGCATCTATTGATGACAAAGGCAACTATGCCCTTGCCCTTAATAAAAAAGAATTGGGCGAGCCGGTGCGATTAGTGTTTAAAATATCGGGTTACAAGCGATTTACCATTAAAGGAATCGACAAAGCGCAAACCTATATAGACGCTGATATTTTTCTTCAGCCTATGGAAAGCGAGGAAAAAAGCAATGCCAATGTAAAATACCAGATGAACAATGACCCGTTCAACACCATGGTTATTAAAATGCAGTAAATTTTTTTCGGTGAACAAACGAAATCCGCTTCCTAATCAGGAGCGGATTTTTTTATGCCCGATGATTAGGGATAAATGCCCAACTGCCACGCAAGGCAACAGATATTCCGGATTTTTAAATCAGGCATTTCTGCATAATCTGATCGGCATGTGGGGTAGGAGCAAATTGCTGATAACCTGTACGTTTAATCAGGTTCCATTTTTTCAGCGACATAATAAACTTGGCAACACCGCCTTCTGAAAGCCCCGTTAGTTTGCGCAGTTCAGGATATCCGCCTCTGCCTTTATTATGAAAGTGGAGCAGTAGCCGCGCTGCATTTTCGGTAGTGTCGCGCTTTGCGTGTTTAAAGCCCGATTGGCGAAGCACTTGCGAAAGCAAAGAAATCAACCCTTGACTTATCTCTAGTGTTTGAGGCAATGGCTTTGCACTAGTGCTTATTCCAACATTAGAACTTTCATTGCCATTTACAGTTCTGCTTATTCCTAAGTTGGAATTATCAAGGGAAGAAGCAGAGCCGCTTATTCCTGTACTATAACTGTTATTGGAATTATCAGCAGCACTTATTCCTAAGACAGTTTTAAGGCGGGCATTTTCGCTCTCTAAGCTTGCTACACGGGAAAGAAGAACATCAATAATGGAGTTGAGACGCTGTGTTTCGGCAATAACATGGGAAGGAGTTGTTTCGCTCATAGGAATTTATTTTTCTACGAAAGTAGAGAAACTAAGCCAAATGGTAGGAACAAGAGAGGAGAAGTGCTGCGTTTCTGGGTTTCTTTATAATGGACAATCTCATTCTGCCTTGCGGCAAAAATTCCTCTTGGGACAAAATGGGTATCTGCGAAACTAAAAGCCTCGGTCTCGCGCACCATCATTCCTTGTTGCGTTTGGATGAATGAAAATGCGCTGAGATGATGCAAAGTAGCCCGATCAAGCTGGCCAAACTCGTCCACCAAAAATTGGATAGATTGATGAAGTAGTGGGGCAACAGGAAGCGTAAACCTTAGGCGCACAAAATGAGCATCGGCAAGGACATGAAAGGGCGAACTATAGAAAAAGAAGTGCGGAAATGATTAGTTAAGACTTGCCTTGAAGGCAGTATAGTCAGCATTTTCGGTCCCATCTGAAGGAACGCCCGAACAATTAAGTTCTGTTTTCTTGGCATGAATATTTGCCACGCGGGTATCAGGATTGGGGTGGGTGCTTAAAAAAGCAGGAACGGGCTGTGATGTGCCGGAGGCAATTATTTTTTCGAAAAAATCGGCTGCACCATCTGCACGGTACTGTGTCGGACAAAGATATATCACAGAGTGAGCATCGGCATCCTTCTCGTCTTCTCGGCTAAAAGCAAGGGTAGATAAACTGGCGGCAATTTGAGCAAGCTGTCCTCCGCTGGTGGTGCCGGCAACTATGCTCACCAGCAAATCTAAGCCATACTGTTTGGTCATTTGGTTGGTGCTATGGCGCTGATCGGCATGAGCCATTTCGTGACCAATTACTCCGGCAAGAGACGAGGCGTTATTCAAATACTTTATAAGCCCCGTGTAAACATAAATGTAACCACCTGGTGTGCAGAAAGCATTTTGAGTGTTGTCGTCTTTAATAATGTAAAGCTTCCAAACAAAATCATTGGCATGGGTCAACTGGCCGCTGGCCAGAATGTTTTGCTTGAGCGAGTTGAGATAAGCATATGAAGCCTGATGAGTGGCTTGGTCGAGCAAAGGATATTGCGTGGGGTTGTTGGCAATTTCCGTTTCCATTTTGGCGCCAAAATTTTTGTCGTCTTCAATAGAGAAAATATTCAGGCCGGTTCCTTTTTTACAACCGCTTGCAAAAAGCATTGTTACCAATACAAACGCAAAACCTGCGCGCACTACTTTATTTGTTGACTTCATTGCCCCTTATTTTAATAACCGCTATTTGGAAAATCAACTTGCCTTAGAGCTTACGTTGCACTTCCACCTCCTCATATACCTCAATCGTATCGTTCTCTTTTATATCCTGATAGTCTTTCAGCATCACTCCGCACTCTAATCCGCTTACCACTTCTTTCGCATCATCCTTAAATCGCTTTAAGCCCGATACGCTGCCGGTGTGCACCACAATGCCATCGCGAATTACGCGCACTTTCGATTTTTGGAACACTCTTCCATCGCTTACAAAGCAACCTGCAATTGTGCCGAACTTGCTAACGTGAATAGCGGTGCGTACTGCCAAATTACCGATAATCTTCTCTTCAATTTTAGGTTCCAGCAATCCTTCCATCGCGCTCTTGATTTCCTCAATAGCGTTGTAGATGATAGAGTAAAGACGAATATCCACACCTTCTGTATCGGCAATCTTACGCGCATTTTGCGATGGGCGAACATTGAAACCAATTACAATAGCATCTGAAGCGGTGGCCAAAAGCACATCCGATTCGGAGATGGCACCCACTCCCTTGTGAATAATCTTGATTTGAATTTCTTCGGTCGAAAGTTTGAGTAATGAATCGGCCAAGGCTTCCACCGAGCCGTCCACGTCTCCCTTGAGAATAATGTTGAGCTCCTTGAAATTGCCCAATGCCAAACGTCTTCCAATTTCATCCAACGTGATATGTTTCTTGGTGCGAATTCCGGTTTCGCGTTCAATCTGTGCGCGTTTAGTGGCCAATTCCTTCGCGTCTTGTTCATTGTCAAACACCTTGAACTTTTCACCCGCTTGCGGGGCTCCGCTTAGTCCTAATACTTGTACCGGAACAGATGGACCGGCTTCTTTCTTTTTTGATCCTGTGTGGTCAAACATAGCCTTAACTCTACCATAGTATGGTCCGGCAACCATAATATCACCCATCTTTAAGGTTCCGGTTTGCACAAGAACGGTAGCCGTATAACCTCGTCCTTTATCGAGCGTAGCTTCAATTACAGAACCTACAGCCAGTCTTTCGGGGTTGGCTTTTAACTCAAGCAATTCTGCCTGAATCAAAATCTTTTCCAAAAGCAAATCAATATTCAAACCTTTCTTGGCAGAAATTTCCTGACTTTGGTAAGGACCGCCCCATTCTTCCACCAATATATTCATAGAAGAAAGTTGCTCGCGTATTTTATCAGCGTTTGCTCCGTCTTTATCAATCTTATTGAAAGCAAAAATCATTGGTACCCCGGCACTTTGTGCGTGGTTGATGGCTTCTTTTGTTTGAGGCATTACGGCATCATCAGCCGCCACAACAATTACCGCAATATCCGTAACCTTAGCTCCGCGGGCACGCATAGCGGTAAACGCTTCGTGTCCCGGTGTATCGAGGAAAGAAATCTTTCTTCCATCGGCAGTGGTTACTTCATAAGCACCAATGTGCTGTGTAATACCTCCAGCTTCTTTGGCTACCACATTTGTTTTTCGGATATAATCGAGCAATGATGTCTTACCGTGGTCAACGTGTCCCATGATAGTAACAATCGGAGCGCGGGTTTGCAAGTCCTCCGGTTTATCCGGTACTTCTTCCTTAAACGCTGTTTGATCAGCCGCAGAAATAAATTCTACTTCATATCCATGCTCGGCAGTTACTAATTCTATGACCGTAGCATCCAAACGTTGATTAATAGAAACGATAACTCCCAACTGCATACAAGTAGAAATAATTTGCACGGGCGACATGTTCATTAAACTCGCCAACTCGGAAACAGAGATGAACTCTGCCACTTGCAGCTTGTTGTTTTGCATGCCCTCTTGAGCCGCTTCCATCTTTTCCTGCACCGCTTCACGCTTACCTCTTCTAAATTTCGAGCGGTCACTCTTAGAAGTTTGCGCCTGAATCTTCGCCATGGTAGCGCGAATCTTATCTTCAATCTGCTTTTCGGTAATTTCTGTTGGCTGGTTCGATTCCGGCTTCTTAACTACATCGCGCTTTGTCTGAAAATTGGAAACCTTTTTGTTGTAGGCCGTATCCTGAACAAGTGGTGCTCGTTCTTTTTTCTTAACGAGAATACGTTTCCGTTCGTGCTTAACTCCATCACCGGCAGGTTCTTCTTTCTTTTTAGGCTTAGGGTCAAACTGAGTAAGGTCAATTTTGCCCACCACCTTGGTGCCTTCAACGGTTTGGTATTTTGTTTCAATCCTTTCTTCCGGCTCCGGCTCCGGTTCGGCTTTCTTTTTCTTGGTAGTTTTTTTCTCTTCAACTACTTCAACAACCGGTTCAGGTTTTACTTCTACAACTACCTCTTCTACGGGAGTCCCTGCTACCACCGCCTCTTCTTCCTTCTTCTTTTTTCCTTTTTTAGGCTTTGCCTCCAAATCGATTGTGCCTACTTGTTTCAGGCCTTCAATTTTTTGTTTTTTGGCGGTAATTAAATCATCCGTCTTTTCTTCTTTGGGCGCCTGAATGGTTTTTACCAGCAGTTCTTTCTCTTCTTCCTGCTCCTTTTCTTTTTCTTTCACCTTTACCACAGGCGGGGCAACTACTTCCTGAACAACCTCCACTACCTTCACCTTCTCCGCTATTATTTTGACGGTGTTATCAGCCTGTTGCTTAATAGATTTGTCGGCCCCGAACTCTTTGTCGAGTACAGCAATCATCCCTGCATCAAGTTTGGTATTCGGATTCACCTCCTTGAAACCTTTTGCCTTTAAGGCAGCCATAATATGGTCTGAGCTGACATTATAAATACCAGCTGCTTTACTTAATCGAACTGCTTTTACTTCTTCTGACATGTATTTTATTTAGTGAATAGTAATTTGTATTGGTGATGAGTGTTTGGCATTCATCACCAATCACTCATCACCTTTCGCTTTGTTGTTTGTTTGTGCTCATCTCAAAAACTATGACTTCGCATCGTTCTGAAACTCGCTCTCCAAAATCTTTCTAATTTCTTTGATTGACTCTTCTTCTAAATCGGTTCTCCGCACCAGTTCTTCTTCGCTCAAGTGCAAAACACTCTTGGCGGTGTCGCAACCAATCTTCTTCAACTCATCAATCATCCAACCTTCAATTTCATCTGCAAATTCTTCTAAGTCAATATCGTATTCCTCTACGTTTTCTCCATCATTTTCACGGAATACATCGATTTCAAAACCTACTAACCGGCTTGCTAGTTTAATGTTTACTCCACGCTTGCCGATGGCTAAAGAAACCTGCTCAGGTGCGAGATAAACGGAAATTCTTTTCTTATCCTGGTCAATATCCAACGAAGTGATTTTAGCAGGAGCCAAGGCACGCTGCACCATCAACGAAAGATTGGTGGTGTAGTTAATGATGTCAATGTTTTCGTTTTTCAACTCGCGCACTACACCGTGGATACGCGAACCCTTTACGCCCACACAAGCACCCACCGGGTCGATGCGGTCATCGAAAGATTCAACTACTACTTTTGCTTTTTCGCCCGGCTCGCGAACGATTTGTTTGATAACAATGAGTCCGTCAAAAATTTCCGGCACTTCGCCTTCCATCAATTTGGCCAGGAAAGAATTGTCGGTTCTTGATAGAATGATTGCCGGGGTGCCGCCTCTCAATTCTACCTTCTTCACCACTGCACGAACGGTTTCGCCTTTCTTGAAGAAATCGGTTTTGATTTGTTCGGTTTTAGGAAGCAATAGTTCATTGCCTTCTTCATCGAGCAACAG
>CANJVG010000021.1 GCA_947478005.1 Bacteroidota bacterium
GCCGCATAATGAAAAATGTAATCAAATTGATGCGAGGTAATAATGGCTCCAATGTCGCGGTATGAATTGGCATCGCACTTAACAAACTTCCAGTTGTTGAGCGGATTACCGGCCGGCAAACGATTAATATTCCCGGTAGACAGGTTATCAATTATCAAAACAAAATTGTCGGGATTTTCAATCAGCTTGTCTACCATAGTGCTGCCAACAAATCCGGCACCACCTGTTACTAAAATTCTGTTTTTAAAACTTGTCATCATATCATTTATGTCTTTAAAGACCTCCTAGGAAATAAGTTCTAATAAGTATTTACCATAACCGCTTTTCAGCAACGGCTCGGCAAGCGTGCGAAGTTGTTCGGTAGAAATAAACCCCTGTCTCCAGGCTTCTTCTTCAATGCAACCTACCTTCAACCCTTGGCGTTGTTCTATTACCTGCACAAATTGCGATGCCTGCATAAGCGAATCGAAGGTTCCGGTATCTAACCAGGCTGTTCCTCTATCTAAAATTCCTACCTGCAATTTCTTCTGTTGGAGATATTCCTTGTTTACGTCAGTAATTTCATATTCGCCACGAACACCGGGCTTTAGCTGCTTTGCAATTTCAACCACGTTATTATCGTAGAAATAAAGACCCGGAACTGCATAATTGCTCTTCGGCTCCTTTGGTTTTTCTTCAATAGAAATGGCTTTGCCACTCTTATCAAATTCAACCACTCCATATCTTTCAGGATCGCTTACATGATAGGCAAACACCACACCGCCATCAGGGTTTGAATTGGCTTTCAATAACTGGTCGAGACCGCTGCCATAAAAAATATTATCCCCAAGAATAAGAGCCACCTTATCATTTCCAATGAATTCTTCACCAAGCACAAAAGCCTGCGCCAATCCATTTGGAATTTCCTGTACTTTGTAGGTAAAGGTACAGCCAAACTTCTTTCCATCACCCAATAGTCTTTCGAAATTAGGTAAATCCGTAGGTGTAGAAATAATGAGAATTTCATTAATGCCGGCTTTCATTAGAACAGTCAGCGGATAATAAATCATCGGCTTGTCATAAATCGGCATTATCTGCTTACTGATAGCGTAAGTAATTGGATAAAGACGGGTGCCGGAACCTCCTGCGAGTATAATTCCCTTCATAGTTGAATTGTTGCTGCCAAAGAAAATAATTTAATGCCTAAAAAACAGAATAATAGAGAACAGACAATAAGACTGGCCTTTTGTTGTTTTCTATTGAATGGCGTTTAGTCTGGTTTCAGCATTAAGCACCATCAACTTCTGCTTTTCAATATCGGCCTTTTTGAGGTCTTCCTTCTTCTTCATGTCCTCAATATTTCTTTGCTCTTCGCGAATTTCTTTTTCTAAGCGGTCAATGATTTTCCCTTGCGATTCATTCTGATTTTGCAATTTCTTCTTCCCGCTTTCCAGATCCTTCTGTGTTTGTTTTGCGCCTTTATTCGCGTTAGGGTCAGCGGCAGTTTTTTCCACCATTCCTTTTTGAGATATAATCTGCTCTTCTTTACGCTGAATATCACCATTAGTAGATGTGATATTATCTTTAGCGCGTTGAATAGCACGTTGATTTTCGCTTATCTTCTTGTTCGACTTTTCTTCCAATTTGATAAAGCCCGTTAATTCCTTTTCTAATGCCTTCTGCTTTTCTCTCTCTGCATTCAGTTCTTTGGTGGCAGCTCCTTTCAGTTCACGAATAACAAAATCGCGTACAAACTTCTGCACGGCCAAATGCTGCTCACTGTTCGAATCTTTTGAAATGAAAATAGAGTCATTTTCGGTAAACCAGGCAGTCAGTTTCACACCTTCCAATGTTTCCAATAATTTACTGTAGATGTTGATCGGTTTTGTTGAGATATTTTTAACCACAGCCCCTACCATATTTATTTCTCCATTAGAAGAAACAGGTTTTGTTTTTGCCCCCTCCATCATATATTTTATCCAATCTTTTTCTACATCCTGTATCGTGGCTTTTGCAATTACAGTAGCATAACTATGTAGCAAACCTTTGCTCATGGGGCGCAAAGTATCTTCAATTGAAATTAGTGCTTGGCAAAAGGAAGCAATGGAAACAAAAAACAAAGAGATTATAGCAATAGATTTTTTCATAATTGTACTTGAATGCTTAAATAAAAAATAATTTCAGGTGCGGGCAAATATCCAGCGCCCCATTTCTTTCAAAGTTATCTTTTTGCCATACATTAAAATACCTACCCGATAGATGCGGGCTGCGATGTAGGTAGTAAGAATAAAGCCACCAATTAGCAGCAAAACAGAAATTGCAATCTGCCACCAAACCGGTCGGAATGGCAACAGGGCACTCATTACAACAGGCGATGTAAATGGAATGATAGATCCCCAGAACCCTAACGAACTATCTGGATTATTAATGACATTGATAGCTATGAAAA
The DNA here is from genome assembly GCA_947478005.1 of Bacteroidota bacterium. GTDB lineage: Bacteria > Bacteroidota > Bacteroidia > Chitinophagales > LD1 > Bog-950. The sequence goes on from CANJVG010000021.1 coordinate 2,429, forward strand.
TGGAAATAATAATTGGCACGGTGATTGGAATCATGAGCGATTGCTGGTCGCCATCTTCGCCCATAGCAGCACCGACTGCGGCAAAGAGTGAACCATAAAGTAGAAATCCACCAAGGAAATAAAGGGGGAATAAAAATGCAATTTGCTTAAACGGAAGTTGCGAAAGATTATTCATCACCAACTGCATTTCCTCCGCATCTATACTCTGTCCTTGCATTCCCCCTATAGCGGGTTGATGAGAGTGCAGTGCTACTCCAAAAATTATACCTGCCACAATATTGACTCCGAACATGAGGATAATCCAAAGAATAAATTGCGTAAGCCCTACCGCCCCGACTCCAATAATTTTGCCCATTAATAGTTGAAATGGTTTTACCGAAGAGGTCAATACTTCTACTATCCGATTTGTTTTCTCTTCCATTACACCTTTCATAATCATGGTGCCATAGAAGAAAAGCGATATGTAAATAGCAAAGCCCATGACCATACCGGTAATTCCCGCTGCTTCTGTGTAGCCCTTTTTCTCCGTTTGATTATCGAGCGAAGAGTAATCCAGTTGAACCTTTTTCTGCATTTGGGTTTGTGCCTCCTCGTCAATGTTCAGCAACTTCATGCGTAGCTTATCCAACGCTGAATTGATGCGTCCCGAAATAAACTGTTTCTTCATTACACCCGGCCGCTCTACATAACGATAGGATATAACCGGATTGTCAGGGTTTTTAATGTTGAAGTTGGCGGGTATGTAGATTATACCCTGATATTTTCTTTTCTCTTTTTCTCCTTTCGGTAAAGCGGCAGAAAGTTCGTCCAGTTTCTCGGTTACTTTATGAAAATAGACAGTCTGGTCTTCGGCATCGGGCAGAGTGATATCCTTGAACAGGCCGCTGTCGTCAATAATAGCAACATCGGTTCGGCCCTGAGAGAAAGTGCTAATAAGCACTGAGCCCGAGATAAGAGCAAAGAAACCAAGCGGAGCCAATAGGGTAGTGATGATAAAGCTCTTGCGCTTTACCCTGGTGATATACTCCCGTTGAATGATAATCCAGATTTTGTTCATTTAGTTAGCTTCTACTTGACGGATAAAAATTTCGTTGATGCTGGGCAATAATTCGTTGAATGAAGATACTTCCATGCCGTGCTCCACAAATAATTTCAACAACTCGTTGCCGCGATGTTCTTCGTTATACTTCACAGTTACTTCTCCTACGCTTTGTTCCACCACATTCAAGTTATCGAGCAAACCATTTTTAAGTTCTCCATTAAAGGAGATGTGGTATTTGTTTTCCTTGAACCGCTGTTTCAGTTCCTTCACTCCTCCTTCCAGAATCTTTTTGCCCTTGTTCACCAGCACAATTTCATCGCATATCTCTTCCACCTGTTCCATGCGGTGAGTAGAAAAAATAATGGTCTTTCCATGGCGGCTCATATCGCGGATTTCTTCTTCTATCAACTTGGAGTTGATAGGGTCGAGTCCACTGAAAGGCTCATCGAGAATGAGTAAATCCGGGTTGTGCAATACCGTAGCGATGAACTGGACCTTCTGGCTCATGCCTTTCGAAAGCTCTTCTATGTTTTTGTTGAACCAGGTTTCTATTTCAAACTTCTTCAACCATGCATTTACACTTTGCGTAGCTGTTGCCTTGGAAAGCCCCTTTAATCTCCCGAGGTAAATCAGGTGTTCCCCCACCTTCATCTTTTTATAAAGCCCACGCTCTTCGGGCATGTAGCCGATGTTTTCGGTATGCTTATCAGTCAATTGTTCCCCGTTGAACAGAATGTTTCCTCCATCGGGATAAAGAATGCGGGTAATCATTCTTATTAGGGTTGTCTTTCCTGCACCGTTAGGGCCCAACAAACCAAAAATTTTTCCTTTCGGAATTTCAAAGCTTACATCATCGCTGGCTTTGTAGCTGCCATACTGTTTAACGATGTGCTGAAGAGATAATAAAGACATGAGGCGAATGTACGTTCTCTGCTGTAAAACAAAAAAACCTTGCTTCTATCGGGTTTTAACATTCTTGCTTTAAATAGAAGCATTTGTCTGTGTGCAGGGGTGAAGAAGTACTTTGTTTGCACAACACACGCGACTAATACGAAATATCAAAGAAATATACCTGATTAATTTCATCTTGATTCTTTAATTTGCCTCCTTCCTAAAAGAGGAATTGTTGTTATTCTAATCCTTATATTTTCTTCAAGCAAAAGTCCATTTTAAGTCTTACCTAAATAACATCAACATAACCATTTTTGGCCAGAGTTAATACTATTTTTTTGGGCAATAGGTTAAGAATGTCTATGTGAATACAGCTGCAAAAACTAAACGGCAGAAAGATTCCCTTCGCGCTTGTTTATGCCCCCGTCCTCGCAAATCTTCACTCAACAGACAGCCTGTGTATTTGTCTTTGCCATACAGTTTAGTACTTACTGCTAATTACTCTACTTTCAATTTATGATATACGAATTCCTTACCCCCATCGACAAAGAAAATCTGCTAGAAGGTGCCGAGCTCAATCCCGCTCAATTAGGCAACTATGTCTTTATTTATGAAGGCAAAGAAATTGACCTTAGTCAATTTAATATTGCCCTGTTGGGTGTTGGTGATGATCGGGGCTCGGTTGGTAATTTAGGCTCTGCCAAAGCTCCCGACTTAATCCGTAAAGAGTTTTACAAACTCTACATGCCACCTATCGAAAAGGAATTTCGTTTTCTCGATTTAGGAAATATTACTCCCGGTGAAACGCCACGCGATACTTATTTCGCATTGGCTTCGGTTATGCTTGAATTGCTTACCCACAAAGTAATTCCTATAATAATAGGCGGGAGCCACGACCTTACCTTCGGGCAATATTTGGGATACAAAAACCTACAAACGCTTATTAATGTGGTAAATGTGGACGAGCGAATTGATATGATAGAAGGGCATATAAATCCGGAAACAGGCAAAGCTGCCAAACTGGATTCTACGAACTTTGTGATGAATATCTTTACCCACACACCTAATTATCTTTTCAATTATTCACACCTTGGCTTTCAAACATACCTTAACGATGGAAAAGCTGTGGAAACTTTAGAAAGCTTGAATTTTGACTGTCATCGACTGGGTTTAATACGTGCAAATATGGAGGACGCAGAGCCGGTACTGCGCGATGCCGATATGTTGAGTATAGATATTTCTGCCGTTCGTCAAGCTGATGCCCCGGGACACGCGGAAGCCACACCCAATGGTTTTAGCGGAGAAGAACTTTGTCAGATTACTCGATATGCTGGCTTAAGTGATAAGCTGACATCGTTGGGAATTTATGAAGTAAACCCTGGTTATGACAACAATCGTCAAACGACTCAATTGGCGGCACAAATGATTTGGTACTTTGTAGAAGGTTACTACAGCCGTGTAGGCGATTATCCGCTAACTATAGAAGAACATCTAAAGTTTACAGTACAGTTAGAAGATAGCGACCATGAACTTATTTTCTGGAAAAGTAAAAAGACAGAACGCTGGTGGATGGAACTCCCATATGGTGATACGCACAAATTCGGTCGCAATCAATTAGTACCGTGCTCTATGCGCGATTATGATTTAGCCTGTGAACAAGAGCTACCCGACAGATGGATGAAAGCTTACACAAAGTTGGTTTAATAACGTTAAAACAGTTTATCCTATTTCGGTTCAACAGGCTCTAATTTGCCTTCCTTTTGCACAGGTGCCTTTTCCTCGATCTTTTTACTGTCTTCAGGTTTTGTTTGAGGCTCATCAGCTTTTTTCTCTTTCTTCTGCTTAGGTTCATCGGGTATCAACGAAACTCCCGTTTCATTAGATGTCGATTTTTTACCACCACTTACAAAGTCAAACAATAAGCTAAAGCGCAAAGTATTATCCAAAGGATTGCGTTGGATGGTGGTAGGAATTAAGTAGGAGAAGTTTAAGCCGACTACACTGTATTTTACCGTTAATCCAGCGGTTACAAATTGTCTGTTACCCTTTAATCCATTCTCGTAAAAATATCCAAAGCGAGCCCCGAACTGTTTGTTGTATAAGTATTCAGCTCCTATACCCCATGTCACTTCATTGAACTCTTCTTTGGATTTTCCAGGGGCATCACCAAAGGAAGTGAACATACCCGTTATTGAAGATTTTTCTTTGAAGTCGTAGATGCCGTTATTGTTTTTGTCATCTTTAGTTGGGGTGGGTACCATTAGCTTATTCATATCCAAATAGGCACCTACAGAATGGTGTTTATCTATATTAAAGGTATAGCCGACTCCAATTCCAAGATTTGTTGGAATGAAATCTTTTGTCTTACTGTCAGTATAAGATATTTTGCTTCCAATGTTAGAAATGTTCATACCCACTGTTAACTCATGCTCTAGTTTGTGGGCATTATTTTCCTTAAATTTTTTACGAAAGAACCATGAAATGTCACCGGAACCGGCAACTCCAGCCTTGACCAAAGCACCGTCCACCTGCTGTCCACCAGCAAGATTTGAATAAATAACACGAAGGGATGCCGCTACCGAAAAGTAAGGGCCTAATCTGCGTGCATAATGCCCATCTATAGCAAATTCATTTGGCCTGAACTGCCCTGTTTCCTGACCATTTATATCGGTAAAGGTGATATTGCCCAAAGAAAAATAGCGGATAGATATAGCAACTGTTTGTTGCTTTTTCACTTTGTAATAGCCTGTCAATTGAGCCAGGTAAATATCTGTTACTAACGAGCGTAACCAAGGCGAAAAAGAAACGGCAAAGCCATAATCTTTATCAATGAAGGCCAGTTTAGCCGGATTGATTTCAAGGCCCGAACAGTCAGGACTGCGATAATCTCCTTCATTTTCTCCATTACCATAAATGGGCGTAGCCAGTCCTACATCGCCCATTCCTCCCGAACGGGCGTCAGCCGCTATTCGCAAAAAAGGAACTGCTGTCGTTACTGTATTAATAACTCTGCCACCTGCGGTATTGCCGGACACCTGAGCTTTGCTAATAGAAAAAGTAATAACTAAGAGGGTCAAAAATGAAACCGCCTTCTTTGTACGCAACAAATAATTCATGCTTTGATTTATTGAATTAAAACTAAAATGTAGAGTTGTTGCTATAGTCGGTATTTTTAATGGACGCCAAATCTATCTTAAAACTACTAATTTTTCAAATTTATATGCACTCTGTCCTTCAGAATCGCGTACGGTCACCTTGTATACGTAAACTCCTTTGCCAATGGCATCGCCATAATCGTCCAAACCATCCCAGGCAATGTTATTTACACGAAAACCATCACTATGCACAAATTCAACTATGTTTTTTACAAGTTTTCCGCTGATAGAAAATATCTGAACACTTACATTTAAATCATCACAACAGCGGTTATGTTCAAACATAAACTCAGTGTGAGTAGTAAATGGATTGGGATAATTATACACATGGCTTAATGCCAGTTTTGCATTTGATGCTACAATAAATTCAGTAAAATCTTCCGATGAATTGTTGTGGATATCCCACGCTTTTACTTTCAGTGTGTGCCTACCTTCTGCTAGTTTTGAATAAGGATATTTAACTGCGCCTTTTCTGAAATTATCCAATTCGCTTTCGTAATAATCATTCAATATAACTTTGTTCTGTGTATTGTCATCGAGAATAGCTGTCATATCGTGACCTATTCCGTTGCCCACAGTATTAATGCCGCTTTCATCAGAAAGCTTCATAAGTAACATTGGGTCTGCGTTGGTGGTTCCACCATAAACAAACTTCTCATCGTTCATATACATATCCATTTTCGGCCCTTGGTTATCAGACATAAAACTATCTAAGGAGCCTCCTATGGTAATGTCAGTCGAATAGCCATGCGCATCCACAAAACTTCCGTTATCAGCGTAGTAACTTATTCTTCCGCTTCCGTATTGGTAGTTTATATCCTTAGGTACAATAAAGGTGAAGTTAAAATCGCCATTCACCACACTTGCTTTGCCCTTAAACAAAACGTTTTTATATAGCTTAAAATCAATGATGCTTGCGGCATCATTGCCCAATGTCTTTAGATTCGAAAGCTTGTCATATACGAGCGGATAAACAACGCCATTAAACGCAGTGATTTGATTTCCGTTGTCATCCACTATCTTTCCTTTTATTGTCACCTGGGATAGCGCTTTGAGGGTATCATGAGGGAGAGAAACAGATTTGTTGTTTACCTCCGTGGTTGAAATATTGAAGCGGGGATAGTTGAGCGTTAAAGCAGGGTCGCCCAACAAAGTAAACTTGCGAGTGTTTTCACTTCCACCGGCAACATTTTTTGCCATCATAGTTATTTCTCCAAGAGTTGGCATTCGTCCTTCATACTGCACAAAAAGACTTTGAAATATTGCATTGTCAATTTGTTCGTTGGCACTTTGATAAACCAACCGCACGGTGGTGATAGAAGCAATACCACCACCTTTGGGATTTACAACCAACCATTCAGCAGCAGTACGGTCAGGTAAATCATAGCGACCAAACTCACACGTAGCGGTAATAAAAAGGGGCAACTTTTCTTTGTTATCTAGTGGGATAATGTCGGCCATATTAAAAATACGTTCGTGTGCCCAGTTAGTTTCGCCACCGTGGCCTACCCAATTTACCACTAAACTGCCGGAATTAATCCTATTTAAGATGGAGGTATTAACTTCCGGATATCTGTCCCCTGCAGGTGTAGGCAATTGTTTAAATGCATCCAAATAAATTTTTTCGAAATTATACTCCGGATGAGATGCACGGGTGACCTCAGAGAGTCCTTCTGTGTAAGATTCGAAAGCTGTGCCACCATCATCCAAGTCATCCGCTATAAAGGTAAGCATGTTCCTCCAGCTGTTGTTGGAGTTTAATTGGATGCAAGACGCAATAGGAGCAGGCTTTTTATAGTTCTTTATTTTATTGACAACATCTTGAGCTTCGGCAGAAGTAGTTACCGGCAATCGCCCTATACCAATATCTACTTTTTGTGCCCCACTAATTTCACCACCTTCGTTTGCATCTAACAAACCGTAAAAGTCGTCTGAAGTATAAGTGCTGGTTACCCTAATAGATTCGTAGCTCTGATAGGTTGGGATGAAATTACTGTTATCAGGAACCCTTCCTTTGGAGTCATAAGAGCCATCACCCATAAGTAGCAGGTAACGAGGCATAACAGCGGTATCGGTTCCGGCACGATCATAAAGCATTTTCATAAAATCGCGAATAGCTGAAATGTCAGGTTTTCCGCTACCAAATTCATTGAATATTTGAGAAAGCTTGACCACCTTAACAGACAAATTATCATTGGCTCGGTGAAAATCTGCTAGGTCATTGGAAGCTCCCTCAAAATCTTCATGGGTAACAATAATCATATCAGGCTCACCAATGGAGTGCAAATTCTGATTATCTATCTTGCCAACATACTCCGGATTTCCAAATGAAGCATTCGTGTTGAACGCAATAAATTCTTTTAGTCCGTCAGTTGGAGTAGCAAACGAAAGTTGGGAACCATTCAATGCTGACTGCATTTCCTGAATGTTTCCAACATTAGTAATATCCCAAACTTTAGTTGACGAAGAAGAACCATTTAAAAGAAATTGCGAAATATTGCCTGCTCCTATTGAAGAAATATTGCGAAATGACATTGCATCTCCCGAAAGGGAAAGTGCCCGTTTAAAATTCATTTCAAAGTAGTTGATATAACATGCAGCACTGCCAGATGCATCGTTATAGGCAGTGAAGGCATAGTTAATGTCCAATTGGCTTGAAGAAGAAAGGTAATTGGTGGTTGAAAGGACAGGATAATATGCATTGGCATAATTAGTCGCTGCTATACCTGGTTCGCTTTGGGCCAATACAGACTGTCCATTGATTGTAACATTTGTAATTGAGCCAGAGGGATTGGTTTTTGCGCCAATGGATGAAGTAAACTTAATCGGAATGGTTGTAATCAAATTGGAAAAATTGTAGGAGAAGCTTTTTGTATTGCTGAAGCTGGTCATTTTATCTCCCAGCCATTCTTTCCCAGAGCGCAACAAATTATACTCATCACTTTCATGATAAGCCCGCTCGTCAAAATCTGTAATTGTCTTGTTGGGGTTCGAACTGGTTGGTACCAGAGAGACTCTTTTTCCTGTTCCTCTATCTGTAGTTAAGAAGTAAAAGTTTTTGTCCGAGTAGAGATTCTTTTTGTGATTGAAAGAGGATGTTCCACTGTTGAAGCCCCAATTATCAGCCATTTCACCATAAAACAACAAATAATCGCCATCATCCAATTTATTGTTGTTGTTGTTGTCAACAATCAGGGTTGGGTTTTCAATTAAATCATCAGCGCGAGGCACAGGATTTGAATCAGGAATCATACCTCCGCCATTACCGAAAATTGCTAAAGAATTCAGATTGAAACTACCAGGATCAATCCCAAGTTTTGTTTTTATATAGCTGTAATCAATTTTATAGATACCATCATTATTCACTGCTAATTTGTGCCAATTTCCTGATACCAATACTGAATTTGGAGCGTAAGCATTGGTAGAACGATGTTGAGGCTTGGGAGTAACCTTCATTCGCAATGTAAATGATTCTAATCTTTCGATTACTCCCGTTGCAGAATTTTTTCTGAACGGGATAATGAAAACTGAAGCACTTGGACGCTTACGGTAAAGAGAAAGCTCCGAACTTAGCTCTAAATTCTCTTTAATAAAGGCAACACTGGCATTATCAATATGGTCGGAAATGGAATAAACGGGATTTAAAATCTGTACCGAAATTTCGCCAGATGCGCTTAAAGGAATATTTTCAGTATAAGCAGGCAGCAATCCAAAGTTCTCACTATGCAAGGCGTTTGTAAAGGTGGGTTGAGTAATTGAAGTCCCTGTAATTGTAAGAATGAATTTTGCCTTCTCTTGCCACTCAATTTTTCGCTGAAAGTCCTGAGTCATCGCCCCCGTAGAAAGGAGCATAAACAGAAGAAAGGCAATGTTTTGTAATCTGTGTCTGGAAATTCTTTTCATAAAAACTTGATATACGGATGCAGTCATTATTTTTACGCGCTTTTTTACACCGCGCAATAAAACGCAACCTTTTGAGTTTTATTATATCAATCAAACTGTTTTGCAAAATAAAAAGAAATATAACATCCTTTTAAGCATTCTGCTCCTTTTATTGGTTGAAGGATTTGCTCAGGATGTGGAAATGAGTCAATATTTTTCCGCCCCGCTACACCTTAATCCTGCCCTTGCAGGTGTTTCTTATGGGCCACGAGTTACTTTAAACTATCGTAACCAATGGAGTTCGCTTGGTGATGGTTTTAATGGAGGCTATGCGTCTTATATGGCAGGCTTTGATATGCATATTGATAAGATACGGGCGGGTGTAGGAGTGCAATTTGTGGGAGATTTAGTATCCAATGGACTTTATGGAAGCTACAAAGCAAGTGTGATGTATTCGCAACAGATAAAATTTAATCGAAAAATGGCGATGAAAATTGGCATTCAGGGGACATATATCCATACCCAAATAAGGTGGAACGATTTAACCTGGAGTGATATGATAAACCCATATACCGGTTTTTATAATAACGTTAATGCACCCAATGCTACTTCGGAACCAAACCCCGGTAAAACTTCTACTGACCGAGGTGATATGGGAGCGGGTTTTGTTTTTTTTACCGAAAAACTCTATGTGGGTTTTGCTGCCAATAATTTATTCCTTCGAAAAGAATCAGTAACCGGAACAAACAGCGATGCCGTCCCTACAAGGTTTGTCGTTCATTTTGGCGCCAACCTGAATGTAAGACACAAACATGAAACGCGATACAATATTTGGGTATCACCTAACGTTCTATTTGTGAATCAGGGAAGAGCCTTTCAAATACAGGGAAGTTTTTTAACTGGGATAAGTTTTATGTATTTCGGCTTGGGGTATAGAAATGCTGTTTATAATTCGGATGCTGTGATAGGTTATTTAGGAATAAGAAAAGGCAAATTCAGGGTGGGATATAGCTATGACTACACTATTTCTAAATTAATGGGCAAAACAGGTGGAACCCATGAGCTATCTTTTACGTTTAATTGGACAGGAGATGACAATTCTCTGAATTCCAAAAGAAATAAAAACTATTTGCCTTGTCCGGATATTTTGAATTTCTAAATAAAAAAGTGGTTAGATCTCTTGGAGAAACAACTGCAATTGGTTTAACTAAAATTATTCCGTTATTTTTTGTGGGCTTTATTTGAAAATTATATTTTAGCAACCTTATAAAAAAGAACCCTTTAAAAATTAAACATAACAACAATGAAGTTCAACAAAATGTATTTGCTCTTCGCTCTACCACTGCTGATGGCATCATGCGCGAAAGAAAAATCGTCAGTCACAGGATGGAATTACAACGACTCAAAAAATGGAGGCTTTGAGGTAACCAAATATCAAGGTCAGGAAACAGGCCCCGGTTTGGTGTACGTGCAAGGGGGAACGTTTATTATGGGTAATACAGAACAGGATGTGATGTTCGAATATCACAACGTTCCAAGAAGAGCGACTGTTTCCTCTTACTACCTGGATGAAACAGAAGTAGCAAACGTTCATTATCGTGAATACTTGTACTGGATGAACCGTGTATTCGGAACTGATTTTCCGGATGTTGTGCGCAAAGCATTGCCAGACACATTAGTTTGGAGAGATGAATTGGCTTACAATGAGCCTTATGTAGAGTATTATTTCCGGCACCCAGCTTATGATTTTTACCCGGTGGTTGGTATAAACTGGCTACAGGCAAATGACTTTGCTTCTTGGCGTTCTGACCGTGTAAATGAGAGAATCCTTATTACTAAGGGAGTACTAGCGGAAAACCCTTCACAAGTAGGTAGCGACAACTTTAATACTGATGCTTATCTTGTGGGTCAATATGAAGGTGCCGCAGGAAAAAGACCTATGAAAGATTTAAATCCAAATGGAACAGGAACACGTCATGTGCGTTTGGAAGACGGTGTGATGTTGCCAAAGTACCGTTTGCCGACAGAAGCTGAGTGGGAATATGCAGCGCTTGCTTTAGTTGGAAATCAACCTGCTACAGGTGAAGAGAGAATTACAGATAGAAGAATCTATCCTTGGAATGGAACTTCTACCAGATATCCTAAATCCGGAATGTGGCAAGGCGAGTTCTTAGCTAACTTTAAGAGAGGACGTGGAGATAACATGGGTATCGGTGGAAAGTTGAACGATAACGCTGATATCACGGCACCGGTTAAATCATTCGCTCCAAATGATTTCGGTTTATACAATATGGCAGGAAACGTGAACGAGTGGGTATTAGATGTTTATCGTCCGATGACTACTGTAGACGCGAACGATTTCAGAACATTCCGTGGTAACCAGTTTAAAACAAAAGTATTGGATGCCGATGGAAACGCTGTTGAAAAAGACAGTTTAGGTAAAGTTCAATACCGCGATGTAACACAAGAAGAAAGTGCTAACCGTAGAAATTACCGTAGAGGTGATGTAAGAAATTATTCTGACGGTGATGAAGTTTCAAATGTTGATTACAAATTCAGTCAATCTTCACTGATTGATGAAAATGTTCGGGTTTATAAAGGTGGTAGCTGGAAAGACAGAGCTTATTTTTTATCTCCTGGAACAAGAAGATATTTAGATCAGGCTCAATCAACTGATGATCTCGGTTTCCGTTGTGCTATGGACAGAGTTGGTTCTCCTTCAGGCAATTTCCAGAAAGGTGGAAAGGGTGGAAATAACTTCCCTAAAGAAAAGGGAAAAAGAAAAATGAAAGGTTAATTCCTTACTTCATCTATAATCAAAAAAGTCTCGAATTTTTTCGGGACTTTTTTGTTGGTGCAAGGCAACAGTTTGTTTTTAATATTGCAACCTTTACACAAATCATCAGGCATGAGCTTATCGCTTACTTTTAAACGAAAATTTAAGACACTTTTCCTTCGCTTTAATCTCCATAATATAACAGAACCTTTTACCGGTGCCTTATTGAATTTGGTATATATTTCAAAGTTCAGTGCCTGGCGTGCTCAAAACAATAATCCCGCTTTCAATGATTTCTATTTAAGCGATTGGGATTATAACAAGCGGTACAAACTCTACGAGTTTATTTTGGGGTACGAAAAGTTAGATCAACCCGTTAACTATCTTGAATTCGGAGTATGTCAGGGACATTCGTTTCGCTGGTGGCTTGAGCATAATAAGGATAGTACTTCCCGCTTTTATGGTTTTGATACGTTTACTGGCCTGCCGGAACAGTGGGACCAATTTAAGGCGGGTGATATGAGTACCAACGGAATTGTTCCCGATGTAAAAGGTGATACACGTGCCGAGTTTATTAAAGGACTCTTTCAGGAATCACTTCCCGGATTTTTAAACCGCTTCGATAACTCGCACAGGAAAGTTATTCACCTAGATGCTGATTTATACTCATCTACCCTTTATACGCTGGCGAGTTTAGAGCCATTTCTGAAAGAAGGTGACATTCTGATTTTTGATGAATTTGGTGTTCCGACCCATGAATTCTTAGCATTGATGAATTATCAGTCGGCTTTTAGAAGAGAAGTAGAACTGATAGCAGCAGCGAACAACTATTTCTTTACAGCATTTAAGGTAAAGGGACTGAAAAAAGGATTCTAATCAAATGATAGAGCAACTCTACCAACTATATCTCTCTTCCAGCGGCATAACTACAGACACCCGGAATATTGGTAATGGAACTGTTTTTTTTGCCCTGAAAGGCGAAACCTTCAATGCCAATCTTTTTGCAGCGGAAGCTCTTGAAAAAGGTGCAGCCTATGCAGTGGTTGATGAAATTGCTAAGGCTGAGTGGAAAGAGAAGTTTGGAAATAAACTAATTCTTGTAGCTGATGTTTTAAAAACACTTCAACAATTGGCAGGCCACCATCGGCAACAACTCCAATCTCCTGTGCTGGCCATAACCGGGAGTAACGGTAAGACAACGACTAAAGAGTTGATTGCAGCCGTACTTTCCAAGAAATTTAAAACTTATGCTACTAAAGGAAATCTCAATAATCATATTGGCATTCCGCTAACTCTGCTTTCTATTAAGGAGGATGTTCAATTTGCAGTTATTGAAATGGGCGCAAATCATGTAGGTGAAATAGCTTCCTACTGTGACTATGTAAAACCCGACTACGGTTTAATTACAAATGTCGGCATGGCGCATACCGAAGGTTTCGGAGGATTTGAAGGAGTAGTGAAAGGAAAGACAGAACTCTATAAAGACATAAAGAAAAGAAACGGAAAGGTCTTTGTGAATGCTGACAATCAATTGCTCGTTGACAAATTGGAAGCGAATGAGTATTCAGGTTCCGATATAATTACCTACGGAACAAGCGCTGTTTCATACTGCCTGGGAAAAATAGGTGAGAGCAAAGAATTTCTTTCTGTCATTACTGAAGGAGTAACTATTCAAACCAATTTAGTAGGCGAATACAATTTCGAAAATGTGATGAGTGCGGTTTGCGTTGGAAAGTATTTTGATGTTGCTTCTGCAGATATAAAAGAGGCCATTGAGCATTATATCCCCACCAATAATCGTTCACAGAAAATAGCTATCGGTTCTAATACTATTATTCTCGATGCTTATAATGCCAATCCATCGAGCATGATAGAGGCATTGAAGAATTTTGAGAAAGTTGAATCGCGAAATAAAATATCCATACTTGGACAGATGATGGAGTTAGGGGTATACTCTGCCACAGAACACCAAAAAATAGTTGCTGCGGTCAGCGGCAGAGGTTGGGAAGAGGTTATAAAAGTTTTTGTAGGTAAGGGTTTCGAATTTTTAAAGAACGACTCTACGGTTCTGTGGTTTGAGAAAACCGAAGATGTAAAAGCCTGGTTTAAGCAACAGCAATTTGAAAACAGTTATATCCTTATTAAAGGTTCGCGGAAAAACGAATTGGAGAAAATTCTGAAAGACTAGCGCATTATTTTTTCACATAAAAAAAGCGTCCCGAAAAATCAGGACGCTTTTTTTATGTCGTAGAAGGGAGATTATTTAGAAGAACTCTGAGCGCTCATCTGTAACCCCTGCCAATTTCTTTTGTACTTCCTGTACTTGTCCGCCTTTACCTTGTACCTGTTGCTTAGCCTGCATGGTATACATGCTGTAGTCATTTTGTTTAGCCGGTTCGGTTACCGCTACTGTTTGCACTACAAACGCACCGCTGTTGCCTTGAATAGGAGCTGATAATTTTCCGGCAGCCGTTGCAAAGGCTGTAGCTGTCACCTTTGGTTCGAACATATTGTTGAAGGCCGGGTTTACGAAGGTTACCGGAGTGGATTGTCCGGCCGCTTTGCCCAACTTGCCTGCTAACTCATCAATATTCGCGCCTTTAGCATCGTTTATTTTTTTCGCCAGCAATTCGAATTTTTTCTCTTTCACTACTTCCGGTTTCACGCGATCACGAACCGCATCTACATCCGGCAATCCTACCGCATTTACATTTTCCAACATGGCTATAACATGTTTGCCGTTAGTAGTAAACGGAGGAGATACTTCACCCTTTTTAGCTTTGAAAGCCCATTTCACTAACTCGCGTGAAGAGCCTAAACCCTGCACGGTGAAATCTTCTGCCTTCAATTGTTCAACCGACTTTACACTCAGCTTTTTAGCAGCTTCTGTAAACTTAGCAGCACTTTGATTTTCGCTGGCAAAGGTGGTAGCTACACCGTAAATGTTTCTTTCTGTTTCAGGGCTAGGTAGAATTTCTTTACTCAGGTAAGTTATTTGAACACCAGTTTTGGTTGGTTTATCATCTATTACCTGAATAATGTGAATGGCATTTTCGCTTTGTACAGGAATGCGATAAAGCTTGCCCTTTTGTGCGTGGAAGAAAATCAAATCATTATAGGCTTTGTCTTTTTCGCCTTGTTTTATCCAACCCAAGTCGCCACCGCGCATCTTGCTCATCTGGTCATCTGAAAACATAGCGGCTGTTAAACCGAAATCCTTTTTCAAGGTATCAATCATTTTGAAGATGCTATCCACCAATTTGAATTTAACCTGCGCTGCTTCCTGAGTAGTTACACCCTCAAACGCAATCTTGATATCGCGCACACGAACCGAATCGGAAATCATTTTGCGGTCGCTGATTTTTGCCAACTTATAGCTCTTACCATCTACATAAGGACCTACAATTGCTTTCACCGGATATTTGAAGAATGAATCTTTTACCGAAGCATATAACTTATCTTGTGTGTAGTAAGCTCCGTCAAAGGCTATTTCAGAATACAATTTCACAAACACCGAATCATCAGACGCCTTTTCGCCCTTGGCAAACTCTTCGCGTTTTTCTTCTAAATCTTTCACTATGCGCGCTGAATCTCCGGCAGAAGCTACGATATCGAAGGTTACATATTGCAGTTTGCGGGTTTCATCTTCTATCTTGAACTTACCTTTGTGTGCACTGATGTAGCTCTTAATATCATCATCGCTCACTTTCACATCCGCATCATTTACATCGGTGTAAGGAACCTGTACATATTTAAAATCAACACTACGGCTTTGGTCGTTGAAACTCATTTCGCCCATCCATGATGGCACGTGAAGTCCTTTGGAAACAAGCGCGTTGTATTTGGCTTGATATTGATTTTGTTTCAACAAGGTTTCGAAACGCATCCACTGTCTGCGCACAGTGCCCGGCTCGGTGCCTTGTGGGTCCTGGTCTAAGCGCTGAAGGTACAAACGAACTTGTGCCGGGTCAAACTGACCGGTTTGCGGATTTCTAAACTGTTGGTCGTTCTTGATGTACTGCGAAGCATTTTCGCCTGTAGCCAATTCGTTCAACTCTTCAGACGTTACATTGATGCCCAATGCATCATATAGTTTTTTGAAGATGATATCATTTACCATCTCGTTCCATGTTTGCGTGCGCATATAGTTGCGTTGGTCATCGGCCACCGGCTGTCCGCGCATCTGCTCCTCCATGTTCTTAATGTTCTCTTCGTATTTCTTGGTGAAATCGGTGTAAAGGATTTTTTCACCATCTACTTCGCCCACGGTGTCTTTGCGGCCTTTCAACAAACTGCCTTGCGAATTGGTAGCATCCATTACCAGGAAACCCACAATAGAAAGACCAATTAAAAATATCAGCAAGCCTGAACGCTGACGAATTTTACCTATTACTGCCATTTTACGATTTTAAATTTTTAGATATTAAACTTTCCCTCTTTTAAAAGGTGGGCAAATAAAGCAGAAAATCCCGAAAGTGGAAAGGGAGCAAAAGCACCATACCCGATAGTGATTTTGCGGGGTTGAAAGAAGAACCCATCGGACTTGCTTTGGCGCTTGCCGCCCATGGCAAAATACTCCTCTCACCCTCTCACCACAAAACTAATCGCACTCCGCGGGACCTACTCAGGGCGTTTTGGGATAACACCAAGGCACCGAAAATATTTTTCGAAAAATTCATTTTCTTACTACATTCGTTTTACACAAGACTAATTCTATCATGAATTTTTCAACCACATTCTCCTCTTCTTTCAGCACTCCATTGAGCTTGCTTGGCTATGCTCAGGCCAGCTCACCTATTAGGGGGGGGGGGGGGTACGTGTGCTATTCGCACACGGAATATAAGTTCATCGGAAGGGCTTCGTGTAAGCGCTCGTTTCACCTACTCAGCTACTTTTCGCAGCACATTTCCCAAACCTTCTTCGGGTTTGCGGAGCCTAAAAACGCAATTACTGAATCATTCTTCAAGCTTGCTGAACCATCCAGCAAACTTACTGAACCATCCAACAAGCTTACGGAACCGTCCAACAAACTTACTGGATCATCCAACAAGCTTACTGGACCATCCAACAAACTTATTGAACCGTCCAGTAAGTCTATGGAATCATTCAATAAGCCTACTGAACCATTCAGCAAGCTTACGGAATGGTCCAACAAATCGGCCCGTAGCCCCAAGTAGCTCAAAAATCAGCATAAACTCTTTTAAAAATCAATTATTAACCTCAAAAACCAATTACCATGGCAACATTTATTGCTAACGATGATGAAGGATACCATACGCAAGGTATCAACTTTTGCGCCAAAATAGACAACTATACGGTGCTCTTAAACCTAAACCCGGACGCTGTGAAACAGGTGAAATACGATTTTGCCTGGTTTGGCTACTGCTACAAAGGCATGTTGCTGTTTCGCGAATACGCGCAATCTGTAACGGCCTTCAAAGACATACAGCGTCACGGATTTCATAACCAACTGTTGGGCGAATTTCCCGCCCCTCCGGTATTAGCCACTGCACCTACCGACCCTACATCGGCCAATGCACAAGGGCGTTTTGCGGCCTTAATTCAGCAAATTGTCAAAAGCAATAATTTTTCAAAAATAATTGCGCAGGATTTGGGCATAGATGCACCCGACACTCCGTTCGACCCTCAGGCCGGCAAACCGCTTTTAAAAACAAGCTACAGCAGTGGCGGCCATCCGCATATTATGTGGAAAAAAGGAAAATATCAGGGCATTGAAATCTGGAAAGATGCCGCAGACGGCAAAGGCTGGCAAAAGCTCGATAAAGATTTCCATCCCGATTTTACGGACAAAAGCCCCCTGCCCGAAGCCGGCAAAAGCGCGGTGTGGAAATACAAAGCCATCTATATATATCAGGATGAAGTAGTAGGCGATTGGAGCGAAGAAGTAGCAGTGACCGTTCACGGCAGCGTGTAAACAACAAAAAATCAACTCCGAAGCCCCGCTTCATTTTGAAGCGGGGTTTCTTTTTTAAAAATAAACAGCGTAAGCCGAAAAGCTGAATCATAGAGTAGGCGGAATAAACAATTGAAAATGAAAAAGTTAATCGGACTCGTTTTAGTTACACTTATTACAATGTCTTGCAGCATCGCAGGAACCGTAAGCATTAAAATATCATCAGATGCTGATGCACAAATTTTTGTAAATGGTGCTTTAGTTTCTTCTGGCAAAGCGGAAATTAAGGTGTCCAAAAATTCTACTGTTAATGTAATTGTAAAAAAGGCGGGGTTTATATCGGCAACTAGAAATTATGTAAACGATGGAGTTATGAAGCTACCTAAAGGTGAATTTATTACCCTTCAGAAGGACGCTTCTTATGAAAGCTCCAGTACTACTGATTTAGCAAATCGTGATGTAGATATTAAAACGAATAAGACAGAAGAAGATGCCTGGAAAAAGCTAAGCTCAATCGTTACGGGCACATTTGATGTTATTGAAGTAACAGATAAAAGCACAGGTTATCTTAGAACTGCATGGGCTGTAAAAAAATTCGGCTCTGTAACTATACGGACGCGCCTTGTGATAAAAATGGGTAATGAAAGCCCGCTTTCATATAAAGTGAAAATAATTTCAGAAAGAAGCGAAACTGCAACAAGCGGAAGAGAAGATGAAAAATTTGAGATTTGGGATAGGTTGTTGAGAACGTATGATAATGTTATTCCCGAAATGCAAAGCCGGTTAGATAAGTAGTACCTTTCTTCGAAGTCTTCCGGCTATGCGGGTGACTTCGAAGTTTTTAAATGATATAGCAAGTCTGCAACTTGCGGCTGTTAAAGCACAAAGCGCGAAGGAAACCCTTCGCGCTTTTTCTCTAGTAGAAGAAGTGAGTTATTTTTAAAAATAGTAAATAGAAACGGATGAAGAATACAGTCCAAAACAGTAAAAAAAAGCAATTCTTAAAGATTTTCTTCTTTGCATTTTTTGCATCATTAATAATTGGCAAGCTATTGTCTATTTACGTTTGGCCTTTGGTCGATCAATATTTTAAATAGTCTTGCTTTTATTGGTCGCCTGACCAACAAACCAAAAAGCGCGAAGGAAATCCTTCGCGCTTTTTTTTATGCACAACCCTCAGGCCATCCACAACAATTTCCCCTCGCCAATTGTTGGTCAATTGCCAATCCCTTCTAAATTTACAAAATGAAAAAACAATTCCTCTCTCTTCTCTTTATATATGCCACGCTTTGCGCTTCGGCACAAAACTATACCGTGGGCACCAGTACCATCACCTACACCGACCCTGCTCGCAGCAACCGTTCGGTAGGTATCGATTTTCGTTATCCGGGTGCCAATAATGCCCTGGCCACGGGGCAGTTTCCGTTCGTCATTTTTGCCCATGGTTTCAGCATGGACCAAACCCCTTATTATCCCTATGCCGATTCGCTGGCCAAGCGCGGCTACATTGTCGGCCTGCTCACCACCGAAACCGGCCTGTCGCCTAACCACAGCAATTTTGCCCAAGACCTTCTTTTTGCTTACGCGAAACTAATTGCAGAAGGCAGCAGCAACAATGCTTCTATATTCTACAATCATGTGGTAGCCAAGGGTGCCATTGGCGGGCACTCAATGGGCGGAGGCAGCACCGTGCTGGCCGCGCAATATGGCAATCCCGAAGTTTGCGCGTTTACTTTTGCAGCAGCTACTACTAATCCTTCTTCTATTACCGCTGCGCATTTAATGACCAAGCCCTATCTGTCTTTTGCCGGCAGCAAAGATTGTATTGCGCCCATAGCCACCAATCAACAACCCATGTATGATTCATCGGGTGCATCTTGCAAGTTCCTAATCAACATCACCAATGGTTTACATTGTCAATATGGAAACGCCAACACCGCCTGTAGTTTTGGAGAAGGAGTTTCTTTGTGTGCCTCCTCCCCTCTCACGCGCCAGCAACAAATAGACAGGACGATTTTCTTCCTGGTTCCTTATTTAGATTATTACCTCAAGGGAGATTGCAGTGCCTGGACTCTTTTTGAAAGCCGCTACTCGGCCAACACGGTGGATGTGAAGCAGCGCAACTGCACCAACACGGTGCCAAGCAATGCAGCCATTACAGGCAACAACTTTTTCTGCCCGGCCGGCAACACCACACTTACAGCTAACCCAACAGGGTTTCAATATGTTTGGAATAATAATTCAACAGGCGGCACCTTGAATGTAAATTCAGCGGGCACTTATTCCGTAGCCGTAGGCAACGGCACCTGCACCCTGCCTACCGTTTCGTTGGCTGTTTCACAAAGTTCTAATCCTACAGCTACTCCGACAACATCGGCCGCTACCGTTTGCAGCGGCAGTAGTGCCACCTTAGCTGCCAACGCCACAGCGGGCAGCGGCACTATTTCAACCTATGCCTGGAGCAGCGGAATTGCAGGTAACTTATCGGGTGGAAGTGTCATTCCTTCGGGGCAAACAACTTACACCGTTACGGTAACAAACAGCGACAACTGTTCTGCCAGTGCATCGGTAAGTGTTGCCACCGCTCAGCCACTAACCACTCCTTCGGCTATTACTGCCAACGATACCGTGTGCTCTTCTATTTCCAATATTTTCATCTCCGTGATAAACGATGCCAACGCTTCGCAATACAACTGGACTTTGCCGGGAGGTTGGAGCATAACCGGCAACGCCACCGCTAATTCAATTCAGGCTACTTCAGGAAACGGTGGGGGTGTAATATCAGTTACCGCTGAAAATGTTTGCGGTCCTACTTCGGCTGTTACCAAAACAATCACCGTAGTTCCTTCTAACCTGGGCACACCGGGCAGCATTACAGGCAATACCGATTTATGTGCAGGCACATCTGCGTCCTATTATATAGCACCGGTTGCGGGAGCAAGTTCCTACACCTGGACCACTCCAAACGGATGGACCGTGGTTTCCTTAAATCCTGACACAGCTATCGCATACACCACTGGCGATAGTAGCGGCACAATAAATGTAAGTGCCGTAAACGGTTGCGGACAAAGCATACCGGCTACTGTCAATGTAACCACCAACCACATTCCTGCTCTTGGAATTATTTATGGAACCGATTCCGTTTGTTTAAACAATACCAACGGCTTAAACTTCTCGCTCTCTGCGGCTAACAATGCCGACAGCATAGTTTGGTCCGCAACCACCCCTTGGAATATCACAGGCGGTCAGGGAAGTTCGGTAATAAGTGTAAACAGCAGTATGACCAGCGGAAGCGTTTCAGTCTATGCAACCAACCAATGTGGTGCCACTACTCCGATTAATTACAATGTGGTGTATGTAGATACTCCGCAGATTACTATCACTCAACAGGGAAATAGTTTATCGGCAAGTGCCATCGGTGCCACCAGCTATCAATGGTATCAATCGGGCGCTTTAATAAGCTTAGCTACCAATGCCGACTACACCCCTACTGCAACCGACAACTACACCGTAAGCATCACCAATGAATACGGCTGCTCAACCCAATCTGCTCCATTCAGTTTCATTATCAGCGGCATCAACGATTTAGTAAATGAAAACAGCCTGCATATTTTCCCGAATCCAAATTCAACAGGCACCTTGCAGATAACGGTAACTAAAGAGTGGCTTGGAGGACAAATGAGAATTTTAGATGCAGAAGGAAGACAGGTAACAAAGTCTCAAGTACAAGCGCTGACAAGCGAATTGGATTTGGGCACCTTCAGCAAAGGCATCTATTTGCTACTGGTTGAAAAGAATGGAAATACATCGAGAAACAAATTAGTAAAGCAGTAAGTTCTATCTTCGAAGAAACAAATACAAAATGAGCAGCGAAAAAACATACACTACCTTTTGGGAATTTTATCCCTACTATCTTACCGAACACGCGCGTCCCGTAAATCGTTCTATGCATTTCGTGGGCACTACTTTAGTATTAGCATGTCTGGTAGCGGGCACGCTCCTTGCCGACTGGCGTTTGTTTCTGCTCATTCCTTTATGCGGCTATGGCTTTGCCTGGTTCGGACATTTCATTTTAGAAAAGAACCGCCCGGCCACTTTCAAATATCCGTTCTACAGCCTCGGCTCCGACTTCGTTATGTATTACCACACTGTCACCCGCCAAATCAATAAAAAGGTAGACGAAGCCCATAAGACTATTGGCGCAGAGAATAAGTGGAAATAGGATAACCAATTTCTTTTCGGCCCACCTCCTAACTATTTGTTATTTCAGTTTTTCGTGTAGGTTTGTCAACCATTTTTTAAAACAAATCAATCCATAATGTCTATGCACTTTTCGAAAAGATTTCTACTTGTCCTGCTCGCTTGTATTACCCTATTTGGTTGCGGCAAAAAGAAAGAAAAGAATGAAGTAATCATTCACGAATTGAGCGACACAGACATGTTGAATCCCACGAACTATCAAAGTGCCGATGCGGGATATTATATCGCCCAAATGTTTCAGAGTTTATGGGGAACTAACCCAAAAACCTTGCAGTATGATCCGATTTTGGCCAAAGCACTACCAATTGAAGAATATGACAGTGTGAAAAACTTGCTGTCTTATACTTGTGAAATCCGCGAAGAAGCCAAGTGGGATAATGGAGAACCGATAACTCCAAAAGACGTTGAATTTTCCATCAAGATGTACAAAGCACCAGTCATCAGCAATGAGTCTAACCGTCCTTATTTCGAATTGATAAGCGATGTAGTTACCTATCCTGACAATCCAAGAAAGCTGACTATTGTATGCAACAAGAAATACATTTTGGCAAAATCTGTTGCCGGGTCTTTTGTAGTAATGCCACGCTACATCTACGATCCCAAACACTTGATGGATGGCATATCAATTAAAGATCTTAATGAGAAGTTTAACGAAGTGGCAGAAAACGCCACTATGAAAGAGTTCGCTACCGAATATAATAGTGAAAAATTCCAACGCGATTCAGGATATATTGTTGGTTCGGGTCCTTATGCTTTTGATCAATGGGTAACCGGACAAAAGATTGTTCTTAAGAAAAAGAAAAATTGGTGGGGAAATAAGTTTAATACAGAATATTCGTATGAAGCCTACCCGGATAAACTAATTTATCAAACTATTAAGGATCAAACAGCAGCGCTCACTGCCTTAAAAGGAAAGCGTTTGGATGTGATGTACGGAATCAAGAGTAAGGATTATGTTGAGCAATTAGAAACATCAGAAGAGGTTAAGAAAAACTTCAACCTAAACACCCCTCTATCTATGGCTTATACCTATTTCGGTATCAATACCCGAAATCCAAAGTTTGAAGATGTGCGCGTTCGCGAGGCATTAGCTCACCTAAGTGACGTTGACAAGATCATCAAGGTTATTGGATACAATTTGGGGGAGCGAGTGAATGGTCCGGTGAATCCCTATAAAAAAGGAGCTTTCAATGACACTATTACACCTTACGACTTTAGCGTTGAAAAAGCGAAGGCTCTTTTGGCTCAAGCTGGCTGGAAGGACAATAACGGAAATGGTACATTAGATAAAAAAATTAACGGGCAATCAACGGAGTTCAACATCACGTTTACTTACAACGCAGGTAACGATACTCGCAGAGATGCGGCTCTAATCTTTAAAGAAGCATGTCGTCAGGTAGGAATTAATGTGGATGTAGTTCCTCAGGAATGGAGTATTTATATTGAAAATCAAAAGAAACACGATTTCGAAATGTTCTATGGCGCATGGATTGGTTCTCCAACTCCGGATGATCCAAAACAAATTTGGCATACAGAATCTATCAACGGAGGCAGCAATTATGTTTACTTTGGTAATGCTGAAACAGACAAGCTAATTGAGGACATACGTTCTGAGTTAAATGAGGATAAGAGAAACGATCTATATCGGAAGTTTCAGGTAATAGTTCACG
The DNA here is from genome assembly GCA_947478005.1 of Bacteroidota bacterium. Classification (GTDB taxonomy): domain Bacteria; phylum Bacteroidota; class Bacteroidia; order Chitinophagales; family LD1; genus Bog-950. The sequence continues at coordinate 26,019 of CANJVG010000021.1, forward strand.
ATCAGGTGCCATATATATTCATTTGGAGTCCAAAAGAAAAAATTGCCATCAGTAAGCGTTTTACCAATACCGAAACTTTTATTGTTCGTCCTGGATTCAATGAAGCTGCCTTCAAACTGGTTCAATAATTAAGAACCATAGGGATAATGAAACCAGTCGAATTAGAAACCAAATCCGGAACCACAGCAGCTGGGAAGAAGTTTTTCTTAGCAAGAATTTCCTTTCCATTATTCGGATATATCCTTAAGCGGATATTTATTTTTATTCCTACTCTTTTTATTATTTCCTTGCTAACCTTTATACTGATAGCCGCAGCTCCGGGGGATCCTGCAGATACGATGCTCAATCGTAGTAGTGGGGAAGGTCAAGCTTCCGATAAGTTGGCAACAGATCGTTCTTATCGCGAGTTGCGCCATAAATTAGGATTGGACTTACCCATTTTTTACCTTGCTCCAAGCAACTTAGCCGTCAGCGACACGCTAATTCGCATTCCTATAAAGAATCACCGGGAAATGCTAGACCGTTTGATTTATGAATATGGAAACTGGCCTCAAATTGAAACCTACTACCATCAGCTTAAAACGCTGGAATTTGCAATCATATCGACTAAAAAGGATTCTACGAATGCCAATGCGTTAATAGAATTACGGAACACGGTAGCCAAAATCTTTATTCACCATGAAGATGAATTGCTCACAACACTATTTGATGACCTCAAAAAGAATACAGCAATGGCGTCAAACCTTGTTGAAATCAAAATACAAGCAGAGGCAACCGAAGCCGCCTACGGAAATATTAAATCAGGGGCTACTATATGGAAGCGATATATTCCTGTAATTCAATGGAGCGGTAGTCACAACCAATACCATCGGTGGTTATTTGGAGAGGCTAAATGGTTTGGAACCGAATCTGACCCAACTAAGGGGAGTGGATTTATTAGAGGAGATTATGGAATTTCCTTCTTCACTAAGCGTCCGGTTAAAAGTGTAATTTGGGATGGGCTTTGGATTACAATGCTGATAAGCTTTCTGGTAATCATTATAGAGTATCTTATTTCTATACCACTCGGAATTTCCTTAGCAGTCAACAAAGGGACTAGTTACGATTCAAGTGTAACAGTTGGTCTGTTCCTAACCTATTCGCTTCCTGTTTTTTGGATTGGAACAATGGCTATTTTCTTTTTATGTAGTCCCGATTATCTTGAAATATTTCCTCCCTTCGGTTTAGGTGATGCAACCTGGGACGATGGCTTTTTATATAAATTAGGCGACTTGGCATACCATCTAGCTTTGCCTCTAATCATCGCCTCGTACGCAAGTTTTGCCTATCTTTCACGACAGATGCGTGGGTCTATGCTAACGGTTCTTGGCCAAGACTACATTCGTACTGCAAGAGCTAAAGGCTTACCAGAGAATAAAGTAATCTGGAGACATGCTTTTAGAAACTCTCTATTACCAATCATCACCATTTTTGCATCTTTTTTCCCTGCATTAATTGGAGGCTCTATCATATTGGAGTTTTTATTTACGATACCGGGTCTAGGTCAAATAACCTATGCCGCGGTTATTCAAAAGGATTATCCAATGATATTGACCAACACAATGTTTGCGGCAATTTTAACTTTAGTAGGTTACTTGATTTCAGATATTTTATATGCAGTAGTTGATCCAAGAATTTCCTATTCAAAGAAGTAATATCCAATGGCAGCAGATACATTAAAGAGTAAAAACGAACAGGGATACTGGGCTTTCGTAAACAAGCAGTTTCGCAAAAAAAAGACTGCAGTTATTTCCCTTTACATAGTTATTGTCCTGGCAGTTATCGCTGTTTTTGCACCTTTTTTAGCTAACGAAAAACCTATTGTTTGTAAATACAATGGTGAGTTATTCTTTCCGGTTCTTAAGGATATAGCGGTAGGCTTTGGAATTGGCCAATTTCAGCAGCAATTCCAGAATGTTGATTGGAAGCGGCTGAATTATGATATGGTTGTATTTCCTCCCGTGCCTTATCTTCCAATGAATCAGGATGATGATAATATACATTCTAAAGGCCCATTTGATGAACAGGTAGTTCCTTCTACCCGATGGCATCATTGGTTTGGTACTGATGAATTAGGGAGAGATGTACTTTCTGGTATGATTCACGGGACCAAAATTGCCATGACGGTTGGTATTGTATCTATGCTAATCGCGTCAATTATCGGAATTCTATTGGGTTCGCTTGCCGGTTTTTATGGGGATGAAAATTTTCAAGTATCACGTATCCGCTTATGGGGTAATGTTACTTTTCTGTTTTTTGCATTCTTTTACTCATTCGGAACACGCTCATATAACATTACTGATGCATTGGGGAAATCTTTAGGGGAAGGATTTTTTCAGCTTTTTATTAGTTTACTCATATTTCTAAGTGTCATGGTCATTGGAAATCTTATGGTTATACCATTAAAAAGAATTCCATTTCTGGCGAAGCAGGTAGCTGTACCATTCGACCTAATTATTATGCGGGTTATCGAAGTCCTGAACTCCATTCCAACCTTATTTCTAATCCTCCTCATTATTTCAATAGTTCGTAAGCCAAATCTATATGTAATTATGGCGATTATAGGTTTAACGGGTTGGACAGGAATAGCAAGGTTTATCCGAGCAGAGCTATTGAAGGTTCGCAATTTAGAATACATCGAAGCTGCAAACTCGCTTGGTTTCTCAAATGCCTATATTCTTTTTCGCCATGCCATTCCGAATGCTCTTTCACCGGTTCTTATCTCTATTGCTTTCGGAATTGCAGGAGCTATTTTAACGGAATCAACTTTGTCCTTCCTTGGTCTCGGCCCTGCTGATACCGTTACATGGGGACAACTGCTTTCTTATGCAAGACAGATTCCGCAAGCATGGTGGTTGGCTATTTTCCCGGGCTTTGCCATTTTCATTACCGTTACTACCTTCAACCTAATTGGCGATGGATTGACAGATGCGATGGATCCAAGATTGAAACAATAAATGCCCATTTGGTTTTTAAGAAAGAATTAATCCCGCCTGTGAATAAAGCTTTATTCTAGAGAGCCAACTGATTTCTTAGTTTTGGGCGAATGAAATTTCTTCTTTCTCATTTTTGGGTTTTTTATGTTTTTTTCAGCTCTGCTCAGTCGGTTGTTGATATTTCAAACGGAACCAGACTTCCGGCAAAAACGAGCAAGTTCAAGATTATCGGTAAAAACAACGATGGAATAGTTGTGCGCTTATATGGAAGCGAAGATGTGATTAATGTCTATGATAATTCGCTCCGACTTATAACCAATAAGACCATTGATTACAAAAATAAGGATGGCCTACTTCAGCATATTATGCTTAACAAAAGCGGAGCTATGATCTTTTACCTAGAACAACAAAAGAAATTCTCCGTATTGTTAGCACAACCAGTAAATTCAAAATACATTGAAATCGGTAAACCTCTTTCTATCGACACCATTTTTGATCGAAAGGAGTTAATCGCATCAAATCTTCGATTTAAAGCTTCCCTTGACCAATCGTGTTTACTGATTTACTACCCCTATTTTTCGGAAGATAAAGTGCAGAGCGTGAAATTCATTTGTGTAGACCGGGGACTTAGAACACTCTATAACAAAACAATTCCTCTGAATCGAGATGAAAAGGAATTGGAGGAATCGAAATCTGTAATAGATAATAACGGCAATTCGTTCTTAATTCTAAAACCAGAAAACAATGGACAAGGGAACGTCTATGATGTTCAACACATTGATAGCAAAGGGGATTTTTTGAACTATCGGATAACAACAACAAGGGAGGTTTTTGGCGAACCATCTTTTGATATTGACAATAAGAATGGCAACATGGTTATGACGGCTTTTTATGACGATAGACTTCGACCTAATGAACATCTTGCTAATGGCTTTTTATATGCAAGCTTCAACCCTGCTAATGGCACCTCGGTTCACTCAACCTATACCTCCTTCTCAAAGGATTTTATTGCGGAACTTACAGGCCGAGAAAATATTACGAACCAAAGTTTATACACCTTTACCATTCGGAAAGCCGTTTTACGTAATGATGGGGGCATTTTGATTGCGGCAGAATCATTTATTAAAGATTCCCGAGACCAAGCGGTTCCGTTAGGGGTACAGCCTGGGTATAATTCCTATCGAAGCACTGAGATCTTTCAATTCAACGACATTATCGCATTTTCAATTAATTCGAAAGGGACGTTGGAATGGCATTCGGTAATGCGAAAAAAACAGGCAAGTGAAGATGACAATGGTATTTATTCATCATTCATGTTAATGAATGAAAAAGAAAAGTTGCGATTTATTTATCTGGATGATATATCGACCAACAGTTCTGTCTATAATTATTACTTAAGCAGCGAAGGTATGACCGATAAGGATGTTCTGCTAAATCAGGAAGAGCGAGATTTGATGTTGATGCCCAAAATGGGAAAACAAATTTCTCCAGAGGAGGTAGCAATTCCCAGTTATAAAAATGGTTCGCTTCGTTTGGTGAAAATCACTTTTTAAAAATAACCTTTTGCTTTCGCTTTTTAAATCAAATAATCCGGTAGCGGTTGCTTTCTACATCATATACATTGTGTTGTTTAGAGTCATCTTTTTCTTTTTAGTTCCCAACCAGACTTTTGTTTTTCAATACAAAGAACCTTTAAGCAATTGGTTGTTTGCACTTCTAAAAAATATTCCACTAAATTTTGCCATAGTTAGCTTGTTACTGGCTGCTGTTCTCTGTTTTGTTCAGGCACTGCTTGTCAACAATGTTGTGAATGAGAATAAAATGCTCTCAAAGAAAAGCTATTTGGCAGGAGGCATGTTTATCATCTTTTCATCTTTTTTTAAAGAGTCCTTATTTCTAACACCGGCAACAGTAGCACTCACATTTTTGATCCTATGCACCTCCAAAATTTTTACCCTCATTAAAAAAGAGAAGATGTACGGAAATATTTTTGATGTCGGTTTTCTGATAGGCACAGCTACTCTTTTTTATTTCCCGAGTGTACTACTCATCACGTTTGTGTACGTTGGTATGGCCTCCGTAAGACCATTTGTATTACGCGAGTGGGCAGGAACCTTCCTTGGATTTATCAACCCATTTTTCTTAGTCTTCACCTATTATTTCTGGAACGACCGCACTTCGGAAATGTTTCTTGCTATCCCAAACATTCATCCGAAAGGCCGGCTGATTGGAATAAACCTATTAGGTGCGGATAAAGTATTAATTGGGAGCTTAGTTGTATCCGCGATTATATCGTTGATTTTGCTTCCTGGTGCACTCTATTCATCCCTGATTCAAGTACGAAAATTTGCTTACTTGCTAATTGTGTTTATTGTTTTAGCTGGTATAACGTTCCTTTTGCAGCAACAAATTCATTTAAGCCATTTTGTTTTATTCAGTTTGCCATTGGGAATCATAGTCTCCATGGTCTTGATGCAAATAAAACGAAACGCCTTCGCTGAAGTCATCCACTTAATTTTAATTTTGCTCATATTAGCTATGCAATTTCTTCCCTTAATCAATATAATTTAAACCTTAATCTATGAAATTTGGCATTGTAGTTTTCCCCGGTTCCAATTGTGACAAGGACATGTATCATGTAGTAAAGAATGTTATCGGCTGTGAAGCAACTTATATATGGCATAAGGAAACTGATTTGTCATCATACACGAATGACGATTGTATTATCCTCCCGGGTGGATTCAGCTATGGTGACTATTTGCGCACGGGAGCCATTGCGCGTTTTTCACCGGTAATGGAAGCGGCAATTCAATTCGCAAATGACGGTGGAAAGGTATTAGGGGTGTGTAACGGATTCCAGATTCTGTGCGAAAGTCATTTACTCCCTGGTGCATTATTGCGGAATGAGAGTATGAAGTATGAGTGCAAGAATATTTACATCACGCCTCAAACCACAAAGACTTTGTTGACCTGTAAAATTGATAAAGAGGCAGTATTGAAAATTCCAATTGCTCATGGCGATGGCCGATATTATTGTGATGATACTACGCTTGTGTCGCTTTACGAAAATGACCAAGTGCTTTTTAAATATTGTGACGAATATGGGGAAGTGAATCAAGAATCGAACCCGAATGGTTCACTTGACAATATTGCAGGCATCTGCAATGCTCAGAAAAATGTTTTTGGTATGATGCCTCATCCAGAGCGGGCTTCGGAAAAAGCTTTGTTTAATGCGGATGGAAAGATTCTGTTTGAATCGCTCATCAGTAAGGTGTTAGAGATGACAGTTCTTTATTCTAACTAAAATAGGTTTCAATTTTAAAAAAACCTCAACAGTATTGTTGAGGTTTTTTATTTTTAGAAAATGATAAAGCAAGAAAGAAATTTACTTATTGAATCTTACGGCAAGGCTTACGACAGTTTGGTTGAAGCGTTTAAGGAATTTCCGAAAGAAATGTGGCAATGGAAACCCGCTCCGGAAAAATGGAGCATTCACGAAGTTATCATTCACATTGCCGATAGTGAAGCCAATTCATTTATCCGCTGCCGTAGGTTTATAGCAGAACCAGGAAGCGGGGTTTATGGGTATGACGAAAACAAATGGGCAGAAAAACTTGATTATCGTTGGCAGAATATTGAAGATTCACTCTTACTTTTTAAACTGCTTCGAAAAGCATCGTACGATTTGATCATAACGATTTCTGATGAAATATGGGAAAGTGCTACCGTAAATCATTCAGAAAATGGAATAATGAGTTTTGGGCAATGGTTAAAAATTTACGAGGAGCATATTCCCGTACATATTAGGCAGATGAAGCGAAATTTAGAGGCATGGAAGCTACATTCCACCTTTCTTAAACAAAGTTAATGGTAGTAAACCTCTTCATCTTGAAAGGTTATTCTTCTATTTTCGTCAACAGATAAAAACCGTTTCGATGAAGAAATTATTTGCCCCTCTACTCTTTTTCTTTTCCTTTTTTGCTACATCGGTTTCCGCACAGATACTAAATCCTGTGAAGTGGACATGGAAAGCCGAGCAAACGGATAAGGGCGAATACAAACTAATTTTCACAGCCAAAATTGATGCAAAGTGGCATACCTATTCCCAATTTATTGGTGAGGGAGGTCCGGTGCCTACTTCTATTACTTACGAGGCGGGCAACAAAGATTTTCAACTAGCGGGTAAAGCAACTGAGGCGGGCGGAAAGATGCATGATGAGCACGATCCGGTATTTGATATGCAATTGAAATATTTTGAGGAGGCCTTCATTATTCAACAGAAAGTTAAAGTACTAAAGGACACCAAATTGAAAGGCACACTTGAGTACATGGCTTGCGATGACCATCAATGTGCCCCACCTGATCAAAAAGAATTCGAATTTGAGCTAAAGGTTTCTGCTGACCCTCAAAAAAAAACTGACCACGTCAATGTTCGCGGTGCAGTAGATGCTGATGAGCTAAAGTTTAATGCCTCAGTTCAGGCAACTATTGAAGCCGAGTCAATAAAAGATTCCACACAGCAAGCGGCTGTTGTTCCATCCACCGAAAACAGATTTGGAAAAGCTTTGCAAGATTGTGGAGCAAGCACAGAAACTGAAGACAAAAGTCTTTTTGCCATAATCATTCTTGGGTTCTTGGGTGGCTTAGTTGCTTTAGTTACTCCTTGTGTTTTTCCTATGATTCCGTTGACCGTTTCCTTCTTTACCAAGAGAAGTGAAAGTAAAACAAAAGGAAAGTTTGAAGCCTTCTTTTATGCTTTCAGCATTGTGCTTATTTATTTTCTGCTCGCAGTTCCGTTTCTTATTTTCAATATTTCACCGGATACCTTGAATGAAATTTCTACCGGAGCAGCACTAAATATTTTCTTCTTTCTCATCTTCGTCATCTTTGCCTTTTCGTTTTTCGGTTACTACGAAATTGAGTTGCCAAGTTTTATCGCCAATAAAGCCGACTCTGCGTCTAACGTAGGTGGTATGGTTGGGATTTTCTTTATGGCGCTTACGCTGGCTATTGTTTCTTTTTCCTGCACAGGACCTATCATTGGTTCTTTGTTGGTTGGCGCATTGAGTTCTTCAAACGGGAAATTAAATCTGGTAGCAGGGATGACATCTTTTGGTTTTGCTTTAGCGCTTCCGTTTGGCTTGTTTGCCTTGTTTCCAAACATGATGAAGTCATTGCCTAAATCAGGTGGATGGTTGAACTCAGTGAAGGTGGTACTTGGTTTTGTAGAATTGATTTTTGCTATTAAATTTTTGTCAAATGCCGACCTTGTTGCACACTGGGGAATTCTAAAACGCGAAGTGTTTCTTGGCTTATGGATGATTCTTGGTGTGGGTTTGTTTGTTTATCTCATCGGCAAATTGAAGTTTCCTCATGATTCACCTGTGAAGAAACTTTCGGCTTTCAGACTTTCGGCTGCAGCATTGGCGTTGCTATTTGCCGTTTACACTGCTTATGGTATTCCGGGAAATGACTTGCATTTTTTTAGCGGATTTCCACCGCCAAAGTTCTATTCGTTGCTGAAAACAAAATCAGCTATTGAGCCCATCATTAACGACTATGAAGGGGCACTGGCCAAGGCCAAGGAAGAGAACAAACCCTTGATGATTGACTTTACCGGATGGGCTTGCGTGAACTGCCGTAAAATGGAAGAAAACGTGTGGCCGGATATTGAAGTGCTTAAACGTTTATCCGAGAAGTATGTTATCGTTTCGCTTTATGTAGATGACAAAAAGGAATTACCTGAAAATGAAAAGCACATCAGCGAGATATTTCAGGGCAAAAAGATAAAGACACTCGGCAACAAGTTCAGCGAGATGCAGGCGCAATACTTCGGAGCAAATACGCAGCCGTATTATGTATTGGTTTCTCCCGATGAAAAATTATTGGCAAACCCACGCGGATACACACCGGATGCGAAAGAGTACACTACATTTTTAGATTGCGGTGTAAATGCGCTCGAAGGGTTGCAGTAATGAAATGGAGTCTTGTCTTTCTCCTTGCCTTTCACTTATTTTCCGCTGAAGCCAGGAAACTTCAACCTTTAAAACTTATTTCAGCATCGCGCACACCGTGGGCGGGCGGCATTGCAGGTCGCCATGGAACTAATTACAATTTAGTGGTGAGTTGCTCTGCCAAATACAAGGTTAAACTCGACAGCATTTGGTTTAAAGAAGAAGGAACCTATGGCTTGAAACAGGAAGAAAATCATTCGGGATTTACTATGCAGGTGAAAACCAAAAGCAACCCAAACAATTTTACATACGAAATCATAGGCGGTAGTTTTCATGATGATGGTATGCGGCAACATCCCGATGATTTTGAAAAGCTACAAGATACATCGAATCCTTTTAGGGTGAAAGGAGTGGCCGTAGTGAGTTATATCTTTAAACAAAAAAAGTATTACCTACCTGTTTCTGCTTTTACAAATAATCCTCCAGTCAATTATCCGTAGAAGCTTTTATCGTTTATCATTGCTTCATGCAAATTTTCGGAATTGATTTAGCCTTTGTGATTTTTGCCCTCACACTGGTTGGTGTCGCGGTGTTTCATCACAAAACATTGTATGTAGCGCTGGCAGGATTAAGTTTAGTGCTTGCTTACAAATTATTCTTTACCCAATTTAATCTGCTGGAACATGCGCAGCATGAATGGAAAGACCTGCTGAATCTTTTCGGATTGCTGCTTGGTTTTTCTCTTTTAGCCAAACACTTCGAACATTCAGGTGTACCTGCTAAGCTCCCCAATTATTTGCCCGATGACTGGAAGGGTGGATTCATTTTACTCCTGCTTGTTTTTGTCCTCTCTTCTTTCCTCGATAACATAGCTGCCGCCATGATTGGAGGAGGTGTGGCGCATGTTACCTACAAAAAGAAAGTTCACCTTGGTTATATCGCGGCTATTGTAGCATCGAGCAATGCAGGCGGCAGTGGAAGTGTGTTGGGCGATACCACTACTACCATGATGTGGATTGACGGGGTGAATGCCTTTGATGTGTTGCATGCATATGCAGCCGCTATTCCCGCGCTTTTTATTTTCGGCATTGTAGCTTCGCTTCAACAGCATAAATACCAACCCATTTTGAAGGATGAAATTGCCGGAGCTAAGATTAGCTGGCGAAGAATAGGTGTGTGTGGAATGATTTTGGCAGGTGCTATTACCAGTAATGTGCTGATAGATTTTCCGGCTGCAGGGGTTTGGGTGGCTATTCTGGTTGGTTCATTCATCATCAAAACCGAATGGGTTGAATTGAAATTTGCTTTGCCGGGCAGTATCTTTTTATTGGCCTTAGTGCTTTGTGCCTCTATGATGCCGGTGGATGAATTGCCGGCAGCCAGTTGGCAAACGGCTTTCGGGCTTGGGTTTGTTTCCAGTGTGTTTGATAATATTCCGCTCACCAAGTTGGCGCTTACACAAGGCGGTTACGATTGGGGAGTTTTGGCCTACTGCGTGGGTTTTGGGGGCAGTATGATTTGGTTTGGTTCGAGTGCCGGTGTGGCTATTTCAACTTTATTTCCCGAAGCCAAAAGCGTGAAGGACTGGGTGCTCAACGGCTGGCACATTGCCCTGGCATATGTCATTTCATTTTTTATTCTACTTGCTGTCTTGGGCTGGCATCCACATTTCCCACACCATTAATTTACCAAGAACGGCATCTTAAGCTATTCGGTTTCCGTCTTTATCAAACACTTGCATAGCTTCTTCGCGTTTGGTCGCTTTTACGGTTAAGCGTTCAAAAACACTGTTGATAATAGAAAGCAGAATGCTAAAAAAAAGTGCTTGCCAAAAAGTAGCTACCGCAAAGTTGGGTGCCAAAAGCCAGGCGGCAATTTCAATGATGAAGGCATTGATAACCAAAAGAAAAAGTCCGAGTGAAACGATGGTGGCGGGTATGGTGAGGAATATCAGAACGGGTTTAATCGATACGTTTAATAAAGATAGTGTAGCCGCCACTAAAAGCGCATAGCCAAAGCTCTCGACATAAACTCCGGGAAGTATATAAGC
>CANJVG010000022.1 GCA_947478005.1 Bacteroidota bacterium
GGCTGGGAAGTTGAAAACGACCATATCGTTCCGCTTTACATGCTGAAAGCCGGGCAATGTTTTATAAGGAAGCTTTATCCATTCCAAATATGATTTACAATTAAAGACAGGGATAGTGTGGTGAACAAACGGTAAAGCAATAGGTGTGTTGGGAACACGGGCACCATAATGAAACTTCGACACAAACAAAAAATCTCCAACCAACAAGGTCTTCTCCATAGATGGTGTAGGAATCATATAAGCCTCGGCCACAAAAATTCGTATTAAGGTAGCTGCTACAACTGCAAAAACAATAGCATCGGCCCATTCACGTACCGGAGAACGATGAATTGGCTTCTCTCCTTTTTTCACTCCACCCGCAGCATGAAATTTTTCGTTAGGCGAAAAACCCAGATAAGGAACATATACAAATGCAAACATTACCGCTGCAAAATGTTCCCAAAAACTGTACCGTTTGAATGTGGTGCTCAACTCTGTTAACTGACTCGCGATGTAGAACAGATTTACTCCCGGAATAAAAAGCATCCATGTCCACCATGTTGGCTTGTCAATAATTTTTTGCCATTCGTTAGAACATAGTACAGGCACAAAGGCCTTCCATGGTTCAATACCCAGTTTCTTAAAAATACCGTAGGTACCAATACGAATGCCGAGCATGTAAACAAAGATGATAAGGAGAAGAATCATAGGGTAAATTGAGAATTAAATATACTGTGGGTGTGAAAATATAATTTTAAGATAGTTGTTGTCTTTCATTTCCGAAGTGGGCAGAGGCTATAGGCCTAACAAATCCGTCATTTCGAATATGCCTTTTTTGCCTACCATCCACTTAGCTGCCATCACCGCGCCCTCTGCAAATCCTCTGCGGTTTTTAGCTTCGTGTTTTATTTCAATATAGTCAACGGAACTTGTGTAGGTAACGATATGTGTGCCGGGAACATCTGGCTCCCTTTTAGCAATTATTGGGATTTCTGTTGCTCCCAGTTGGTTTTTCTCTGTCCTTAAAAACCATTTCTCTTTTCTCGTTAACTCTTCGAGAACCACCTCCGCGGTTTTAACTGCAGTTCCACTAGGTGCATCTTTTTTCTCAAGGTGATGAATTTCCTCCATTGAAATATCGTATTGCACTTGGGCATTCATCAACTGCGCCAACTTTCGGTTTACTTCCCAGAAAATATTTACACCTATACTAAAGTTGGGGGAAAAGAAAATAGCACCGTTTTGTACAGCACATTGCGTTTTAACTTCTTCCAATCTTCCCAGCCAGGCGGTGGTACCAACCACAACCGGAATGCCGGCCTCGAAACATTTATAAATATTACTTACAGCAGAATTCGGTTGGGTAAACTCAATAGCCACATCCGCCTTTTTCAAGTTCTCCACGGTAAGTTCATGAAGATTTGTATCTGAAATTTTGAGCACAATTTCATCGTCCTTGTTCTGTTCCAAGATAACACTTTCAATCTCCTTCCCCATTTTGCCATAACCGATTAGTGCAAATTTCATGTTCGATAACTTAAATATGTGTAGATGGTTTATTGAAAAAGGTAAATGTAAAAAATGTTAGCTTTTAAAGATGAGTTAGCTGCGCATTCCCATTACACCTTCTATATTTGCTTGAAATGAAGGCCGTAATTATAAAACATAAGATCATTCTCCTTTCTTTCCTGATTCCCTTCATTTATCTATTACCCGTATTAAACTCACCGCTTAGCTCAGATGATATTTCCAATTTTAATTTACGGGTGAGCCAAGAGGATTATTACGCAAAAAGTATTTTTGAAATTGCGGAATCTGATATAACCCTCTTCAAGAATGCCGGCCGATTCACTCCGCTATCCTTTTATCTCGAAGAAGCCGTTTTTAAATATTTCCAAACAATAAACCAATACAAAACCTTCCTTTATTGTATTAATTTATTTTCAATATTTACATTTGCTTTACTACTCTATTTGTTAGAACTTAAACGAATAATTCCTCTCTTTTTCATTTGCTATGCAGGGCAGGTTCAATTCCGATTACAGTACCATGATTCCTTTACTGGCTTCAATGGGATGTATATTATACTTAGTATTTGTATTTTCTTAAGCACCTCTTTTTATATCCTATATCTTAAAGAAAGCAAAGTGTACTTGCTCTTTGTTTCTCTCTTTTTAGCCATAGCCTCCATTCTACTTTCCGAAACGGGCTTATTTGTGATTCCCTTTCTAACATGTTCCGCCCTTTTTGCGAATGTTTCAAAAAAGAAAGTCATTGTTTCTCTTGCGCCTTTTTTTGTGTCAGCTTTGACTTATGTGGTTTATGTTTTAGCAATTCGTGCTCATGTGAAAGTTTTTTATCCAGGGGTGGAAACAAATTTCGTTGTTTCACCAATGATGGACGTTTTATGGAAACAACTTTTTGCAGCTCTTCCGTTCTCAAACCTTTACCATCACACGGCTATTCCCAAGATAATGTGGGCTGAACTTTCCTCTATAAGCCACCTAATAATCGTCTTTTGTTTGTTCTTTTTGTTCCTTTTCATATTCATGGAGACAAAAAAAGGAATTGAAAGTAATAAGGTGAGTTGGTATTTGCCTGCTCTTTTACTTGGATTAGTTCTTATGGTTGTACCAGTTGTATTTATTATGCCGTCTATAAAATATCAGCAGACTTTACTCTACGGCTTTGGATATTTGCCCGTATATCTTCAAAATTATGGAACTGCACTGCTGATTTCCCTTTTAATGAGGTTGGTTATATCAAAAAAAAACAACTTTATAATGGTTACTCTTTCTTATTCTTTATTTCTAACTATTTATATTAGTTCCGCTTCTGCTTTTTTATTTAATCGAGGTATTTCAAAAGTGTTAGCTTACGAACAAAGCCTAAGAGCACAGGCAATTTTTGCAAGTGTCGAACATGGAATTCTGTCTTGTTGCCCTGAAGGAAGTGTTATTATTGTAATTAACAACGCAATATGGAGGGATCCTGAGGTCTCCCAAAAGATTTTCCAAAATATAACAGGAAAGAAGTTTAGCGTGTACGACTACGGGAATTGGAAGGCAAGTGAAATTAAACCTGAAGAACAGTCTTGTTATATTTTAGATTGTCAAAACGGAGATACAATTTTCACCAAACTTTACTCGGCAGATTGTTCAAGCGAGACAATGCTTAACTTGCTTGCGGAAGACAGTTTTGTGCATGATATTAGGCTATGCGAAGTTGAAAGACCCCTACTAACTCATTTTACAAAAACGCCTTGACTTTAAGTCTTTTCAGGTTAAAAAAATCTATGCCTCAAAACAACCCTGCTAAATCAGCTTTTTCTCTCTCCACGATATATTTTCATAAAATCTGGAGCGGACAAATGTGAGATAGAAAATAGAAGATACAATAACGCCCACCAAAGACCCTGCATATATATCACGAAAGAAATGCTGTAGTAGATAGACCCGTGAAATGCCTACCGCCAAAGCGAGTACAAAAAGTAAGATACTCCATCTTTTGTCGATTGTTAATAGGCTAAGCATGAAGAAAACCCCAAACGCAGAAGAGGTATGGCCTGAGGGAAAACTGTTAAAGTGAAGAACCTCTACTCCTTGCACAAAATTGAGCGGCACCTTACCTTCGAACAAAACGGAAGGACGCATCGAATCATGGAAAACAATCGTTTTCAAAAAGAACGTTACCAAAGAAACAAGCCCAAGGTTCAACGCCAGAATCATACCCTTCCCATAACTAAGGCGTATTGTAATTAAGATTATAAAAAGAAACAAAGGCCCTTCTGCCAGTCGGGTTGTCCGTTTAAAAAACTGGTTTAGCAACGGTGTATGAAGCGAATTGAAATAGAGAATTTCATTTCCCTTTTCAAATGTGGTGATTATGATGCCTCCCGCAATTAGAAAGATGATGTAGAGCGCAATAAAAACCTTATTCTCTTGTAAAAACTGCTTCAAGCTGACTTAGTTTTGAATGCGAATAATTGACGTACTGCTTTTACATAATAATCGGGACTATAAATCTTGGAATCATTTGTGGCCTGAAGAGTGAGAAACAAACCCAAAGGTGTCAAGATCATCGTGGATAGCCACATGCCGCTCAACACGGTGAGTGTACCGCCTTCAGCTAATTTCTCTCCGATAATAGAAGTCACATGATAAATAATGAAGAAAAGCACACAATAGAAAAGCGGCCAACCCAAACCACCTTTGCGAATGATAGAACCCAAGGGTGCACCAATAAAAAACAAAACCAAGCAGGCTACTGAAAGCGTGAATTTGCGGTAGATTTCGATGTAATGAGTAACTATATCCTTGTTCTTATATTCCAACTGCTTCGTAGTAACGTCTAAGAAATTTTTGATGTTGCGCGCTCGGTTCATGGCTATTTCCATCACCTGAATTTTCTTAGTGTTGTCATATTCCGCTAGTAATTCTTCGGGTTGTTTAAAGCTTGCTTTAGATACAACAGGCAGTACCTTCATATCTAATCCAAACTTACGAAAGCTGAAATAAGACCGGTCATAATCCACTAAACTCTTTTTCAGGTTATCTGACTGAAGGCTAATTGTATCAATTTCCGAATACAGTTGTTTCAGACCAAGCATCTGCTTCATATCTTTGAAATAGTTTTCGTCTGTACGGGTTAGTTTAAACTGCGAAAGATCAAATCGTTTTTCCCAACTTGAAAAAGATGTGTAAACCATTTGATGGGTATCCTTGGTGGGATCTTTAGGGTCCACTTCCTTATATTGGTTACCATTTTCCAGTTTCAGCGTTAGCACCACGGCCTTTTCATCCTGAGTTAAACTTCCCTTGTCGGCCAAAATTACATGGTCATTTCCTTTTCCACTGGTGTGGTCATAAACCGTTACTTTTTCAAGAGTATTGGTAGCATCGTCCTTTTTTTCAACCCGAATAAAAAACCCATCAATACCACTGTAGAAAATTCCGGGCTTAATGGCCACCGTTGGTTTTTGTTGCCGAATATCGTAGAGCAGTGCACTAAACTTTAAGTTGGTAAGCGGCATTACATTATTGGAAAAAAAGAACGCAAAAATACTGATGCCTATGACGGCAATAATTAAGGAGCGCATAAAACGCAACAATGAAACACCCGATGATTTTACAGCCGTAAGCTCATAGTTTTCGCCAAAGGCTCCGTAGGTCATAATAGAAGCCAGAAGTACCGCCAAAGGCAATGCGAGCGGCACCAGGCGGGCAGAGGCATACAGCATCAATTCCATCAGCACCCAGGTGTTCAATCCCTTTCCCACCAAATCATCTACATATTTCCAAAGAAACTGCATGACCAACACAAACTGAGCTATAAAAAATGTGAGGATAAAAGGGCCTATGAAGCTCTTGACAACCAACCAATCTAATTTCTTAATGCGCATGCGGGGGCGAATGTAATAGATGGGGGGTTATTATTCATTTTAAAGAATAACAGCCGGGAATAAAATGAGGGAATGCTTTACTTTGTAGATTGTTTAGGCTCCAATGGCACGTTTCAGGTCTTCTACCTGTTTGTCCCAAAGAAAACTCTGTTCTTTAATTTCTTTTGTGTCCGCGAAGTCGGTTATTTCAAGCACGGTATCATCTGCAATTTCAGACTTGTAAACCTTGAAAGCAAAGAACTCGCCTTTGTTGGTTTCTTCCCAGTGGTACTTTACATATTCTTCCTCAATCATGTCCACCTGACGGGCGCGTTGGAAAGAACCGTTCCATCCGAAAATGAAAATATCACCTTGTGAATCGCAAAAGTCGCAAAACCATTGTGCCAGATTGGTTGGTTGTGCCAGAAATTCATAAAGGATAGCGGGAGACGAGCGAATGATGTACTCTAACTGAAATTGCTTGCGTGCCATGTTTTATTTTCGAGATAAATGAAAAATACAAAAGTGTGTTCGGCAAGAATAGTAAATAAAATTTAACAGCAAAATAATTTCGAGATTAAGACAAAAGGCAAATTCAATTGAATGGCAAATGGATATTTTTTGCATGTTTGTTGCCGCTAACAATCAATCAGATTTATGAAGAAAATATTAGTGGCTAATCGCGGTGAAATTGCGCTGCGCATCATGCGAAGTGCCCGCGAAATGGGTATTAAAACCGTAGCAGTTTATTCCGAGGCCGACCGCAACTCTCCTCATGTTCGCTATGCCGATGAAGCCGTTTGCATTGGTCCGGCTTCTTCCAAAGAAAGTTACCTGCGGGGCGATAAAATTGTGGAGGTAGCCAGGAAATTAGGCGTAGACGGCATCCATCCGGGCTATGGGTTCCTGAGTGAGAACGCTGCTTTTGCTCAATTGGTTAAAGATAACGGTATTCAATTTATCGGTCCAACGCCTGAGGCCATTGTGATAATGGGTAGCAAACTGGCGGCCAAAGAAGCGGTGAAGAAGTTCGATATACCCATGGTGCCCGGCAGCGAGGGCGCCATTACAGATGTAGGCGAGGCAAAAACACTGTCAGAGAAAATAGGCTATCCCATTTTGATTAAGGCAAGTGCCGGAGGTGGAGGAAAAGGAATGAGGGTGGTGAATAATTCGGCTGAATTTGAAGAGCAGATGCAACGCGCGCAAAGCGAAGCGCTGAGTGCTTTTGGCGATGGCTCGGTTTTTATCGAAAAATTTGTGGGCTCGCCTAAACATATCGAGGTGCAGATTCTGGGCGATAACTTTGGCAATATCGTGTACCTGTTTGAACGAGAATGTTCGATACAGCGCAGACACCAAAAGGTGGTGGAGGAAGCGCCAAGCTCCTGTTTAACACCTGAAAAGAGAAAGGCGATTGGAGAAGCTGCCGTGAAGGTGGGCAAATCCTGTGGCTATATAGGAGCCGGCACGGTGGAGTTTCTGGTGGATGAAGCATTGAATTTTTATTTCCTCGAAATGAATACCCGCCTGCAGGTAGAGCATCCTGTAACAGAAATGATTACCGGAGTAGATTTGGTGAAGGAGCAGATTAAAGTGGCGAGAGGAGAGAAACTGAGTTTTGCTCAATCCGATTTAGAGATACATGGACACGCGATTGAACTACGCGTGTATGCCGAAGACCCGCTCAATAATTTCCTGCCCGATATTGGCAAACTGGTGCAATACAAAAAGCCCGAAGGCCCAGGAGTGCGGGTAGATGATGGCTACGAAGAGGGCATGGACATTCCTATTTACTATGACCCAATGTTGGCCAAGTTGGTGGCTTATGGCAAAGACAGAACGGAAGCCATTGACCGATTGCTGCGCGCCATACACGACTATAAAATTACGGGTGTAAGAAACACGTTATCGTTTGGAACCTTTGTGTTGCACCATCCCGATTTTGTTTCGGGTAAGTTCGATACCAATTTTGTTGGCAAAAACTTTAAGCCCGAATATCTAAAGAACGAAGCCGAAGATGAAATGGAAATAGCCGCGCTTTTGGCCGCTCATATTTTTGAAGGAGGGGGCAAAAAGAAATCAACAGTTGCTCAAAGCAACCATATTCAAGCGGGTAAAAGCAATTGGGTGAGGAACCGAAGCTCGATGAGAGATTAGTAAACCACGGGGAATAATTAAGTTTGTTCTATGGTGCTGCTGATTATTCTTTGGGTCTTGTTCTTTGTTTCGCACAGTGTGCTGGCGGCTAATGGAGTAAAAGCCGCTGCCGAAAAGATGCTTGGCAAGGGTTTTATTTTCTATCGCATTGGCTACAATGTTTTCTCGCTCCTGTTTCTGGGGCTTATTCTCTTTATCCTTATTTTTAAACACGAACCCGATTTTGTGTTCGCGGCCGATACGGCTGTTTCTGTTGCCGGACTAATACTGATGGCCGTAGGAGTGATAATTATGCTGCTGGCTTTTCGCAATTATGACCTGGGCGAGTTTACGGGCATTAAACAACTGGCGCAGAAAATACATCACCCCGAAAAACTGATGGTGCGCGGATTGAACAAGTATGTGCGCAACCCGCTCTATACAGGCATTCTTGTACTGGTGCTGGGTTATTTTCTTCGGCAGCCTACCTGGATGAATCTTGTTTCAATGCTGATTATTTATGCCTATATATACATAGGCACGGTGCTGGAAGAGAAAAAGCTGGAGCAGGTTTTTGGCGATGAATACCGAGCCTACAAGCAGCAGGTGAAGATGCTGATGCCTTTTGTGTTTTGAGTTTAAGGGGGACTACTAAAACACAAAGCGCGAAGGGTTTCCTTCGCGCTTTGTGTTATGCGTTTAAGCACAGGGCCCCTATTCGGAGACCCTGAGGTAGCGAAATCAATTCCTGAGGCAACGAACAGAAAGCCCCGTTGTCTTATCGGTATTATATACGGATGTACCGGCACTATTGTAATTCAGCTGTCGGTACCATGTATTGTAAATGTCATACCCGGTAGAACTCCACCAGAATCCGACAGCGCCAAGGCTACTGAACATACCATTGCCGGTACGTAGACCTCCCGGAGCGCCAGAAAAGCCACTTTCATTAGTAGCTGCGGTATTGGGTGTGACCCAAAGCGTTATAGTTTTCATTTTTCCGCCTGCTACCGTATCGCCTCCTAAATAATCCGATAGTTGTTGAAAGGCAGTATCACTTGGTACATGCCATCCCGTAGGACATACATTGCGCGGGTCGGCTACCGCATACCAGTTATAGAGTTTACCGTATGTTGTGTTAATGGCGGCATTGGTATTGTAATAACACCAGGCGGGGGTAGAATCGTTGTTGTTGAGAATATTACTCCAGATAGTGTTGTCTTCTATTTCGCCTATGATATCGCCATTGCTATATCTAGTGGTTTTAAGGTTGCCGACCATCCATTCCTGCCCGTTACCTAATATAACAGAGGTGTATTGGTTACCGTCCATATCGTTTACCCCGGCTCCCGGGTTGCTTACTACGCTGCCGCTACCTCCTTTGGTAGTAAAGCCAAGCTGGTTGCCATAAGCTGTGCCAGCGCTGTTGGTGGCATAAGCCCGCACATAATAAGTGGTGCCGACCGCTAAGCCCGTTAAATTGCTGGTGTAGTTGCCCGTGCCGCTGCCATCGGTGGTTTTGCTGTTCGCTATAGTGGGGTAAGGCGTGGTGCTATAGCATACTCCACGTTGGGTTACGGGGCTGCCGCCAGTATTCGAAACATGCCCCCCGCTGGTGGCTGAAGTGCTGTCTATGTTTCCTACAGTAAGAGTAGTTAGCGTGGCAAGGGTGTTGGCTATGGTAGTAAAACTCAGCTCATTGCCATACGCTGTGCCAGCGCTATTGGTTGAGTAAGCCCGCACATAATAGGTGGTGGTGGCCGCTAAGCCCGTTAAGTTGCTGGTGTAGTTGCCGGTGCCGCTGCCATCGGTGGTTCTATTGTTGGCTATGGTGGGGGCAGTTGTAGTGCTATAGCATACCCCGCGCTGGGTTACAGGGCTGCCGCCATCGCTGGTTATGTTGCCCCCGCTGGTGGCTGTGGCGCTGGTTATACTGCCAACTGACAAGGTTGTTAATGTAGCAAGGGTGCCGGTATTGGGAATAGTATAGGTAATAGTATCGATATTGCCGATTGGTATTTGCAGCACCGATCCGTTGCTTTGGTAAATGTTCATGGTGGTTTGGGTGTAGGCCGCTAAGCCTATCAGTATCAATATAAGGGTGGAAATCTTTTTCATTGTTGTTGCTAATTTGTTTTTTTTAAATTCAGGTATGGACTATTGTAAAATAATGGTTTTGCTAAAGCTGCCTTTGGCGGTGGTAAAGCGCAACAGATAGCTGCCTTTGGCCAGGCCTTCGGCTTGCCATTGCAGCAAATGGTTGCCGGCTATTTGTTGTTCGGTTGCCCATGTTTTTACCGATTTGCCTTGCAGGTCGAATATGGCTATACTCACCTGCTGGGCCACCGGCAGTTGGTAGCTAATGTTTACGTTGCCCAATGCCGGGTTGGGATATATAAGCAGTTCGGCTGTGTTTGCCATCTCCTTTATGCCCACCGTGCCTGCTTCGTAGCGGTAGTTGCCTATGGTGCTTACATTCCACGATAGGGTGGTGCCATCTGTTTTTTGCAGTTTCATTACATCGCCCGTAAAGGTGATGTTGTGCACATCGGCCAGGCTGTAGGCCGCCTGTGTGCCGTCCTTAAAACTGAAGTAGATACTTTGCGCCTGTGAGCTGGTGGCCATTAGTAGGGCCGCCCAAAGCAATGGCAGGTATTTAGCTTTGCTTTTTTTCATGGTTATTCTTGTTTTTTCTGTATTGTGATAGAAACTATTAGACAATACAAGAGTAAATAGCATCTCCTATATTCAGATAGGCACATGTACTCATTTTATGCCTTCTATAAACCAAAAAGCGCGAAGGGTGGCCTTCGCGCTTTTTGCCTAACAGACTCAAGTCGCAGACTTGCTAAATCATTTAAAAACTTCGAAGTCATCCTGCGGAAGACTGCGAAGAACCGGGCAGTTGTAATAGGAATAAGTAATACCCTATCAAAGGATTTGCAACTTCCTGCGGCTTATTTAGTCTTTAAAGATAACCTTCCTTCGTTAGACGGATCCCTTAAAGCACTATAATGCTAATCACCTGACTCCAGCCATGTTCGCCTTCTTTGGTAAAGGCTTTGTAGCGAAAATAGACCCGGGTGCTGGGTGTTAATCCTTTTATAACCGTAGTTGCTTTAATTGTGGTGGTATGCTCTTTCCAAACTGTTTTGTTAAGACTATATTCCCATTTATAAGAAGCGCGTTTATCGGCCGCCTGCGCTACCAAAATTATTTCACCTTCGGATACTCCATGCTTGGCTTCGAAAGGCAGTTTGGTACGGGCAGGTTGTTTCCTGATACTAAAGCCTGCACTTCGGATAATAATAGCTGCCTTATCGGGATTTTGCGCTTCATCGGCCAATTCCTGCACATAGGCCAGCCAGGCATAAATATCTTTCACTACGATGGTGTATTTAGCATTGCGCATAGCTACCGAGCCTCGCCTGCGCGAAAGAGTTAGCTGTTGTGCCGCATCCAATTTCTTCAAACGATCTGCAACCGCAGCTACCGAAGGTTTGGGCAGGATGAAGATATCGCTGTGTTCTTCAACCAGGGAGATAATGAATCTTAATCTGGTAATAAGAGAAGGGACGCTTCTATAGTTTCTGAAATGAAACACGGCAATAGGGCGGACTCTGTAGTTAGGCATTGGCTGATGTATTTATGGTGAATAAATTTTCCCGTTGCTCCTCCATTTCTACTCGATGGCTGCTGCCGCTTCTACTGCGGCAGTTGCCATTTCGGCTTTGTCGCTAAGCTAAGCTGCTACGGCATTTACCATAGTAGCGTTGGCCTTTACCTCATCCATTTGGGCTCCTGCCATTTCTACTTTGAAAGTTGCCACAGCCGCTCCGGCTTCTTCCATAACCGCTTTGCTTCTTGCCACCTCCGCTATGGTTTTTACCACTTCCTCTTTTGCTCTGTCCTCTACTGTTATGGCTATTGCCATAATAGTTATGATAGTTGCCACAGCGGCATTGCGGTTTGCTATCTGCACCAACCAGTCTCACTCCTGCACCGTTCCACATGGCTAAATTACAGAACAGTCCTGAATCTGCAAAATGCGATTTGAACCCGGCTAAATGAGAGTTGGTACCGGACATTGTACGGATGCAAGATGCCAAGAGGAAGATGGCAGAGGCTAAAGTTTAATCCACCGCTGCTTAATGCTAAATCCCTTTGCGCGAATGTCAGCTACATACACACCCGGGCTGAATCCACTGATGTCAATGGCAGATGCACCCGGTTGTTTATATTCTTACATCTTCGTCCACCTGCGCTTCACGCTGAAATCTCTTGTTCTAATTCATTGGGAAATTCCAACACCCACTAAACAACACCGCCCGTTTCGTGTTTTTATGTTTTAATTGCCTTCACTAAATGAGTCAAATAAACATTCGGTCTTCTTACGATATAGTAATTATAGGTGCCGGCATGGGTGGTTTGACGGCTGCGGCTACCCTGAGCAAGGCGGGTTATTCGGTGGTGGTGCTCGATGCCGCCAATCAGGCAGGTGGCTATCTGGCGGGCTTCCATCGCAACAGATTTCGGTTCGATACCGCCATTCACTGGCTCAATCAATGTAACCCCGGTGGCATCATCCACACTATCTTCGAAACACTTGGCACCGATTATCCGAAAGTAACGTTACAAAAACGTATTAAGCGTTACATGGGTGACGCGCATGATTATTTACTCACCAATAAACCCGATGGATTAAAACATCAATTGCAGGCTGAGTTTCCACACGAAAAAAAAGGTATCGAACGTTTTTTTACAGATGCCAAAGAACTAGGTCTGCAGATGAACACATGGGGCAATAACGTACGCACTGCAGAAACATTCCGGCTCGCAGAAAAGCCGGCTTTCTTTCTCAAAACATTCCGGTTCATTTTGCCTTTTATCAAGCACATTCGATTTACGGGTGAGGAAGGTTTAACAAAAGGGCTGAACCGCTATTTCAAGGATAAAAGACTACATCAGATTTTCAGCACCGAGCCCGATTTGCTTTCATGCTTAGTGCCTTTTGGCTGGGCTTATTTTGGCGATTTTCAGAACCCACCCGCAGGCGGAGGGCAGGCTTTCCCTGAATGGTTGGCGCATGTTCTTAAATCTTTCGGCAACGATATTTTTTTTCACACCAAGGTAACTAAGATTCTATTGAAAAACGATACAGCCAGCGGTGTAGAATTAAATCATCGCGGCACTATCTATCAGGTAAACAGCCGCTATGTAATAGCCGCCTGCGATGTAGAAACCTTATATGAAAAACTGCTGCCGGCTGATGCAGTGCCACAACCTTTAAAAGATCGACTGCGCGATGCCAAGTTATACGGTTCCTCTCTAACCATTTCAGTCGCTCTCGATTGTTCGCCTGAGTCGTTAGGCTTCGGTGAGGAAGCGGTACATCTTTCAAAGCAAAGTATCAGCCACACCGAGCAAACTTCGGCCAATGCGGAAACCACAGAACTGATTGTTCTGGCTCCTTCCTTGCGCGACAAAACGATGGCTCCTGATGGGCAGGGCACCATTACCATATTTATGCCTGCTGAAATGGAACAGCACGATTATTGGAAAACTACCCGCGATGCTGAAGGCAATTTTATTCGCGGTGATGCTTACAACCAATTTAAAACCGAACTGGCAGAGATACTGATACGCAGAGTTGAAGAAAAAATTGCTCCGGGTCTGCGCTCGCATATTCTGTTTTATGAAGTCGCAACTCCTTTCACTCATCAGCGATATACGGGTAATCGTAATGGAACAATGATGGGTGCCCGCCCCGGCAAAGAAAATATGAAGGCCAAGGTGGCCCATTATCATACTCCGATAAAGAAATTGTTTTTAGGTAGCCATTGGGCCGAGTTGGGCGGTGGTGTGCCCATTGCTGTTAAGGCCGGTTTCAATGCCGCGCTGTTGGTGTTGAAGGAGGAGAAACCCAATCAACTCGAGCGGTATGCGCAATACATCAATCAAAAAATAACGGCTGATGAACTGCGCAACGACCCTGCCTTTAGACCTTATGCCAATAATTGGTCAAGGAAACCAACCCCTGCCGAAATGCTTGCAGCACGTAGAGGGACAGTTGAAGAGTAAACAACTAGTCAGCAACTAGCCGTTCGTATATTTTCCAAATCTTTTTTCAACCGCTAGATTGCGGTAATCAAAAATCTCTTTCAGCTGTCGTTTAATTATAAGTGTATTCGCTATCGCACCGATAAACCCGAAAGGCGGTTGGTAGGTGACAATATCGCTCATAAGTACACCACCTTCAATAGCTGCAATTTTGTGTTGGTGATGCCATAAGGAATAAGGGCCGATGCGTTGCTCATCTACAAAGTATTCCTTCTCCCTAACGTGTGTTATCTCCGTCATCCAGTCCAGCTTGATTCCAAACAAAGGGCTTACCTTGTAGGTAATAATCATGCCCGGATACATTTTTGCATCATTGCCTTTGCTCGTAACCGTAAAACCCATGTGCTTGGGTGTAATGTCTTTAAGGTTGGCCGGAGAAGAGATAAAATCCCACACTTCGTTTATCCCGGCAGGTATTTTTTGCGTTTGTTCTAATTGATAAAAAGCCATTTGCTAAATTATATTTTGAGTGAAGAAATGCCACCATCCACATGTAATACTTGTCCCGTAATCCATCCTGCTTTTTCAGACAATAAGAATTCAGCCATGTTGGCAATATCATGGGTATTACCGATTCTCTTTAGCGGATGTTTTTGTGCGTTAGCTTCGCGCTTGGTTTCGGTGTTCAACAGTGATGCAGCCAGCGGAGTATCGGTTAAGGAGGGTGCTATGCAGTTCACCCGAATCTTAGGGGAAAACTCAGCAGCCAGAGCTCTGGTTAAACCTTCGATGGCTCCCTTTGATGCAGCAACCTGTGCGTGAAACGGCAGCCCAGTTTGAACGGCTACGGTAGAGAATAATACGATGGATGAATTGTCCGAATTTTTCGATTTAGATAACACTGCCTGAATCACTTTTATCGCGCCCGCTACCTGCAGGTTAAAGTCATCTGTAAAACTACCTGGCTTTATGCGTTCAAATGGTTTAAGGTTAATACTCCCCGGGCAATAGACTATACCAGCTAAAGTGCCGGGTAGAAAGTCAAGCGAAATGATTTCGTCCAACACATTCAAATAGACATAGTGGATTGCCTCATTTTCCGAATCAGGCAGGTTCTTGTAATAAGTCCCATAAACCTGATGTCCTGCTTCGGCAAGTTGTAAAGCCAAGCGTTGACCAATTCCGGATGAAGCTCCAACGATTAAGTAATTAGACATAGAGAAAATATTTTCCTGCCTATAACAAGAAAGAACAGGTGTTTGTTCTGGGTGGAGGGAATGGCTGATTTTATTTCACGACCACTTCCAGCAGTTTCACTTCTCTTGAAACCTCGCCAAACTCCACCAACTTTATTTCCTCAAATAAAACTTTACCATCTAGGCCTTTGTAAAGTGCGTTTACGCGGGTGAAGAAATCGTTCGAAGTGTTCAGCACCTTTTGAGTGACCGGTGCGCTGCCGTCAGCAGGAAAACGAGTGCATTGCAGTTCCATATTATGTTCATCATCCGTCAACCAGTCGGCATTGTGAAACAGGAAAACATCATTGCCTTTGCGGAATGCGGCACTAGAAAAAGCATAGTCCACCTTGGCACTGATTTGTTTCTTAGGAATAAATTGTTGCGACTTGACAACCATATTCTCATCCACTCTGAAAGCAAGCAGATACCCTCGCTCGTTCAAAGGAGGCAAGGTTCTAGTAGGATTTGTGAGCGTGTCACGATATTCTGCAAAAAGCATAAATCCTTTCCCATCAAGTCGTAACACCTGTACCGTTTCGAGATTGGAAAACTCTTTCCCTTTCTTAAAAACCCGATAAGATGCTACTTGGGGAATAAGGTTAGCATCGGGAAAAATATCGGTTGTGCCGCTCACATTCAAGCTGGCCGAGAACTTAGTGAGTGAAATGCCTTTAAAGTTCTGTTTGCGGCTGTCACAATAAAAATCGGAGGTCATTAATAACTCACCATTGCTTAAAAGCGCGATCTGTATGTTATCATTATACCTATCCGAACCCACCGAGAAAGGGAACGAGTATTGCAGCGGTTTCTCGGTTTCCTTGTTTACCGAAAAAACATAAAAAGCCTTTACGTAATCCTTGGGCTTTTCAGCAATAGAAATAATATCATCACGCACCTTAGCCGCGACAAACACCTGCCCATCATTGTTCACCGCCAGTTGCAGAAATTGCAGGTATTCCTTCAGCTCTTTGAACTCATATGTTTTAAAAAAACTTATTCCGGTTTTATGGTCCGAAATCAGTACTTTATATTTCTGTTGGCGAAAAAAAGGTTTTAGCAACACTGCCGTTTTGCTTTGGTCAGGGCTATGTGCTATCTCTATACCGGAGGCGGCAAAGTAGTCCTCCTTATTGTTTAAAACAGTTTTGGGTTCGCCATCAGCAGTCAACGAATCTAAATTGAAATCCTGCTGCATTACCACCGGCAATTCCTTATGTCCCTCTTTATTATCGAGCATGGTATTCTCATCCATACGTAATTCACATACAGCATAAAACATAGCCAACTTGCCGTTGATAATAGAAGAATGCAGGTAATAAGTCTTTTCGCCAAACGAGTTAAATAATTCCGAATTTTTCCCGGTCTTGAAACCCGAACCGTATTTGAAAATTTTAAAGCGCGGAGGTTTGTTAAGGTTTCCCAGCTTCTCAAAACCAATGGCATACCAGGAGCCTTTGTAACTACCTAACACTTCTACATTAGGCTGGTCAATGACAGAACTGGTACGGATATCGAAACCGGAGCTGAAAGCAGTTGCAGAAAAAATAAGGATAAAAACGGCAAGGAAAATTTGCTTCATGCAGAAAAGATGATTCAATAAAATAAAGAAAGTATTTCGGTGGGGGGATAAGCAAATTTACATTCTTCCATCTAAACACATCATTAGCATAAATTAATTAATAAAAAGCTGGTGACAGAGTAGTCAATGTTGTTTTGTATTCAATCTAAACACATTCGCACCTTAACACAGTCCCTACACAACATTCACTTCCGGCATTATCTCAATCCCGAATTTCTCCTTAACCGACTTTTGAATTTCAAGAGCGAGATTCCATATTTCATTTCCTGTGGCGTTGCCGTAATTCACCAACACCAAGGCCTGTGATTTATGCGAACCTGTATTGCCTACTACTTTACCTTTCCAGCCGCATTGTTCAATCAACCATCCTGCGGGTATTTTTAAGGAGCCATCCTTTTGCGGGAAGCTTGGCATCACCGGATATTTTAACACCAGTTCTTCAAATAGTTCTTTGTTTATAGAAGGATTCTTGAAGAAACTCCCAGCATTGCCCAACTCCTTCGGGTTTGGCAATTTTGAGTTTCTGATTTTAATAACCGCATCGCTTACAGCCTTGATAGAAAAATCATACACCTGCATTTCGCTGAGGGTGTTCTTTATATCACCGTAATCGGTCTTGAATTTGTAAATAGCTTTAGGCGAAGAAAGCTTGGTGAGTTTGAAGCTAACCGAAGTGATAAAGAATTTGTTCTTGTGTTTATGCTTAAACACACTCTCTCTATAACCAAACTCACAGTCGTTCAAATTAAACTTCACTAATTCGCCAGTTTCTTTATCGATTGCCTCCAGTTCCTGAAACACATCTTTTATTTCCACGCCATAAGCGCCAATGTTTTGCATGGGGGCTGCACCAACTAATCCGGGAATGAGCGACAGATTTTCAATGCCCGCATAATTCCGTTCAATACACCAGAGCACAAACTCATGCCACAGTTCACCGGCATTTGCCTTTACAATCACTTCTGTTTCTGTTTCACTGACTACTGAAATTCCTTTGATGGAGTTCTTTACTACTAGGCCATTCACCTCACCGGTAAAAAGAATATTACTACCTCCGCCAAGAATCAGTTTGTGGTTGTTCTTATAAACCGTAGTTTGCATTAACTCACGAAACTCATCTACGGAATTTACCTCTGCAAAATATTGTGCAGACACCGACAACCCGAAGGTGTTCAATTTATCAAGCGGTTTATTTTCCTGTATTTGCATTTACTGATTTACTGATTCCCCGATTTACAAATCCACTCATTCACTACTTCACCAATCTACTAATTCCTGCTTTTGCTTTCTGGTCCAATCCGTTTTTGTATTCGTGATTTTCGAAACTCATGCAGAGATTGTAATAATACTTTGCTTTCTCCTTATCTCCTTTCGCCTCATAAATCTTTCCCGATTCGAAAGCGGAATTGGCGGCAAAGTAACGCGGCAAATCTTTACCTCGTGCAATCGCACTGTTGTAAAGTATCAACGCAGAATCTTTTCTGTCCCATTCATCATAAATCCTGCCGAACCTATAGAGATACTCCGTTTGTTCTTCAACATTGCTAAACAAACCTTCCCGCAGCTTACTCATTTCGCTGGCTGCCTGTTGGTAATAGCCGCCATCGAAAAGCAAACGTGCGCGCAGTAAATTTTTATTCGGCAGGCGATTGCTCTCTGCTTCTTTCTTCGCCTGCTTATCGGCATCTACCATGCTGGCGCCCAGGTTGTCGGCTTTGTTAATGAAGTAGAAGTAGTTCACCGTATCATCTTTCAGCAAATAGCTCCAGGCAATTTTTTGAAACGAAGATTTAATATGGTTCTCGCCTTTGTAGGCCGCTATAAATTGTTTGAAATAAGAATCGGCACCGGCATCCAGCTTGTTCAACTTGGCCAGGCCCGTGAGGTAATTGAGAAAAGGGAAAGACACGAAGGCTTTGTCGGTTGGTTTGTTGTTGAGTAGCTTCAGCGCTTCTTCGTTGTGTTTGCCATAAACGCCAATATGCGCACAGGTGTAAACGGTCATCAGATTATCCTTCTTCGGAAAACCGTTTTCCATCAACATCTTCCACGCTCCGTCACTTTGATTTTGCAGATGGAAGAGAAGAAAGGCATAGTAAGTAATCGTTTCTTCCTGATATATAAAATCATTCTTCTTACCAACATCAACCAGGTCTTTGAGGTAGCCGATTCCCTTCTCCACACTACCTTCCATGCCCAGGAGGTTTAAGCCCCATTTATATTTATCGGGCACGCTGCCGAGCAGGGCATACAAGACCCCGAGCGATTTTTTGTTGGGTTTAAATTCAGGAAACTTCTTCTGATTTTCTTCCAGCAGCTTGAATGCTTTGCGGATTTCGAAAATGGCATTGAGGTATTCTCCGAATTTTATTTCAATAGCCGCCCATTGCAGATTGACTTCGGCTTGTGTAAACAGAAAATAGGGCGAGCCGTAATCTCCGGCTGCCAGCAACACCAACAGCACCTCTTTGTTTTTCTTGCGCTTATCATATTCCTCATGGGTGTCGGTTACATACACCGAAAGAAAATCGACATAGTTTTGGAGATAGAGCGGAATCAGATTGTCGGGGTTCTTTTTCTCTTCTGCTTTCAGCAGCGCATTTCCTTCCTGCAGTTTCAGCGCAAGAATGCTGTTGTAGGCCTGGCGGCAGTTGTCGTTGAAATCAAAAATCTGCGCAGGCGCCCGGAGCGAGGCAATAAACAGAAAGAAGAAAAGGAGGCTGCGCATGTCAGGCGAATAAACCGAAAATGATGGAGATTCAAATGCAGAATGATGAGGTTCCCGCTCAGAGCAGCGGTCGGGCTTTCCGTTCCGCTCTTTTTTGCCACGCAGAAAAGGCAACGCAAAAAAAGGAGCTCCACTGCAATCCCTAACCCAACAGCCGCCCTCCACTCAACATTTTGGCATTTGCATTTTCTCTAAGTCCCATCGGGACGACCTATTGGTAGAAAAACAACAACCCACCCAAGAACCCCGACCCCGGAGCGGGTCGAACATTCCTAACCTCGTAACCACAGCCAAATTGCTTTTATTCGCAGAGCAACAAATTCAACCATTCATGACTATCCTTTACATAATAGGTGCCGCAACCATCGCTGTATTTCTTAATCGTGTTTGGCGAAACAAAAAACAAACCGCCTCTTTGCCATCGGAGGCGCTGAATAAAAACAGATTTGGCAACCTGAAAGGAAAGCCCAATAGTGAAGAGAAAAATAAAATAGATTTAATTACCTCAGGTGACAGACCTGAAATAGGTAACAAAAACAAATGGCTTTATCCCGCAGATAACTTTGGAAAAATGGAAAAAGGTGTTGTAGCTTAAAAAAAGGATTTCCACTACAATTGCTACCTCGAGCTACTAACAAAATGTCTAGGCTTCTTATTATTCCCGACATCAGAGTAGTTTGGTTTATTTACAATATTTCCTAATCACATCTTCCGCTTCTTTAGTGCCCAACTCTAACGACTTACGTAAATCCAAACAGCCATCTTCTTTTTGCCCAAGCACACATTTAGCTATACCTCTATAATAATAAGCGTTGGCATAACTGATATTGATTTCTATGGCTTTATTAAAATCTTCAATTGCACTTTTGTATTCCTTTAAGTAACTCTTCGCATTGCCCCTCTCCAAAAAAACATCAGCATCATTTGGGTTTAATTCTATTGCTGTTGTAAAATCCCTAATAGCTCCTGAATAATCTTTCATGTATTCACTTAAAATTATTCCTCTCATAATCCATGCCTCCACAAATTTAAGGTCGAGTATAATTGCGTGACTGAGGTCATCTATAGCGCCCGTATGATTTTTTTGATTGTTTTTTGCCAAGCTACGATTATAGTAAGCCCGCGCATTACTGGGATTTATCTTTATTACTTCTGTATAGTCATCCAGTGCGCCTTTATAATCTCCTAAGTTTGCCTTTTCCATTCCACTCTCATAATATCCTTGTTCCGACAAATCCTTAATGCATCTTGAAGAATTGAAATCAACATTGTTTTTATAATAAATGCTCATCACCGATTCTGATGGTCTATTTTCAAAAAGATAGGAACTGGAAGAACCATTTGGAGATGAAGTCCAAATTCTATCATATCCTGAAAGTAGATTTACTAAAATATTTCCTTTGCCACCATAACTGTATTCATTTTTGTCTCCAACAAGGCCATAGTATTCGGCTAGCTCCACTACATCTTCTCTTGCGGAAACGCGCCAACCACTTGGGCAAATATTTCTTTGTTCCGAAATAGCATACCAATTATAAAGATGTCCTTGGCTGATTTTGCCACGTTTATCTTTCTCTCTTGTTCCATAATCAACATACCCAACCGTATTGTCTTCTGCTATTGTATCACTGTTATTGTATCGTGTTGTTTTTAAATTTTCTGCCATCCAGAGTTTATAACCGATCATTACAGTTTCGTAAATATTACCATCAATGTCCTTGCAAATGATTTCACCTAAATTGGGTGCCGTTGGTTTTGTTTGGGTGGTAGTTAAACCGTTGTCTTTACTAACCCCTAACGACAATGTGTTTGTCGAATAATCAATTGAAAATTTTCCAAATCGCTGTAGAGCACTTTGACCAAACAAAAGTGGTGCCTCTAAAGTATGAGAAATAGATGCCTCAACATTATAAATTTTTTGACCTCCAACCTCTAAGCTTTTCAAATTTACTTTTGTGCCTGCCTGAATATCTCCGTTAGCTATTCTGTAGTATTCGGTTCCTAAAAAATCTTTTTCGCTCAAGTAGCCGTTCTTCAACATGAAAAGCGCTTCGGTAAGCGATAAAGAAACATCACTTGCTCCTGTATCAAAAATAAATTTCAAGCTAAGCCCATTCACCTTGCATGGTATTTTGTAAACACCACCGACCTTTTCCATTTTTATTATTGTTTGAGCTTGGCTAAACGAAAAGGAAATAAGCATCCCAATAAAAAAGATAGCACCTATGTTTCTGTTATTAAACATTATATACGGTTAAAGTCTGCCTTAAGAAAAATACGATTCAATGACTACGTATTTATACTGTTGCTCGTAATGGCTACAATTTATAGTTTCAATCGATTTGATTTTTTTACCTCTAAAGCGTTTACCCAGAAACTTCTCAACTACTTCATGACATATTGCCTCACCACTTAGCGCAGTTTGTTTTGCGACTTTTGCTCTTTGATCCTCTTCTATCAAACATTTTACAAAAACTATTTGATGCTTTGTCAAATCTATTTTAGGATCTAAAAAAGATGCACCATGCTTAAAGGGAGACGGTTTATCTTCGATGCATTTTTCAAACTCATTAAGGGTCGTTACCCTAACAGTTACAGTTTCTCCTGTTGATTCCAGTTTATATTCTATTACTGTTGTCATTTTTTGTAAGTTTTTTCCTTGCTGCCGTTTAATTATCGCATCCGCGATACAACACAACTCCAATTATTTCCAAATCTAATCTTCCCTTCCAACAAACAAAAAAGCCCCGCACTTGCGCACAGGGCTTTTATATTTAGAAGAGGTCAGGCTACCCCTCCAAATTATCAAACGTCAACTTAAAATGTGCCGTAGTCATACCAATATTCTGAACCATCAGATAAGGATTCATAGCATTCAAACCAATCTGCACCCTAAAATCATTCAAATCCACACTCATCGACCCTATCTGAAAATCCATAAACGGAACAGCTGGTTGATACCCGGTGGCCGGATTAGCCGCAGCATAAAACCGCACCGCGCTTCCGCTTATCACAATCCCAACCGTTGTTTGTGGTGTTGGGTTAATAGCGCTCACATCAATATTCACAAACCCTGGCGACACCACATCACCCTCGCGCACAGCAGTATTACTTCCCGCTATCAACTTTATCTTTCTTTGCAGCTCCTTACCGGGTCCTATATGCACATTCGTTTCCACCTGCGGCATATACCCGTTCAGCGACCACTTAAAATCAAAATCACCCGAAGGCAACTTATCCGCTTTATAATCTCCCACATTATTGGTCAGCACCTGCCTAACCAACGTCTGCGTGCCCGTATCAAAAATCTGAAAAGCCACGCCTGCCAGCGGCACCTTCAATTCATTCACCACCGACCCGCGCACCTTCGCAGTAGTAGAACCCAAATTAATAATCTCTCTTGCCTGGTCATAACCCTTGCAGAAATTAGGTTGCGCAATTTTTAGAGTATTCACAATCTTATCCATCACTCCTTCTAAATAATTCACCACAATATCAGTAACAATCGCTTTCGCCTGCTGGTTTGCTTGGCTCTTCGTAATAATCGCCTGTCTCGGTTTCTGAGTGGCTATCCGGTATAAATTAATCGCTGTTTGCAAATCAGTCACATCCGCAGCCACAACACCTGCCCCTGCCAGTGAAGCAATATTCGCATCAGTAGCATCATGAATGCCCTGACACACATCATCAACATCTTCCTTTTTCTCTCTGCTCAACTTACTTTCGTTAAAGTTTACCAACGCCTTCAACGTGTTATTGTTTGTAGTGTTAGCAAAAGCGAGGGTGCCGTTCGCGCATTTCAGCGCAATATCCTGCATCACCTTTCTCAACAGATTCGTGTCTGTCGTCACTCCTTTGGTCGAACCCTTCGCTATTTGGTTCAATCCGTTAATCAAAACTAGTTTGCCCTTCACAGTCGTAAGGGCGCTTACAAATAGTGTAAGCGATGCGGTAATCCCTGCATTCGCATCACTGTAACCTACTGTTGTGTTAATCATGTTAACACGATTGGTATCTCTGTCTTCCATGGCTTTTAGGTTTTAAACCCGGTGTGTAATCGGGCTTGGTTATTTAATGCTGGCAAAAATTTGGATTTACCTAATTTTTTGCAAACTATTTTTAGCACACCCTGTTTATTTTTCAAAAGTGCCTGACAATCAAATAATTATAAAAACCTCCCGAACATCAAAAGCCTCTTACAGGACAACAAACGAGCCTCACAGGAGAACAAACGAGCCTCGCAGGACAACAAATGAACCTTACAGGAGAACAAACGAGCCTTACAGTTTGACAAACCGCCCTTACATGATGACAACCGAACCTTACAGTTTGACAAATGATGCTCACAGCAAGACAAACGCATCTTACATGGCGCAAAACGAACTCAACAGAATAAAAAATGAATCTTACGGTTTGTCAAACCATTCCTACCGGATGCAGAATGCACCTTTCAGGGAGAACAAAAAAGGAATCTCTATTGCATCCGCTACCTCAAATAGAACAATACAAAATCACCAGTTAATTTTCCCATCAACATCTACATTTTTGCATTTAGACATTTCAAGTATTTCTAAATCCGCTAAAACTTTCGGATTGTCTTTAATGACTTTGACCTTTAGCTTAAATGCATTAAACAACGAAATCAATTTTTGGTCTTCTACTTCTTTTGAAAATACAACATTGAAGAAATCCGATTGAGTTACGCTTGCATAAATCACACCATAACTTTTGTTTCCCGAGTCTGATTTTATACCTAAACACATATTGGTATACGCAGCAGTTATTTGATAAGACAATCCTCGTTCGTCAGATTTAAACCTACCATCCAAATAGTCAAAATAGATACCCGAGAACTCCTTATAATCCGAATACATTTTTTGCTTCTCCTCAACATCCTTGTCATATCTATCTCCTAATTCATGTTCGTAAACATGCACTCTTTTGCTTTTGAAAGGCTGAACTACATATGAGGTGTCGAGCGTTTTATTCATTTCCCAAATCCCAAGTGTAATAACACACGTTTCTCCCGCCTTCCGATTTTGCAAAGTTTCAATTATAGCTGTGTCGCGATTTTCAGATAAATATAAAAGGGCTTGTAGGGGCTTGTTACATCTACCAAAGTCCTTGATGTAATTTTCTTCCTTTTGATACCCAACTTTTGAAAAGCGATCAAACGATATCGCCTCCTCTGGACCATAATGTATCTTACAGCGATACAAAATTTTTCCCTCAGCTATGTTTGCCCACATCGTTCTAAAACAGCCCGCTTGGTTGAACGCATTTATAACTTCTTGATAGTTATTGCCAGTCTTGAGATGCTCAAGCCAGTTACAAAATTTTTTTGCGTTGTCAATATTCCTACTCATAAAGTATATTTTTTGCCGTTGTTGGTATTTTACCATCGGCTTTGCGATCGAGACCTTCCAATCTTAATGTTCCACCACCTCATGCTCCCCCTTATACATTCCCTCCACATGGGCCTTATATTTTTCGAGAATCACTTTGCGTTTCACTTTTAAGGTAGGGGTCAGCTCTCCGGCTTCTATGGTCCATTCATCGGTCAGCAGGTGGAACTTTTTAATCTGCTCCCATTTACCAAAGTCTTTGTTCAGGCGTTCTACTTCGGCATTCAGCAGCGCTTTTATTTTGCTGTTGTCCACTATCTGCGGATGGCTGGCGGCCTCTATGCCGTTTTCTTTGGCCCAGTCTTTCAGATTGATAAACGAAGGCACAATCAAGGCCGACACAAATTTTCGCGAGTCGCCCACAATCATCACCTGCTCAATAAAGCGACTCTCCTTCATTTTGTTTTCGATAGGCGAAGGCGCCACATATTTTCCGCCCGAGGTTTTGAAGAGTTCTTTTTTTCGGTCGGTAATTTTCAGGAACTTGCCGTTCACCCATTCGCCAATATCGCCTGTATGGAACCAGCCCTCGGCATCAATAACCTCAGCCGTTAAATCGGGGCGGTTGTAATAGCCCATCATAATATTGGGGCCCTTGGCCAATATCTCTCCGTCATCGGCTATCTTGATAGTAACGCCCGGAATAGGAAGGCCCACGGTGCCGATGGCGCGGTCGTGTTCTTCCAAACGATTGGCGCAGAGCACAGGCGAAGTTTCGGTCAGTCCATAGCCCTCGATAACAATAATGCCGGCTGCGGTAAACAACTTAATCAGTCGCGGTTGCATAGGTGCCGCACCGGTTACAATAAATTCTACGTGTCCGCCCAGGGCTTCTTTCCACTTGCTGAAAACCAGTTTGCGCGCAATAGTTAATTGCAGATTATACCAGGCGCCCATGTTCTGGTTCAGTTCATATTTCAAGCCCAAATCAATACTCCAGAAAAACAATTTGCGTTTGAAACCCGTGAGCCCGTTGCCCTTGTCCATAATTTTTTCATACACCTTTTCGAGCAGGCGCGGAACCGTGCTGAAACAATAAGGCTGCACTTCTTTCAAATTCTCGCCAATGGTTTCGAGGTTTTCGGCATAGTGAATATGAATGCCGAACGACAGGTAGCAGTAGAAAACCATTCTTTCGAAACTATGGCAAAGCGGCAAAAAGCTCAGCGACTTTTCATCTTCAGCAAAAGGAGTTACGGACTTCACGCTCTCCACATTGCTCACCAGATTGCGGTGCGAAAGCATAACACCTTTAGGATTTCCGGTAGTGCCCGAAGTGTAGATGATGGTAGCAATATCGGTGGCTTGAACCACATCCATTCTCTTCTGTATTTCGCTGGCATCAACCGTTGCAGGCAGACTTTCTTCAAAACCCTTAATGCCTTTAACCACATCGAATGAATACAGTTCGATGAACGAAGTCAGTCGTCCTTTGAGCGGAAGCACCTTGCCGCTGATGACCGCATCGCCCACAAAAGCATATTTAATTCCGGCATCATTGAAAATAAACTCGTAGTCCTTCTCCGAAATAGTTGGATACATGGGCACCGGAATAGCGCCTATCTGCAAACATCCCAAGTCCACCAAATTCCATTCGGAGCGATTGGCGGCTATCAGCGCAATCGTGTCGCCTTTCTTCACACCCAGATTAATCAGCAACTGACTAACGCGGTTTACCTTCTCCTGCACCTGCCCAAACGTGTAGGTTCGCCATGCCTTGCCACCGGCAGTTTCTTCTTTGCTCGAAAGGAAATTTTTGTTCGGATGCAACTTGACAGCTTCCGTTAAAAAGTCGAAGATTCGTTTAGTTTCCATAACAGTTGTTTGCTTGATTTAGGAGAAGATTGAATAGCTAAAAATACATTTTTTGTTTATCGAGAGTGAAGTATTTTAGGACAGCGGTGTCGGATTGAAATGAGTAATGTAACTGAGAATATCTGCTTCAAACTTTTCTTTATCGCTGAACAAAAACTCCACGCTGACAGGCTGAACAAAGAGTTCGATATTCTTTTCTAAAAACCAATCGCGAAATTCTTCGAGACGCGCAGCATCCTTTTCGGTGGTCACGATAATCTTTCTTCGGTCGCCAATGTTTTTAAACGTTTCCTGAATGGTTTCTAAATCAAAACTTTCGAAGCGATGATGGTCGCGATAGCTGCGCACATAAACATTGCCGAATTGTGATTTGAGATAGGTTTCCAAAGGAGCATAATTCGCAATTCCGCAAACCAACAACACATCGGTTTCTTTGTTTGATTCAAACTTCATTTGCCAATTGTAGAAAGAATAAAGCGGAGCATATTGCAGCGTAGAGAAATAAACTTTCTGATAGCGATAAGGTTTTATCTCCGCCACAATTTTCTCGCGTTCTTCCAACGAAATATTGTGAGGACACTTGGTTATGATAATGATATCAGCCCGATGATAATTGCTCCTTGCTTCGCGCAACCAACCCACAGGAATTAAATCATCCTGCGTAAACCGATTGGAATATTCAGTCAGCAGAACAGACAAACCTGCTCTGATACTTCTGTGCTGAAAAGCATCATCCAACAACACTACATCCACCTCGGGGTGTTCATGCAATATCTTGGGCACACCCAGCACCCTATCCTCACAAACAGTCACCAGCGTTTCGGGAAATTTCATTTTGAACTGCCTTGGCTCATCGCCTATCTGTAAAGCCGTTGAATTTTCATCGGCCAAAAAATAGCCGTGTGTAGTTCTTCCATAACCACGGCTAAGCGTAGCCACTTTAAACTGATATTGCAGCAATTGAATCAGGTATTCAATATGAGGGCTTTTCCCTGTGCCACCGGCAGAAAGATTGCCGACTCCAATTACCGGGAAATCGAACCGGACAGAGGCGAAATATTTTTTATCGAATAAAAAATTGCGGATGGCGGTAACGAGTCCGTAAACCAACGCGATGGGATAAAGGAGTATTTTTGAAAAGGACTTGATATTATTGACTTTGAAATCGAAAATATGAAGATTAAAGAAATCACTGACTACCTCGAAACAATTGCTCCCCTCTCCTACCAGGAAAGCTACGACAACAGCGGGCTGATTGTGGGCGATAAAAATGCAACAGTCAAAAAAACGCTCATCACCCTCGATGCAACAGAAGAAGTAATTGACGAAGCCATTCGCGAAAAATGTCAGCTTGTTATTGCACACCATCCGATTGTGTTTGGTGGATTAAAAAAGTTCAACGGCAAAAACTATGTGGAGCGCGTGGTGATAAAAGCCATTAAGAACAATATTGCCATTTACGCCATTCACACCAACTATGACAATGTGCTGGATGGAGTGAATTCCAAAATATGCGAGCGGCTTGGTTTGGTAGATTGCGAAATTCTTTTGCCGAAGAAGCAGTTGCTAAAAAAGCTTTACACCTTCATTCCGATCGCAGATCATGAACGCGTGACAAAGGCGGTTTTTGAAGCAGGAGCAGGTTATATTGGCAATTACAGCGAAACCAGTTTCAATGTTCAGGGCACTGGAACTTTTAAAGGAAATGAAAAGTCAAATCCGGTTTTGGGTAAAAAGGGCGTTCTGGAAAAAGCCGATGAAATAAAATTCGAAACCATTTTCCCTGCCCACATCGAAGGAAAAGTAGTTAGCGCCTTGCTGGAATCTCACCCTTATGAAGAAGTAGCCTATGATATTGTTTCGCTGGATAATTGTTTTTCAAAGGTAGGAAGCGGCATGGTTGGGAACTTAAAAAAGCCTTTGGAGGGCCTTACTTTTCTTAAATCTGTCAAACAAAGCCTTAAAACCGACTCTATTCGCTATACGCGGTTACTGGATAAACCAATTAAAAGGGTGGCCGTTTGCGGTGGGGCCGGCCGGTTTCTGTTGCCCAACGCCATAGCAGCGGGTGCTGATGTTTTTGTCACTGGCGACTTCAAATATCATGAGTTTTTCGATGCAGAAGGAAAGATAGTAATTGCCGATGTGGGGCACTACGAAAGTGAGCAGTTTACCAAAGATTTGTTATTACAGCATCTTTTGGAAAAATTTCCTATCATTGCCGCCCGAATTTCAACCGTCAATACAAACCCGATTAAATATTTATAAGAATGGCAGCAAAAACAGCAGCAAAAGACATTTCGGTAGATGAGAAGCTACAACAGCTTTGGGCTCTTCAGGAAATTGATACCAAGATTGATAAAATTCGCATTCTGAAAGGCGAACTTCCTATCGAAG
This sequence comes from Bacteroidota bacterium, assembly GCA_947478005.1. Taxonomy (GTDB): domain Bacteria; phylum Bacteroidota; class Bacteroidia; order Chitinophagales; family LD1; genus Bog-950. The sequence goes on from CANJVG010000022.1 coordinate 28,721, forward strand.
TAAAAGAAATGGAAGACGAAATAGCCGGTTTGCATACGCGTTTGGCTAATTCGGAAGGAGAGCAGAACGAATTGCTGGAAGAAATAAAGAATCGCAAGAACGCTAAGTCATTGGCGAAGGAGTTGATTACCCGTTACGAAAAGCAACAGAATAACGTAAAGAACAATCGTGAGTTCGATGCCTTGTCAAAAGAAATCGAATTGCAGAAACTGGAAATACAGTTGTGCGAAAAGAAAATTAAGGACGCGGAAGCCAAGATTGACGCAAAAGCAGCAGGTGTAGAAGAAACACAGCAATTGATCAAGGATCGCGAAAAGCACTTGAAGAATAAGAAGAAGGAATTGGAAAAAATTATCGAGGAAACCGATAATGAAGAAAAAGAACTTCAGAAACTTTCTGACAAACAAGCTAAGAAAGTGGAAGAGCGTTTGTTGAAAGCGTACACGAGAATTCGCGGTGCTTACAAGAACGGTTTAGCTGTAGTAGCTGTATTGCGTGATTCATGCGGAGGTTGCTATGCTAAAATTCCACCTCAACGCCAAATGGAAATCCGCTCTCGCAAACGTTTAATTACCTGCGAACACTGTGGACGAATTATGGTAGATTGGGAAGATCAGCCGAAAGATTAGGATATACAAACAATTCATATAGAAACCCTCACTGAAAAGTGGGGGTTTTCTATTTTAGACCAAAAGCTAAATGCCGGAATGAATATCCGTATGGCTTTACTTTCTATTTTCACGCACCTAAATTTGGCAGCATGGAAGAAATGGAAATAGAAAAGAAAGATTACGCTACGATTCAATTGAAACCCCGCGGCCCGGTGACCATCACAGGCAGCTTCGAAATAATTTTAGAAGACGGAACCCTGCTCGAGAAACGTGAAAAAGTGTCCATCTGTCGCTGTGGCATGAGCCTGAAGATGCCTATCTGTGACGGGGCCCACAAAGCACTCGCAAGTATCACGGGCTAAGAATAACTCCATCTCATGTGCGGCATTGTCGGACAAATCAGTTCCACTCACTCCATTCAGCAGCCTTCCTTTTTGGCGATGCGCGATTCGCTCGCACATCGCGGGCCCGATGATGCGGGTGCAGAATATTTTGAAGACAATCATGTAGCACTCGGCCACCGCAGACTTTCGTTTCTCGATTTAAGCGCCTCAGGCAAACAACCTATGTGCAACGAAGATGAAACCGTTTGGATTGTTTTGAACGGAGAAATCTACAACTACATCGAGCTACGCAATGAATTGAAAAAGCGGAATCATGTTTTCAAAACCAATACCGACACAGAAGTAATTATACATGGTTATGAAGAATGGGGCACCGATATTATCGGCAAACTCAAAGGCATGTTTGCTTTTGGTCTGCTTGATTTAAAGAAGAAGAAACTGTTATTGGCGCGCGATACCTTTGGCATCAAACCGCTCTACTACTATCATGCAAACGGTCAGTTTATTTTTGCTTCAGAACTCAAAGCCATTTTAGCCTGCCCCGATGTCAAGCGCGAAATGGATTACAGTTCGTTTGCCGATTACTTTGTTTACCGCTATGTGCCTTCTCCTAAAAGCATCTGGAAGAATATTTCTAAAGTTCCTCCCGCTCATTATCTGGTTTTTGATTATGAAAACAAAACAAGGGAGCTTACTGAATATCGCACTCTAAACTTTGATTCAAAAAAAGTAAAGGAGAAAGAGCTGATTGCAGAAACCGGTGCGCTGCTCGAAGATTCTGTCAGCATTCATGCGCGAAGTGATGTGCCTATCGGTTCTTTTCTAAGCGGAGGATATGATAGTTCGGCAGTGGTTTATTGGCTTACCAAACTGGGCTACAAGCCCGAGACATTCTCTATCGGTTTTGATAAATGGGAAAACAGCGAGCATCAGTTTGCTGCTCTGGTTGCCGAACACCTGCAAGTGCCGCATACAACCACCATTGCTACGGATGAAACACTTGACCTGCTTGATATAATGCCCGATGTGTATGACGAGCCTATTGCTGATATTTCCATTCTGCCAACCTGGCTAGTTAGCCGTAGTGCTGTACAGAAAGTGAAGGCTGTAATGAGTGGTGAAGGAGCCGATGAACTCTTTGGCGGCTATACCTGGCAAAAGGAATTTTATAAGCTGAATTCAGAATTATCTTTTGGAAACAAACTGCTGAATAGAATTAAAGGCAAAGGAGATTTTGATACAGTAGCTTTTTATTCCAATGCTATGGCAATGGGAAAGTTTGATGCCGATGAATTGAAACAACTGTTCTCTCCATCTTTGCATCATCATATCCCTGACGATGCCGATTGGTTCTACCGTAAACATTTTAATCGGGAGCTTTCTCCTCTCAAATCCATTCAGCAAATGGACATTAAATGTTTCATGGGCGAATTGGTATTGACAAAAATTGACCGCGCCAGCATGGCTAATTCATTGGAAGTGCGCGTTCCTTTTCTTGACCATGAATTATTTGAAAGGATACTTGGGGTGAATGAAAATATCTACTTCAAACAAAATGCTACCAAGTATATTTTGCAGGAGAACATTCGTGTTCATTTGCCTGATTCTATTCTTGATAGAAAGAAACAGGGTTTTGTAGGTCCCGATGAGTTCTACATGGATATTCAGCGGTATGAACAGATTTTGAACAAATCTTCCTTGGTTCGTGATGGACTTATCCGAAAGGAATATGTGCAGACCCTGCTTACCAATAAAGACCACTGGCGCTTATGGAAAGTAGTTGTGATGGAGAAATGGTATAGCCGCTGGAAGAACTAAAACTTCCGTACCGTAAAATAGAAAGTAGTTCCCTTTCCTTGTTCGCTTTCGAACCACACATCACCGTGATAGTATTCGACAATTTTCTTGCAGATAGCTAATCCTATACCTGTGCCGTCATAATCTTTCTCATTGTGCAGACGCTTGAACATTTGAAAGATAACAGCCGAATAGTCTTTTGAAATACCGATACCGTTATCTGAAATGGAGAAAGTATAAAAATTCAGCGAGTTGGTCCAGTTGATATTCACCTCAGGTGCACCTGTTTTATTAAACTTTAAACCATTGCTGATAAGGTTCTGGAATACGTGATACATAAGTGAAGAGTGCACATGATTGACTACTGGTAGTTCTTTCACAATATTCACCTTTCCATTGCCGGCAGTTAGTCTATCGCGAAGTTCAAAACGAATGGTACCTACCACTTCGTTTAAATTCACCGGTACTGGTTTGGGTAAGTTTATTCCAATGCGGCAATAGGAAAGTACATCGTCAATCAATCGCTCCAGGCGCTTGGATCCCGATAGCGAATAGTCCACAAATTCCCGTGCCTCGGGGTGCATCGTGTTGCCATGTTTAGATACGAGCAGACTCATAAAGCTGGAAATATTGCGCACAGGTGCCTTTAAATCGTGCGAAATAATGTATGCAAATTGTTCAAGGTCGGCATTAGATCGGGTAAGTTCAGAAGTTTGCATCACCATTTGCGCATTCGAAGACTGCAAATCTTCTTCAGCCCTTTTGTTATAATAAACGAATTGGTAAACTGCTATTAGCATAAGTAGAAACTGAAGAATAACACCCAATCGAGCCAATATTGTCTGCTCATCTAAAGAAAGGTTATAAACTGAAAATTGAGGAGCAACAAACTCATAAGCATATATAAGTAGGAGGGGAAAAACAACACCCAGTGCAATATAGCGGGTATGCTTCATATCAAAAAACAGAAAAGGAATAACCACAGAAATAATAAAGTAGTTGAGCCCCTGCGCGTGGGGGCCCACGTATAGGGCATCGAGAAATAAGCAAAAGTTCATGAGCACCATAAACATTACCCGTGAAGCATTTATTTTGCCTATACTATTAAGCGCTAAAAGAAGAAGGGAGGAAAGGCTAAGACTTGAGAGAATGAAGAACCACTCCCATTTATCCCAAAGAATACTGAAACTAAGATATAGCAGTGAGCCCGCAAAATACACCAAGGCCATAAAATTAGATATCCGTACGTGTTTGCGGTCGTTGCGCTCCTGCACATGATGAGTACCTAAATTAAGCAGCGCCCAATAAGTTGTTCTGATTACACTTATCTCATTCTTATTAACTGTCTTTTCATATTGCTCTGATTTATCCGAGAAGGATAGTTGCGCAGCGCCTGTGTAATTGTTGCTCATGACCTTATATTTAAATTACAACCTAAAGTTTGTTCTACTTCAATTAGCGTAAATAGTTTCAGCAAGTTATACCGAACCATGTTCAAAATTTTTTATAGAGAGCATTCCGCCTACGTATATTTTATCTTCTAAACTGAAGTTTCATTGGCAAATACTAATCAACTGTAATTACTTTCTAGTTTTTATACGCTAAGCAAAGACTAAATCAGTTAAAGGGAAAATTAGCTTTCCGATGTAATCTCTGATTATATTTCATTCGATGAAATTTCACCTAACGTAAAAACCTCCGTTGAAAATTATATCCTATAACCCAACTCTGTTTTAGAAATTTAGACCTGAATATTTTTTTATTCAAGTTGAACGAGAAGAAAAGTGGATGTTAATAGTTAGCCCACTATAGCTGTTGGGGTAGTTTTAAATATGTGTTGAGTAAGCTGGAGTTTGAGAATGGTTGATTTTTATGATAAGATCAAAAAACTAAACTTTCGGACTAATTTTTGATCAAAAAAGGCTATTTATTTGAAAGTCGCCCTCAAATCTCTCTCGGTAACTGTCATATCTTCCTCCCGGACTGCCATATCTTCCTCCGGTATCGTCAAATCTTTTAGGGTTGTGATTAAATCTTGAAGAGTTGTTCTCAAATCTTTGAAGTTGATGGTTAAATCTCGAAGAGTCGTTGTCGAATCTTTGAGGGTGATAGTTAAATCTTTCAGACTGATGGTCGTTTCTTTTGGTCTGACGACCATTTCTCTTTGGGTTATGAGCAAATTTCTTTGCCTGGTGAGCAATGGTGAGGCATTCGCTTAATAAACCTTATACCCCGCAAAAATACTTTCGAGCTGATTGAGGTTCACGCTTTGCGCGCTGCCTGAGCTTTGCACCACCACCACATCCACCACATCGCCCGAATACAATTTCAAATTAGCATTCAGCACCTGCTGCGTAGTGCCGCCACCGGTCTTAATCGTTTGCCGCACCTGCTCGATAATTACTCCATTGAGCCGCACCGCCAGCACCGCATCGCCCTGCGCGGTGAACTGCTCCCAAATCATCTTCACATCAAAATGATACATCCCTTCGCTATAAACATTAAAGGTTCCCAAACCCACATCGTAATAATTGCCATCATTAAAATTCACGTTGTCAAACAGAATCTGTGTTTCCACCGCATTGCTTATGCTCAGCAAACCGTTTGTGCTATAAGCGCTAAAGGCATTCTTCGGGTTATCCTCACCCCAGGTAGCCAGCCCCGTAGCATCCGAAATTAAAACCTTACCAAAAGCCGGCCCGCCACCAGTAATCTTCACCTGTCCGTTCACCTCCAGCTTAGCACCCGGAGCCGGAGTGCCTATGCCTATATTGTCAGTCGCATTATCAATCGTAAAAGCATCATTGCCGGTCTGGTAATTAAAAATACGATAATTATTATTGTTCAAAGTTCCCGTAAGCCACTGTGCCGAATCATTCAAACTAAACTGCACAGCCGCCTGGTCTGTAGAAGCATCCGTTCTATCCAAAATAAAAAGCGAACGATTGAAACCACCGCCCTGTCCTTTCAACCGCATGATAGCATCGGTGTTAAACGCAGCATCAATATTATATTTAGGCAAAGCAGAAACTAAACCGATTCCGATATTACCCGATTCAGTAATCCGCATTCTTTCTGTGGTGGATGTTCCAAACGAAAGCGGTTCGTTTTCATAATTGGTAATAAATGCCGCGCCTGTCAGATTGCTGTGGCCTATCACCAAACCATCCGTAGAACCATCACCGGTAGAAGAAGAAGAAATTTGAAACCGCGTAGGCAAATTAGCCGCATTCTTCACCACCAAATCATTAATCGGTAAAGGAACATTCACACCCACTCTCCCATCCTGCGAAATCATCACCCGTTGCTTTCCGCTGGTTCCTATCGACACATTCTCTGCTTCATAATTCATCAACTGAATTTCACCAGCATTAGTCACCTGCCCCATCACAAACCCGTCAAACTTAGAAGCCCCCGTTACGGTTGAAACAATCTGCAGAGCAGAAGTATCGAAACCGGCAGACACCACCAACTCGCGCAAAGGATTCGTATTCCCGATTCCTACCTTCCCCAATTCATTCACCCGCATTCGCTCCAAAGCATTTGTGCCAAAGAGCAAAGGCTTGTTTTCCTGATTCATCAACATAGCCGTTCCAAACACATCACTCTGCCCCACCAACAAACCATCGGTAGAAGTTTGTCCGGTAAGAATAGAAGCCATTTGAAAAGTAGTTGGCAAACCACTTTGACTGACTAACACTAAATCTCTTTTCGGAAAAGCCGTTCCCATTCCAATCAAACCATCCTTAGTCAAGCGCATTCGCTCATTGCCGGCAGTGCTGAAGAATAAATCCTTCGCTTCCTGTTGCACAATTCCAACATCGCTGCTATCAGTGACCGAAATAATTAATCCATCACCCGCGTTCTTGCCCGTATTATTCGTAGTCAACTGAACGCCACTTGCACCAGCTTTGTGAATCTGCAAAGCACTATGCGGAGTATTTGTATTTATGCCCACATTAGTTCCATCATCAAAAATCCGCGAATTGCCCAACGAAGTGGAGTCCGGAGTAAACTTAGCAACGTAATTCAGCGTGCCAGAAGAGTTACCCGCTCCTGTTGCTCCCTTAGCTCCGGTTGTTCCTTTCAATCCCGTAGCACCGGTTGCACCTTTCGCCCCGGTAGCTCCAGCTAACCCATTAATACCACTAACTCCGGTTGCACCAGTTGCACCACCTCCTCCTCCCCCATTTCCCGCTCTCTCTGCATACAAAGCATACGGCACACTGATTAACTGCGAAGAAGCTACCAACAAATAATTAGTCCCGCCCTGCGGGTCAAACTCTACCTGTAAATACTTTTGGTCCCCACCCCAATTAATACTTACAAAACTTCCAATCGAAGCAGGTCCCTCGCCCACCATCGCAGTAAACAGCCCAAACTGATTAGTTTGAAGTTGTCGTGTTTCTTGATATACAATTGGACCCGTAAGAGAAATATCGCGAATAGTAAACCGACAGTTTACGTTTTGATTGGCTATTACAGAACCTGAAGCATCACGCGCCACTGCCTGATAATTAAATTTATGCGGAGCCTGCGCAATAAGTCCAATAGCTAAAACTGTACAGATAAAAAGTGTAATAGTCTTCTTCATCATAGAAACCTTATAGAACTTCCCAAAGTATTTACGGTTAAAAGTAGATAGTGTTCTGCATTAATGTGAATAACACAAACAATTTCTTTTACTAAGCGAATGTTAGCTGTATAAAAAAGAAGAAAGCAATTTACAAGTTCAGACTGGTGTAAATAAAAAATGGGTTGTCTAATTAAAGACAACCCATTTATAAAATAAGGAGGCGACTACCTACTCTCCCGGAGGTTTAATCCAGTACCATCAGCGTGGAGGGGCTTAACTTCTCTGTTCGGAATGGGAAGAGGTGAACCCCCTCGCTATAGTCACCCTTAAGTTTAGTCCTATAGCAAAGGACAATAAATTTTGACATATTGGAGTTAATAAAAACGCTAAAATTTCAAACTAAAAAAATATAAAGTCAACGGGCAATTAGTATCGCTCGGCTTCGATATTACTATCCTTACACCTGCGACCTATCAACGTAGTAATCTTCTACGGCCCTTAAAAGAAATCTCATCTTGAGGTAGGCTTCGCGCTTAGATGCTTTCAGCGCTTATCCTTTCCGAACATAGCTACCCTGCAATGCAACTGGCGTCACAACAGGTACACCAGAGGTTCGTCCGACACGGTCCTCTCGTACTAGAGTCAGCTCCTCTCAAATTTCTAACGCCCGCAACAGATAGGGACCGAACTGTCTTGCGACGTTCTGAACCCAGCTCGCGTGCCACTTTAATGAGCGAAC
>CANJVG010000023.1 GCA_947478005.1 Bacteroidota bacterium
AATATAAAGCCGTAATAGAAAAGCTTTACGCCTAAAACAAAAGCCCGAACGAAATATTTGTTCGGGCTTTTTTATTTTCCGTTGCCAAGCAAAATACGCATGAACTTCCTCAACCCTTTTTGGGCGCGCAAAAAAATAGCCACACTCGAAGCCGACAAAGACGCGCACGAAATTGCGCACCTGGCCTTTGAGGTTCGTTACGGCACGCCACTTTTCACCCATTCTATTTTCTCGGTAGCCTTTGCGCGCCAGGCGGCCGTGCCCTCTATTGCCCGCGTATTATACCGTGGAGGCAAAGGCGGCATTATCACCAACACCAAAAAACGCAACAACGACACCCTGCTTTTCTTTGGCGAGTTCTATAAACATGGGGACAAGAACGAAGGCCGCCAAGCCATCGAGTTGCTCAATTTCATCCACAGCCATTTCCCGATCACCAACGAAGAAAACCTCTACACCCTCGCTACCATCGTTTGCGAACCAAAGCGCAACGCCATTTTTCTGTCCAACAAAGATTTGTTCACGCCCAAGGAGTTTCGCGCTATGTATAATTTCTGGAAACGCCTGTGTGTGCTGATGAACATTCACTCCATTCCCGAAAGCGAAGCCGCGATGTATCAGTGGTATGAAGATTTTGAAAGGAAGAACTATGGCTACAGCGATGAAGGCAAAAAGGTGGTAGAAGCCCTGGCCGCTGAATTTGCCGAGCGCTGGTATCCGCGCTTTATGCACTACCACGGCACCCAATATTACTACAGCCTGTTCGATGATTTTCTATTGCAAACCCTGCACATTCCCAAGCCGCATTTTATTTATCGCTATGCAGTGAAGGGCTATATGTGGTTTCAACTGCGCATTCTCTTTCAAATCCTCCCTGACCCAAGCGACCGCAACGTGCTCGACTACTACACTGTCGACTATCCCGATTATCACATCAGTAAGGTTGGTCCGTTTCCGGCTAAGACAAAGCCGTAAAAATATATCAGCGACCTTTAGTTTAGCCGTAGACTGCTTTTATTTTGTGAGGGTTCCCGCGAGGCGCGGTCGGGCTTTCCGTTCCGCTCTTTTTTTGCTGTATTTGTCCCCCTTTGCATAGCTTCTGCTTAGCGAAGGGGGTGCCCGTTTCGGGCGGGGGATGACCTTCACGCACAGCAAAAAAGGAGCTCCACTGCAAATGCGTCTCGCATTCACGAATTCCTTTAAAAATCAATTATAGCATGAGTAATCCCTAACCCAACAGCCGCCCTTCACTCATCGTTTTGTCATCGGTATTTTCTCTAAATCCAATAGGGAAGAACTATTGTAGCAACTCTCTTTTAAAGAAATAAACGTCTTCACTAAACCCAGCCAAACCAATTCTCTTTTTAAAGTCTTTAAACTTTTTGTTAGATGCAGAATCTTCTTCAACCGACCAACTGCTAACTTCAGTTATAACTAAAGTATCCGAATTAAAGTGATAGTAATAGTAGGCCCACCATGGAGATGGTTCACTATAACGAACATTCTTTTCCTGAACAGGAAGAAATCTATAATTCTTGTATTCCCGGATATTCGCAATGCCATAAGTCGTGGCGATGCCGCCAGAAGTATCTGTGGCAAAAAGCACATAACGACCTCTACCAAGTTCTTGTATGTGCAATGACCTGATGATGGTATAATAATCTGGTGGGTAACGTGAGTATTGACATTTAATCAGACTCCAATTTCCCAACAGTCTTTTGTCACTTATTTTAATCCCCGCGTTAAAGTTCCTTTTTGACATAAAAGGGCAACCACAAAGGCATAAAATAAAGAAGCCGAATATAATTGAACTAAAAATTCGAGTAATAAAATTTGAAATGCTTTCATGCATCACCAACAATTTTTGTTTCCCGGTGTTAGTGTTTTAGCATAGGCTCTTCGATATGCCACCAACAACATTATTCCTCAAATCTAACCTTCCCTCCGTATTTCCCTCGGCCTTGAGGATTTGGGCGTTAAAAAATTTATGGAGTGAAGCGTTAAGAACTAAAAACTGTTTGAGCGCCAGCTGTCCCTAGCCAGTTACTGCAAAATGAGCTGCGCGAGTTTTTTTAGTTTAGCGTAACGCAATAAATTTTAGCCCAAAGCCTCACAGCCTTGAACTTTTGTTTCTTTTGGTTCAAGCCAAAAGAAAAGTGATAAAAGGAGCTCCACTGCAATCCCTAAACCAACAGCCGCCCTTCGCGCTGTTTGTTTGAGGCTTTCAATACTCAGGTTCCCGAGGCCGAAAACCCCACGGGGACTAAAACTACTATTCAAAGTCGTAACGATAGGTTGAGTAATTACCGTTGTGGACTACGGTTTTATAATCATTCACAAATTTCTTTGCGAGTTCTGCATTGATTTTTTCTTCTTTTAAATTGTAATGCCTCTTGTTTAGAAAACTAATGGTTCGTAATGTCGGATGCTCCAAAAGGGGAGTCAGATTGCCGTCTACTACATTGGTATTAACAAAGCGAAAGGAAATCAGATTAGGAAAGCTGCTTAAAAACGCAAGGTTGTCAAGTGAACCGCAAGCGTTCAAACATAGCACTCTGAGTTTTTTAAGTTCGATTAAGTCCCCTGTCAGTTCAAGTTTCTTAGATTGGTTAATGCTCAAGAATTCAAGCGTATTGCTGATTGCATTTAATCCCTGAGCATTTTCCAGTTTAACGCAATAATGAAGCTCAAGTCTTTTTAAGTTTTTATACTTTTTGACTCCATTGAAGTTCTTTATGTTAGCCCAATTCAACTCCAAATATTTGAGTTTGTCTGACGAAGGCAAATTGTCGAAGGCTTCTATCTTCTCTTTTAAATGCCAAAAGATGGCATACTCAGACTTTTCAAAATTTTTATTCTCAGAATCAATTATGTTTTCTTTAAGGTCCTCTTGAAAAAATTTGTCCTTCTCTAATTTTTCAAACCATATTGTATTAAATCTCCAATCCATTTATCTGTTGTTTCGTTATTGCTTAATGGTATTAAAACATCTTAATGCTCTCTTCTTACACAAATCTAAATTTTTGCCTTGTTGGTATTTTAGCATCGGCTCTGCGATGCACCGCCAACAACATTATTCCTCAAATCTACTCTTCCCTTCCAAACAAAAAAAAAGCCCCGCTCTCGCAGGGCTCTTCAATCCACATTCCGAATTCCCAAATCCCAAATCAAACACTCCAATCCATCTTCAACGTCACTCCGCGCTTCACCTTCACCACCTTAGTCTGCACCACCACTCCGGCCTTATCCTTCAACTCCACCTCACACAACCCCACCTTCAAGCCCTTAATCCGATAATGCCCCTCCAAATCTGCCTTCGCGCTCTTATCCGTTCCCTTAATTCCTACTACATATCCCGCTGCGGGTCCTCCATCCTTCACCACCTCGCCCTCAATGCTGTTAAATCGATGCCCGATATCATCAATTCGATTCTCATTCTTCATATTCTTCACCAGCTCTGGATCCGTATCAAAAAACTCCGCCTCAATCAAACTCACCGCATTCCCCAGCGCCAAATCCGCATCGGCCATCAACTTCACCATATCCTCCGTATCCGTCTTCCGCTCCTTAATCGCATAACCCGGCTTATCAATTATGTCGGCATACAAATCAATCGCCTTATCAATATCATCACAAATCAAAACCGTCAACCCCTGCGCTCCAAAACTCGCCAGATTATCCCGCAACCCCTTCGCCATATCCCTTAGCGTATTCAACCCATCCTTATCCTCCATGTGCTTAATCTCATAAGGCCTATGGTCAAGTAAAGTTTCCAGATTATAATTTCCAATGGCGTGCGCCTTTATATGGCACCGCACACCCCATTTGCAAGTTATCCGGCAGGCCTCTCCCAGCAGCTCTTTCTTCTGTGTCGCCAAACCCGTTATCGGCCCCGCCTGCTCCTGTGCTGCCTTGTCAAAGGCCTCAATCTTCGCACCGAACACAACGCGCTCATCCCAGATGTCCGTTATCGGCTGAATCTTCAGCTTATTGTCCTCAAAAAATTTGTTCATTCTTCCACCGCGATCGCGGTGATTTGCTAAATCCTGTGTCATGATGTTTATGTTTAAAATTAGTAAAACACATTCGCTCATGCCTCCTTATCAAAACCACACTTAACTCATCATCACCATCAGGGGGCAACTTTCAATTAACAATTCGAAAATAATTTACCCTAACCAATTTTCAAAATTTCAACCTCACTTTTTTCAGGGCTAAAGCCCCGTCCTGTTTTGCCTTTCATTAACCCCATGCTTAAGCATGGAGTTACTTCACATCCACCTCAATTGGGCTTCAGCCCATTTCCAAATCCAACCATCCCAACTCACAAACCAAACATCCCATCTCAAAAACCACACAGCCCAAGCGAAAAACCAACCATCTCATATCCAAAACCAACAAGTCCATCCTCAAAACCACTCAGCCCAACCCAAAAACCACCTAGTCCATGTCAAAAACCATCTGGTCCATACGAAAAACCAACCACCCCATCTCAAAAACCAACAATCCCATACCCAAAACCACTCAATCCATGTCCGAAACCAACAATTCCATGTCACAAAACTGTCAACTTGACAGCCTTTGCACGCCTATTCTATACTTAGCATCCGCTCTGCTATGCTTTTGATAAAGGGCAATGGCCAAAAACAGCTCGATTTTCAAACCATTTTTTACTTTTAAAATTGAGATTAAATCACTCATTTCATTTAGGCAGAAAATTCGAAAATAATTCGTGTTCAATTCGTGTAATTCGTGGCTTAGTTTTCTCTTTTGTATTTATACCTTCATCTTTTAATTACTAAGCCCCACCTCATGCAAAACTTCAAAGCCAAAAAAGTAATCATCACCGGTGCCGGTTCAGGCATGGGCCGCCATCTCGCCTATCAACTGGCCGCAGAAGGTGCCGAAGTTTTCATCACCGACATCAACCAACAAACCCTCAATGAAACCGCCCAAGAAATAATTGCCAAAGGCGGCCGCTGCAAAACATACTTAGTCGACAGCGCCAGCCAACAGCAGATTTATGAATTCAGAGACAAATTTTTGGCAGAAGAAAAACACCTCGATGTCCTGTTCAACAATGCCGGCATAGCCCTGGGCGAAATCCCCCTGCTCGAAGTAAAAGAAGAGCACCTCAAACATATTATGGACGTAAACCTCTGGGGCGTTATCCATTTCACCCGTGCCTTTCTGCCCGCGATGCTCACGCGTCCCGAAGCCCATTTAATCAACACCTCCAGCGTCTTCGGCATTATCGGTGTCGAAACCCAGGTGCCCTATTGCACCACCAAGTTTGCCGTGCGTGGTTTCACCGAAGCCCTGCGCATGGAACTGACCGGAACCAGAGTGGCAGTCTCCTGCGTTCATCCCGGAGGAATCAAAACCAACATCACCCGAAACGGAATTCATTATCAGGATGCCGAAAAGGTGCATGCACAGTTTGACGAAATAGCCATTACCACACCCGAAGATGCCGCACGAATTATCATCAGCGGAGTGAAGAAAAACAAGAGAAAAATTCTGGTGGGAATAGATGCCAAACTGATTGACAAAATCGCGCGTCTCTTTCCGGTTAAATATTCAGACTTGTTCCGATGGCTGCACGAAAGATATTTTAAGAAGTAAACCCAGTCTGACCTTGGTCAGACCTGTAGCAAACAAGAAGCGAAAATCAATTTTCAAATCAACCTAAATCCATTCAAATGAAATTCGAAGAATACCGCCAACACGATGCCACCTCCTTAGCCAACTTGGTAAAGAAGAAAGAAGTGACGCCCACCCAGCTACTCGACACCGCCATCAAGCGCAACGAAGAAGTCAACCCAAAAATAAACGCGGTAGTCACTCCTTTATATAAAGAAGCAGCCGAGAAGATTAAAAACCTCGACCTCAACTCACCTTTCGCGGGCGTTCCCTTTCTGCTCAAAGACCTCGATGCTCAATTAAAGGGCACTCGCTACACCTGCGGCACCCGATTGCTCAAAGATTTTGTTTCCAAAGAAAGCAGCGAAGTAGTCAACCGTATTCAAAAAGGCGGCCTCGTCATCTTCGGCAAAACCAACACCCCTGAGTTTGGTTTAACACCATTCACCGAAAGTGAACTGCTCGGCCCCTGCCGCAATCCCTGGAATTTAAATCATACAACCGGAGGCAGCAGTGGAGGAGCCGGAGCCAGCGTAGCAGCAGGCATCGTGCCCATGGCTTTCGCCAGCGATGGCGGTGGGTCGATAAGAATACCTGCAAGCTGTAATGGTTTGTTCGGAATAAAACCTACACGAGGGAGAATCACCAACGGCCCCCACTATGGCGAAGTATGGAGTGGAGCCGTTTGCTCGGGCATCGTCAGCCGCAGCGTGCGCGATGCAGCCGCCTATCTCGATTTAGTAAGTGGCGCTATGAAAGGCGACCCTTACACCATTCCGTTGCCAACCATTCCTTATGCAGAAGAAGTAAAAGCAACACCGCGCAAACTCAAAATTGGCTACAGCTACCAAATGCCCGAAGGGCTAAAGGCCGATATAGATGAAGAAAACATCTGCGCCATCGAAACTACTGTAAAGCTTCTGCGCGAAGCAGGTCACGAGGTAACCGAAGTGCCTCTGCCCTTCACCCATCAACTCAATGCCGAACTGCTCTATACTTTAGTTTTGGGCGAATTAAGTTCTACCCTCGACAACATAGGCGAGCAACGAGGCATCAAACCACAGCGCCACGAACTCGAACCCAACACCTGGCTCTTATATAAACTCGGCAAATCTTTCAGCGCAAACGCCTTTGCTCTTGCACGATTAAAATGGAATCTTGTGAATCGCAAGATGGCCGACTTCCATAACCAATACGACTTACTACTTACGCCTACACTGGGCAGAAGACCATTTAAAATAGGAGCTCTCAAGAATCCACCTTTTGAAGAAGCTGCTCTGCGTGTACTGAATGCACTTGGCATTTCAACCATTGTTCGCTACACCGGAATGATTGAGAAGATAGCCGCGCAAACCTTTAGTTGGATTCCTTATCCGGCCCTCGCCAATATCACCGGCCAGCCCTCCATCACAGTACCTCTTCATTGGGCGCCAGAAAATCTTCCGGTAGGAGTGATGTTCACCGCTCCACATGGTGACGAAGGAACGCTGTTTCAATTAGCCGCACAATTAGAAAAAGCACAACCTTGGTTTGACAAAGTACCCATGCTCTAATATTGCTTTGTCAATAGTTGTAGCAACAATTATCATTCTTATATTTGCGGCATGGCAAGCCTTCAGGAGGAAATCAAGCAGAATAAGAAATTTGAAAGCGAACATCAGAAAGCCGCGATAAACATTCTTTACACCAGCAACTGGCTGTATAATATGAATGCAGCACGCCTTAAACAGCATGGTATTACTCCCGAGCAGTTTAATGTACTCCGCATCCTTCGCGGCTCCTATCCGAAGCCTTTAATGCTAGGCGAAATAACCTGTCGCATGCTGGATAAATCCAGCAATGCTACTCGCTTGGTAGAGAAACTTCGGCAAAAAGGATGTGTAGAGCGGGAGCTTTGCGAAACCAATCGCAGGCAAGTAGATATTGTAATCACTCAAAAAGGATTAGCCCTACTCACTAAAATAGATAATGAAGCCGATGACTGGAATGATTCAATCAAAACAATTACAAAAGCAGAGGCGCTGGAACTTAACCGAATACTGGATAAGTTAAGAATGTAAAATTTTTTTGCAACAATAGTTGTAGATACAAATATCATTACTACTTTTGTTGTCGAAATTAAAATCATTAAAACAAAAATCAAAATGAAACCAACAATCACACAAGCACTTAAGGGTGCATTCATCAGCGGAGTAATCGCTTTAGTAGTAAACCAAATTTGGAGTTTTATTGCTTTACATTTTTTAAGCTCACTAGCACCGGCTGGTCCTTGGCAAATTATGGTTGCAGTATCCTCCATCGTTCCATTACTATTGGGTGGAGTTGTTTACTTTCTTTTAGAAAAGTATACAAGCAATGGGGCTAAAATATTTACCGGAATATCTGTAGTGCTAACGGTGTTAAGCATTTACGGAAATTTTCAACCGGTTCTGCCTGATGGCACAGCCACCCCTCAAGGTTTTGCCTTGTTAACAGTGCCAATGCACTTTGTGGCTGGTTTTGCAGCGGCATTTGGTATTCCTCGTTTCAGCAAATAATTGAAAGACGAGCTGAAGTTGTTTACACAATTGCAGACAAAACTTAATGAAATACTTATTGCGACCAGATAAAGACAGATGGCATAAGCAGGATTCAATGAAGAAGAGCGCTTATGCCTTTGTTCCACACCAAACAAACTTTGGTGAGTTGTGTGGAATGGCCGATGATGTGGTTTATCCCGGGAAGGGTTTTGGAATGCACCCCCATGAAAACATGGAGATCAGCACTATTGTAATTAGCGGTTCACAGGCTCATAGGGACAATACAGGAAGTGAAGGAGTCATATCAGGTAATTCTGTTCAAACCATGAGTGCCGGAACCGGAATAATGCATAGCGAGTACAATGCATCGGATGTGGAACCCTTTCAAAGTTTTCAAATTTGGGTTTACCCCAAAGTTATGGGGGTGAAACCACGGCACGAAAATTTCACTTATGAGGCGGTAGAAAAGCTAAATAAAATCTTGCTCACCCTTTCACCCGATAGAAGAGAAGGAACGGCATTTATTAATCAGGATGCTTTTTTTAGTGTATCAAAATTATTAAAAGGAAATACTGTTGAATACAAAATGAATAGGGCAACTAATGGAGTTTATGTTCATTGTGCCACCGGAAGTGTAAAAGTAGATGACTACACTTTGCGCGCAGGAGATGCCATAGGAGCATACGATGGGGATGTGGTCACCATTTGCGCTTTGTCCGATGCTGATTTAATTTTTGTTGAAGTTCCAATGCAACGTGGTGTAAATGTTTAGTAAACTAATTCTTCTGCTCAACACAACATTTTTCCCGAACCATTTGGCAACTCAGAATATTCAACTTATGAGCGATACATTAATACGAGAATTTAGAGCAGAAAGCGTGCATGCCCCGGTGATGGTTTTATTTGGAGGAAGCCCGAACAGAATGAATGAAGTAGTG
Source organism: Bacteroidota bacterium (assembly GCA_947478005.1). Lineage (GTDB taxonomy): Bacteria > Bacteroidota > Bacteroidia > Chitinophagales > LD1 > Bog-950. The sequence goes on from CANJVG010000023.1 coordinate 9,101, forward strand.
ACGCTTATCAAGAATGCGGGAGGGATAACTGCAGTCGGTGCTTTTTCGGAGGAAGAAGGAATGCAATTATTAAAATCGTTTCCAAAAATTGATTTAATTTTAATAGGAGGAAGATATACGGAGGAACAGCGAAATAGAATTCGTGCCTATGTAAAACAGCATTTAGCAAACGCCCAAATAACTGAGCCTGGATACGACTATCCTTATGAGAATTCGGAAATAATTAAAGACATACGGAAGAAATTAAATCTTAGATAATGAAAAAGCAAATCGAAAAATTATTAAACCCTCCTGCTCCGCATATGGTGGGAGATGGATTCCGGGTGCATAATTTCTTTCCTGGCCCGGAAGGTGAAATGACGCGCATGAGTCCATTCTTCATGATGGATTACGGAGCCAAGATTGAATTCCCCGCTTCGGAACATCAACGTGGCGTGGGTGTGCATCCACACCGCGGCTTTGAAACGGTTACACTTGCTTATGCAGGAAAAGTAGCACATCATGACAGCGCAGGCAACAGCGGAGTTATAGGCGAAGGTGATGTGCAATGGATGACCGCAGCTTCGGGAGTCTTGCATAAAGAGTATCACGAGAAAGAGTTCTCCCGTAAAGGAGGCGCCTTCCAAATGGTGCAGTTGTGGGTGAACCTTCCTGCGAAGGATAAAATGAGCAAACCGAAGTATCAGGGTATTCTGGCAGACCAAATGGGTAAATATATCTTGCCGGAAAATGGTGGGCGTGTAGATGTTGTTGCAGGTGAGTTTAAAGGAGTGAAAGGTGCAGCTTCAACGTTTACGCCTATTCACGTTTACAATCTATATCTGAACAAAGGCGCGAAGTTTTCTTTCGAATTGCCGGAGAATTTCAACACAGGATTGCTTGTGGCGGAAGGTGAAGTAATAGTGAATGATGAAAAGAATGTTCCGCTCGACCACTTCTTACTATTCAAAAATGCAGGAACAGAAATTACGGTGGAAGCATTGAGCGATGTAAAAGTTTTATTGCTGAGCGGAGAACCGATTGATGAACCGATTATGGCTTATGGTCCTTTTCTGATGAACACGCGTGAAGAAATAATTCAAGCGTATGATGATGTGAATAGTGGAAAGTTTGGAGTGTTAGAGGATTAAGTCCATACGAAACAAGAGCTAGGAAATCCTATTAACTATATTAGCACTTATGAAAATTACGATTGTATCAGGAAGTCCTAGGAAAGAGAGCGTTACTGTACGCATTGCTAAATATCTACTGAAATACTTTTCAGATAAATACCCTGCTCATCAGTTTCAATTCGTGAACCTTCAAGACCATCAGATTCCGTTTGTAGAAAAAGTATGGAGCACCATTAATGATGTGCCGGAAGAGTTTAAGACAATGGCGGAAAAAATTTATTCAGCGGATGCTTTTGTAATTGTTACTCCCGAATACAACGGCAGCATGTCGGCAGCGGCAAGAAATCTCTTCGATCATTTCCCAAAACAGAACAAAAAAGTATTTGGCATTGTAACCGCGAGTGATGGAGTGATGGGAGGCATTCGCGCGGCCGTCAGTATGCAGAATCAAATTTGCGCTTGGTTCGGTATTCCATGTCCGCAAATGCTGGTGGTAGGTAACATGTCGCAGCGCTTTGACGCTAATGGATGTTTGGTCGAGGAGAAGTTTTCAAACAACATCATGAGCTTCTGTAATGAGTTTATTTGGCTTTCGGAAGCAGTAGTAAGCAAAAAAGGCGGGCAATGAAAATACTGAAAAAGGTTTTTATCGGGTTGTTAGTTGTGTTGATTGTAGTGCAATTCTATCATCCAGAAAAGAATAGCTCCGCTACTGTTTCTCCAAACAATATTGCAACTGTATTTGCCACTTCCGAAGAAGTGAAAACTATTTTAGCGACAAGCTGCAACGACTGCCACAGCAACAACACCATCTACCCTTGGTATAATAATATTCAGCCGGTAGCTTGGTGGCTCAACCATCATATCAATGAAGCGAAACATGAATTAAACTTTGATGAATTCGCTACGTATAGTCCTCGCAAAAGGTATAATAAACTTAAAGAGACAGAGAAACTGGTAAATGAAAACGAAATGCCCCTTTCTTCTTACACGCTAATTCATCGCAATGCCGTTCTTTCTGAGCAGCAAAAACAAGTGTTAGTTGACTGGACAAAAAATATCCGCAAGGAAATGGAATCTAAGTATCCGATGGATAGTTTACTTCGACCAAAACAAAAACCAACTATATGATTAGAAAAATACTCTCCACAAAAATTAATGATTCTCAAGTGAACGCCTCATTGCTCATTCTGCGCTTAACAGCCGGTATTTTAATGGCGCATCATGGCTATGGCAAACTCACTAACTTCGACAGCATTGAGCCCAAGTTCATGGAGTTCCTCGGGTTGAGCAAAGCTATTTCTTTGGGCTTAGTGGTGTTTGCCGAGTTTTTCTGCTCGCTGCTTTTAATTGTCGGCATGGCCACTCGCTTTGCACTCATTCCATTGACTATCACCATGTTGGTAGCTGTTTTTCAAGCACACAAAGGCGAAATTTTTGGGGATGGACAAACTGCGTTCCTCTACCTTGCTATTTACGTTACGCTGCTGTTGAAAGGGGCGGGCAAGTATAGTGTCGATGCTTTCCTCTTCAATAAAGAATAAGTTTTGTGCAGCGAATTGATTTCCTTCGGAATTCTCTTCTAACCCTTATCAGCATGTCATCATTACACGAACTACATAAGTTTTCGGAGTCGCTTCCTCCTGAAGAGAAGAAGATGCCATTGCTCTTTGTGGGTCATGGTTCACCAATGAACGCGATAGAAGACAATGAGTTTTCGCAACGGTGGTTTAAGATGGGCAAAGAAATTCCTCAGCCGAAAGCGGTATTGTGCATCAGTGCGCACTGGCTTACTGGCGGCACGCACGTTACTGCGATGGAACATCCCGAAACGATTCATGACTTTGGTGGTTTTCCGAAAGCGTTGTTTGATGTGCAATATCCTGCTCCGGGAAATCCAGCATTGGCCGGTGAAGTGAAGGAGTTAATCAAAAGTACTGATGTTGGTTTGAATCACGATTGGGGTTTGGACCACGGCACTTGGAGTGTGGTGAAGCGGATGTATCCCGATGCGAAAATCCCCGTTTTACAATTGAGTATTGACTACAACAAGCCTGCACAATATCATTTCGATTTGGCGAAAGAACTTTCAGCACTGCGCAAAAAAGGTGTGCTGATTATCGGTAGCGGAAACATGGTGCATAATCTGCGGATGGCGGCCTTTGACAAAATGAACGTTGACAATTTTGGTTTTGATTGGGCACACGAAATGAATTCAGTTTTCAAGAAGAATATTTCGGAACGCAATTTTTCTTCCCTGATTAATTACGAAAGTCTCGGTGCCGGAGCCAAACTCGCTATCCCTACTCCTGACCATTATTACCCGATGATTTATTCGCTTGGCTTGATTAAGAAGAACGATGAAGTTTCTTTCTTTAACGATAAAGCTGTGGCCGGTTCGCTTACCATGACTTCGTTTAAGGTGACAGCATAATCGCCTCGCAACCTTCTAACTTCCTAAAGGAAGAACCGCCACGCATTTAACAGCCAATACAATCCTTTATATAAAATTCTGTATTACAACTTGGATTTTCTTAAAGCGGAGACCCGGCAGATACAGATAACAAAGATTTAAACCCGCATAATTTCCACATAAGAAACTCTTTCGTTTTATTTGACTCACACAAATTAAAACAACGCTATGCAAAAAAGTTTTACTCTTTCTGTGGCCGCTGCTAAGCCGCTGTTATTTCTCGCTCTTTTTTTTGTTACTCTAATCAGTCATGCACAAACACAAAAAGGTACCGACATCAATGGCTCAGCTGTAAATGACGGTCTGGGCAATTCGGTTAGTATGCCCGATGCCAATACTATTGCTGTTGGCGCGCCTACCGAACTCGGAACACTGGCTCCCGGTTCGGTAAAAATTTACACCTGGAATGGCAGTGCATGGGTGCAGAAGGGTTCCACCCTTATCGGTGAAGCAAACGGTGACCGCTTTGGCTGGAAGGTAAGCATGCCCGATGTAAATACCATAGCCGTTGGCGGAATTACCAATTCAGGAGCAGCTGAAAATGCAGGGCACGCGCGAGTTTTTACCTGGAACGGCAGTGCATGGGTGCAGAAAGGTGCGGATATTGATGGAGAGAATATCTATGATTTTTTTGGTGCTTCTATCAGCATGCCCGATGCCAATACAGTAGCTATTGGTTCGCAAAACCACAGCAATGTAAATGCAGATTACGGAGGACAAGTAAAAATTTATACCTGGAGCGGAAGCGCATGGGTGCAAAAAGGCTCTTCCATTGAAGGGGCTAACGTATCTGACCTTTTGGGCTCTGCGGTAAGTATGCCCGATGCCAATACGGTAGGTGTGGGAGCCCCCGGTGATTTTACAGCGGTAAGTACCAACGGCTATGGAGCTGTTTTTAGCTGGAGCGGTACTGCCTGGTTGCAGAAAGGAACCAATATTGCCGGAGAAGCAGATGAAGATAATGAGGGCTACTCAGTAGATATGCCCGATGCCAATACTATAGCCTTAGGTGCTATTGGCAACGATGGTGGCGGAGCAGATGCAGGACAGGTACGGGTTTTTACATGGAATGGTTCGGCATGGATAAAAAAGGGCGGAGATATACTGGGCGCAGCAGCCGGTGACCGAATGGGGTATTCGGTAAGTATGCCCGATGCCAATACGCTGGCGGTGGGTGCAGCGGAGACTGACGGCAATGGAACAGATGCCGGACAGGTAAGGGTATATGCCTGGAACGGCTCTGCCTGGACATTGAAGGGAACTAATATTAATGGCGAAGCAGCAGGTGATAACATGGGTGGTGCCGTAAGCATGCCCGATGCCAACACAGTTGGTACAGGGGCGCCTAAGAACGATGGTGGCGCTAGCAATGCAGGCCAGGCAAGGGTTTATTATTATGGCGCTACAGGTATTAACGAAACTTTGTTGAGCAATGTATCTGTTTACCCTAACCCTACTATTGAAGAGGTTACTCTTGATTTGGGGCAAAGCTTTACAGATGTAACGGTTACCGTAACCAATACACTGGGGCAGGAAATAAATAAACAGCAGCTAAACACTACTGACAAATTCACCATTTCGATAAATGATAAAGCGGGCCTTTACTACGTTGCTGTTACTTCGGGTAGTATGGTGGTGGCAAGAGCCCGGGTGTTGAAGCAATAGAATGCCTGTGGAAATTACAAAAGCCTTGGTGCCCCTGCCCAACTCGCTATCCCTACTCCCGACCACTATTATCTGATGATTTATTCGCTCGGCTTGATTGAGAAGAGCGATGAGGTTTCCTTCTTTAACGATAAGGCTGTGGCCGGTTCGCTTACCATGACTTCGTTTAAGGCGGAGTAATCTCTCAATTTCAATAAACCTCTCATTTTACTGAATGAGAGTTCATACAAAGTCATATACCATTAAAATTTTACGACAAAACCTCACGTAAAACCGATATATTTTCTCCATAAACTGTTTAACCACTACCAATAACTCGTAAAACTTTGTGTGTAACTCAGTAAACCACCAATTCTCTTAAACTACTACTACTGTTTAGATTATCACCTTTTTTGTTTTGCTCATCAATTCTTTTGTTTTCTGTATCAATTAAAATGTTTTGCATTTCAAGATAGCTGTTTCTATTATCAAATAGGCTGTTTAATTATACAATTTTACTGTTATCTAATTCAATTCTTTTGTTTCTGGAATCAATAAAACTGTTTTCTGTTTCAATTATTCAAATTCACACATAAACTATTCATAAGCGAACATTATTTGCTTTATTTTCTATCTAAAATGACGAAAAAGCTTACGCAGGAAAAGACACAATGAACAAACGTCAACAGCAGGGATTCCGCAGTTGCATAGTGCTGCCTACCATCCGCCCCAAACCAAAATCACCAAAAGAGTAAACGGAAAAACTCTCCAACTCAACTGGGAGTTTTATTACATCAACCCATCACCAGCATTACGGCAAAAATCCTTTACAAAATATTTATACAATTCGCCTGCGCTTTTACACCGAGTTTGCATCTTGTACCTATCTTTGTGGTTCTAAAAACTACAAGCATTTCTTGAAAGTAATTTCAGCCATTTTCATTTCCTTCCTGGTTTTGTCGAGCCAGGCACAAGACAGCTTAAAGCCATTTACCTTCTTTGGCTACATAGATACCTATTATGGCTACGACTTCGGCAAACCTTCATCTGCTACCCGACCCGATTTTCTTTATAGCCACTCGCATCACAATCAGGTAAATGCCAATCTTGTGTTTGTGAAATTTGCTTACGCCAAAAACAGGTTCCGATTTAATCTGACCCCTATGCTCGGCACCTATTCGCAAGCCAATCTTTCTGGCGAGCCATTCTATCTGCGACAAATTTTTGAAGCCAACCTGGGTGTAAAGCTGATGAAGAAAAAAGAACTCTGGCTTGATGCCGGTATCTTTCCTTCTCACATTGGTTTCGAATCGGCTATCAGTAAAGATTGCGCTACCCTTAGCCGAAGCATATTGGCCGAAAACAGCCCTTACTTCGAAACAGGAATTAAGCTTACCTATCAGCACAATGCGCAATGGACGTTCACGGCTTTGGTATTAAACGGCTGGCAAAAAATACGATGGCAAAAAGGTAAGTCGCTTCCTTCATTCGGCACTCAAATTACGTATCAGCCCAACGAAAAATTGCTGCTAAACTATAGCACTTTCATTGGCACCGACAATCCTGATAGCATTCGCAAAATGCGCTACTTCCATAATCTGTATGCAATCTATTCGCCCATCAATCAGCTTTCTGTTACCCTGGGTTTTGATATAGGTACCGAGCAAAAGGCAAAGCAAAGTGCTGAATACAATTTTTGGTTCAGCCCTGTATTTATCATTCGTTATACTCCTGTTACCAAATTTGCGATGGCTGCCCGCTATGAATTTTACAGTGACAAAACGGGAGTGCTTATAAATGTCGGAACTATAAATGGATTTCAAACCCACGGTTTTTCGCTAAATTTCGATTACCTCATTTCACCCAAGGTAGTTTGGCGCGCAGAGGCCCGCGCCTTCAAAAGCAAAGACCCGATTTTTGTTATAGATAATAAAGCGAGCACCAACAATTTCGCACTGCTCACCTCCCTGGCTATTATGCTCAGCAAATAAGTTCATGAGCTATTCGGAAAAAATCTTTTCCCTTATATTGGCCACAAATTCAACTGCATGAAAGAAGTAACCAAAGAATACAGTAACGGAGAAGTAACCATTGTTTGGAAAAACGCGCTCTGTACTCATTCTGCCAATTGTGTAAAAGGACTCCCTGAAGTCTTCAAACCGCGTGAAAGCCCCTGGATAAACCCCGAAGAAGCAAGCACCGAAAAACTAATAGAGCAGGTCAAGAAATGTCCCAGTGGGGCACTCAGTTTTTATTTAAACGCAGATAAGAAGCTTTCTTAGTTCAGAATCGCATCAATAGGTTTCCCTATCTTCTTTTCTTCCGAAAACTTCTTTCCGAACAGTTTTGTAATTGTCGCGGCAATTTGTTTCTGATAGAAATGTCCATTCTTCAACACCCCTTGGTTCTTAATTCCGGCACCAATAGCCGCCAGCCAGATTTTGTTGGAAGAAAAAACCAAGCCTCCGTGGTGCTTCCACATCTTCATTCCTAAATGTCCGCGCCCATGATCACAGGTAATAATCAGCGTGGTGTTGTCTTTATATTGAGGGTCGTTTTGAATATAATTCCAAAGGTCCTGCATGTAACCATCGAGTTGATTAGCAGAGTGCAGGTATGAATCGTATTGACCTTCATGACCAAAATGATCTGTTTCATCAAAACCTATAAACGCAAAGCGCGGATGGTTTTTGCTGATATATTCTTTCGCAAAATGATAGGTAAGGGAATCGGTTAAAATAAATCCGTTAGAGGCAGGACACTTTTCATTCCAGCCTTCAAAAATTAAGTTACCGCTGCTGCATTTTCCTGCTGAGTCTTTAATATTTACATAAACCGGCACTCCGTTTCGCTTTGTATTGATGATGCGAGGAAAAGCATCCCAGGTTGCCACGGCCACCATTTTGTTTTTGAATTTCTCATCTGCCTGCAAAAAATCCCAAATCGTATGGTTCGGATTATCGGGATAATCATTGCTGTTTATCTTTCGGTTACCCCAACCACTGAAAATTTCACTGTAACCCGGGTAAGAAAACCGATGAATATTCGTTACCTGCATTTTGCTGGCGCATTTACGTTCGCCAATAATGCTTCCCTGCTTTGCAATCGTGTTCCATAGGAAGGGCGTTATTTTTTCTCGGCTTGCTAACTTATCCTCCGACCAATAATTCTTTTTAAGTGCATCAACGTCTTTCACCAGCTTTTTGTTGCTAATGAGTTTTTTTTCTGCGCCTTTAAAGACCTCCTGCCAGCGATAGCCATCGAAGGTTACGAGAATTACATTTTGGGTTTTGGAAGCGTCTTGTGCAAATGAAATACTGGCACAAAGCATTAGAAGAAAGAAGGAAATGTTTTTCATTAGTTATTTTTTGCGAGAGTAATGATGTTGTGTGATTTAATTATAACCGGAAAGTTGCTTCATTAATTCTTTTCCAGTTTCAAAACTAATGTCTCATGCCCTTTCATCGTCAATTCAAGTTTATCTTTCAGAATGCCTGCTGATTTATGTTGCCAAACATCGCTTGCTACATAAGTTCCCTGTAAACCAAGGAGGGAAGATTTCAAATCAAGTTTCTTTTGGCTCTTTGTTGTATTGAATACAGCAACAGCTACAGAGCCATCGTTCAAGTTTTTCTTATAAAGCCAAACGCCATTTTGTTTCGAAACCAGCTTTGCTTGCTCTCCCTTTTCATCCTGACTGATGGCAAGGATTTCAGGATTAAGCAAAATGTTTTTTGTCGCCTCATTCATGCTCCGCAAATCGCAACTGGAAAGCAAAGGTGCATTGAGCATACACCACAAACTCATGTGTGTTTGGTATTCGAGGTCGGTCATGCCTTTATATTTCCCTCCGCCACCGGTTGCCTTGCCGTTTCCATAATTGCCCACAATCATCATGTCGGGGTCGTTCCAATGCCCGGGCCCGGCATACTTGTCAAGTTTAGTTTGCTTCTTTAAAATGCTAGTAAAGCTTCCATACCAAAACGGAGCGCCATTCCAGGTATCAATAATGTCAGGAGTGGTGCGCCAGTAATTCCCGCCAACGCTCTCACCCCATTCCCACGGGTTAAATAAACCCCAATTACATAAACTGTAAACAATAGAACGGCCACTGCCTTTCAACGCATCACCCATTTTCTTATAGCGCGAAAGAGCTTCCTCTTTTTTCCAGGGTACAAAACAGAAATCATATTTCAGTAAATCAATTCCCCATTCGGCATACACTTTGGCATCGATATCTTCATGCTGAAAACCGCCAAAGCATTTGCCACAGGTTTTATCTCCGGCATCCGAATAGATACCTAATTTCAAACCTTTTGAATGAACATAATCCGACAGCCATTTAATACCGTGAGGAAACTTTTCGGCATTCGCCACCGGCTTTCCATCTGCATCTCTTGACACCGCATGCCAGTAGTCATCCATGTTTATGTATTGATACCCTAAATCGCGCATACCGCTGCTTACCATAGCATCCGCTGTTTCCATAACGAGTTTTTCATCGAGTGTATTGGTAAATACGTTCCAACTGTTCCAACCCATAGGAGGGGTAAGACAAAGTTTATCACCTATTTCGATTTTCAGATTCTCTCCGGCTCTGCCCTTTACATTGGTGGCAAAAACTTTTACAGCATAAGAACCCTTCTCCTTCACTACCCCGCGAATTATACCGGTCGTTGGATCAAGGCTCAGTCCTTTCGGAAGATTTTCTGCTGTGAAAGTGATTGGTCGTTCTCCAGTAGCGGGAACAGTGAATAGGAAGTCAGTGTTTGGTAGATTTCCTGTAACTTTTGCTCCGTGAAAAACAGGAATGCCTTCGTTAAGAAGTGAAGTGTTTTGAGAATGGAGGTTAATTGATATTGCAAGCGCTGTCAGGAAGGCAAAGTATTTCATGCGGATTTTAGGTTTCGGTAAAATATCGAACAAATTAAGCGTTTCATTTGTTGTTTTCTACGTTCTGTATAAAAACCACCTGTAAGTAAGTATATGTTTATTCATTTGCGCTCAAATTCAAAAATCGGTATGAGAGAAAAGGTCCTTTTGATTGTCATAGGTTTTATGTTTTGTGTTTCCGTATTTTCTCAGAATAAGGCTCATTCTTTGGATAGAATTACTATCAGTGGGACAATCAAAGATGGGAAGACGGGAGAGGAGCTCATAGGAGCTACTGTATTTGTGAAAGATACTGTTGGTATTGGAGCGGTGACAAATGCCTATGGATTTTATTCGCTTACACTTCCCGTTTCAAAGCGGGAGCTGATGGTTCGTTATGTCGGGTTCGATGACTATGGCATCACGCTCGATTCATTAAAAAATCAGACCATCAATGTGTCTCTTTCCCCATCTTCAAAAACATTGAAGGAAGTAGAAATTAAGGCTACCAAGAGCAATGAGAATATTACCAGTGCAGAAGTCAGCTCGGTTAAACTGGATATAAAACAATTGGAGAAAATTCCGGTCTTGTTTGGAGAAAAGGATATCCTGAAAACAATTCAGCTGCTGCCGGGTGTCCAACCGGCTTCAGAAGGGAATAGCGGTTTTTATGTTCGTGGCAGCAGTAGCGACCAAAACCTGATATTGCTGGATGAAGCACCGGTTTATAATGCTTCCCATTTACTTGGTTTCTTTTCGGTATTCAATAACGATGCAATAAAAGACGCAACCCTTTACAAGGGGAATATGCCGGCAGAATATGGAGGACGTCTGGCGAGTGTTCTCGACATAAAAATGAAGGAGGGTAACAGCAAGGAATACGTGATTGGTGGGGGTATCGGTTTGATTTCCTCCAGACTTAATATCGAAGGACCCATTGTGAAAGACAAAGGTTCGTTCATTGTTACAGGTAGAAGAACTTATGCCGATTTGTTTCTGAAGTTGTCGAAGAATGAACAGCTGAAAAAAAGTATTCTCTATTTCTATGACATCAATGCCAAAGCGAATTACCGGATTGGTAAACGTGATCGTATTTTTCTATCGGGCTACTTTGGTCAGGATAAATTCGGGTTTCAGGACAGGTTCAGTATTGTTTATGGGAACGCCACCGCTACCCTTCGGTGGAACCATATTTTCAGCGATAAGCTTTTTTCGAACACTGCGTTTATCTACAACGAGTTCAATTATACTATTGGTATCAATGTAGCCAGCATTGATGTGAAATCTCAAATTCGTGATTTTAGTTTGAAGGAGGATTTGGACTACTACCTCAATTCACACAACAAGCTCAAGTTCGGTTTTCAAACAACTTTCCACACCATAGTGCCGGGTCAGGTTGTATCACAGGATACCTCCCGTATTGGGAACATTACCCTCACAAAAAATTATGGATGGGAGAATGCTGTGTATGTGCAACATGAAGTTTCTTTATGGAATAAGGTAACAATCAATTACGGTGTTCGCTTCTCTATTTTTAGTCAGGTAGGACCTTCTAAATATTTCAAGTTTCCGAATGAAGAAACGATTGACACTTTCAATCTAAAACTCGGACAGTTCAACAAAACTTATTTTAATCCAGAGCCGCGCGTATCTATCAGCTACAACTTTTATCCGAGTATGAGCTTTAAAGCGGCTTACTCGCGCAATGTTCAGAATCTACATCAGCTATCCGCTACCACCAGTGCATTCCCGACTGACCGCTGGGTGATGACTACCAATAATGTGCGGCCGCAGATTGCTGACCAGGTGAGTGCTGGCTACTTCGTCAATTTTCATAAGGATATGTTTCAGGTTTCTGTGGAAGGATATTACAAGTGGATGCAGAATCAAATTGATTATAAAAACGGAGCGACCCTTCGCGCTAACGAAACAGTGGAAAATCAATTATTGTTTGGTGTAGGCAGAGCTTATGGAGCGGAGTTTTTCTTTAAGAAAGCAACAGGTAAGTTCACCGGCTGGATAAGCTATACCTTCTCTCGCAGCGAAAGAAAGTTTCCAACTGTGAATCAGGAAACATGGTTCCCATCGCGGTTTGACCGCACGCACGATTTGAGCATTGTGTTGATGTATGATATTACTCCGCGCATCAACGTATCGGCTACTTGGGTTTATTATACGGGCATCGCAGCTACTTTCCCAAGCGGAAAATATTTCCTGAACGGAGAGATTGTTCCTTACTACGGAGATAGAAATCAAGATAGGTTTCCGGCTTATCATCGTTTAGATATAGGAGCCACTTTTGTTTTGAAGAAAAGGAAAACATGGGAGCATGACTTAAATATCAGCGTTTACAATTTGTATGCGCGCAAGAATGCTTATTCCATCGATTTTAAAGTAGACAAAACAAACGGTTCTACTTATGCCGAAAAGAGTTACCTCTTCCGTATTGTTCCCTCTATTACTTACAATTTCAAGTTCAGTGTTTCACCTGCTAAAAGAAAGGCAAAATGAGAATAAAAAATAGGCTAAGAAGCATCCTTCTGGTTGCGGTTGCTGCAATGATTAATTCATCCTGCACCGAAAAAATCAATTTGAAGTTGAACGATTCCTCTCCGCGTTTGACGATTGAATGTAGTGTGAATGATGGGCCCGGACCTTATTATGTAATTCTGACTAAGTCGAGATTATATACCGAGAATAATGCTTTCACCGGTTTGCCTTCTGCGCAGATTATCATCAGTGATGATGCAGGTAATAGTGATACGCTGACGGAAGCGATTGCAGGTTTATATAGGACAAGCACTCTTCAGGGAACCGTGGGCAGAACCTATAAGATAAGTATAACCACCGAAGGTACGACTTATCAATCTATCTGTAAGATGCCACCACCGGTAGATATTGACAGCCTGGAGATTATCGATGAAACTAATTTTAAAGGGGAGGTGAAAAAGAATGCAAACATCTATGTGCGTGACCCGGCCGGTGTTCAAAATGATTATAGGGTAACATCGGTGCTGAACGATTCTTTAAGCACCGGATTTCACATTCACAGCGATAGACTTTGGGATGGCAAGCTCAGAACCTTTAATGTACCTCAGGGCGACCTTCATTCGGGTGATAAACTGAAGGTGAACTTACTAAGCATAGATGCACACATCTATACGTACTTCAGCCAGTTTAATCAGAATCAGAATAATTTTGGTGCACCGGCTGCGCCTGCCAACCCTGACCCTGTGTATACACCTTCCGCATTGGGCTATTTCAGTGCCCATTCGATAAAGTCGAAAACAATTATTGTTCCGTAGGCTCCAGAAGGTTTTTCTTGATTACTACAATGGGCCCGGGGCATTCATGCTGATGGCAATTGATACAACTGCTTACCAGCAGATTGAACCCCGTCCGCCTTTCGGCTGAGTCCTGTTTTTGGTAGTAGTGATTCAGCTCGCCAAAAAAATCAGCGATATACTGTCGGTGTTCATTTGATATTTTTTTGCCCGCAGTAATTTTTGCCTTGCTGACTTTTTGCAACGTGGTAGGAAAATGAAGCGCAGGCTTGTTGTTTTCAATTTGTAGCTTTTCCTGCTTTATGTAGGACAACATCTGTCGCATCAATCTGGTCAGCTCACTTGGCTTATCGGCCGCAAAAGAGGAGGGAAGCAACAACGCAAAACAAAGACCAAGTAGCAGAAATACAGTTTTCATTTATCTTTTCATTAACTTGAACATCATCTCCCTTCCCTGGCCCTGCATCATAGCCAGGTTAATCCAGCTTAGGGCAAATTGTTCGAGGAGTGCCGCTTTATCATCCCCTCCAAAATCATAACAGGATTCGAAACCGGCATCGAGTGCCAGTTGTTTGGCAATGGCCTTGGCATTTGTGCTGCTGCCGGCCATATACATGTCGGCTTTGGTGCCGTGGAAATTCGTGTCGGCCATTACATTAAACCCAACGGAGTTAAAGGACTTTACTATTTCCGCTTCGGTGGCTAAAGCTTTTAATGCTTCGAAACTATTGACGAAGTCCTCGGGTTTGGTGCGAACCGAATTCATCGCGTCTATGATTACTTTACCCGAAACATTGCCCATCATGTTTACAATATCGGCTGTAGCTTGCGGTACCGCAGCTATCAAAATTACTGCGGCATTCTTTGCTGCGTCTTCAATGGTCGAGGCTGTAATATTCTTTTCGTTCAACAATTCTTTGCCTTTAAACTCGGCTGTATTGCGAACGCCCAGGATGACTGTATGACCTGCCTGCCCCCATTTGCGGGCCAGTACCCCGCCTACATTTCCTGTTCCAATAACTGCAATATTTATTTTCAATCGGTTTAGATGATTCGGTATATCTCCATTATTTCTGCCAGTATTTTCGGGAAGTCGATATTCAGGTCTATCAGTTTGCCTGTATGCACATCAAAAACCCAACCGTGCACTGTGAGCCCACGGTCTTTATAGGCCTGTTGCACCACCGCTGTTTTTATCAGATTTACACATTGCTCCTGCACGTTTAGTTCCACCAATCGGTTATAGCGTTCGGTTTCGTTGGTCAGCGCATTCAGTTCTGTTTTGTGCAGGCGATATACATCGCGGATGTTTCTGAGCCACGGATTTAATATCCCCATATCGCTGGACTCCATAGCGGCCTTTACTCCTCCGCACAGATAATGGCCACACACAACCACTTGTTTCACCTTCAGGTAGCGTATGGCATAGTTCACTACCGACATGGCATTCATGTCGATGCTGATGACCATGTTGGCTATGTTGCGATGCACAAATACTTCACCGGGTTTCACACCCATCAGGTCTTCGGCAGATACCCGACTGTCGGAACAGCCGATGTAAAGAATTTCGGGGCTTTGCCCTTTGGATAGTTCCTTGAAATAACCTGGGTCAAGCGCTAACTTCTGCTCAATCCAGTGGGCGTTGTTTTCAAATATTTTGTCGAAGGTGCTCATGGTGCGGCTTAGTGATGAATGAAGAAGGATGATTTTATAGCTCGGCAAATATGGGGCAGAAAATTACTTTTACTAAAATTAAAATTTCGCACCCATGAATCATCTTCAACCCATTGATTACGCGGTTTTCCTTTTCTACTTTCTGGTGGTGGCCGGTTATGGCCTGTGGATTTACAACCGCAAGAAAAAAGCCAACGTTGATTCGAAAGATTATTTCCTGGCCGAAGGCTCGTTGACCTGGTGGGCGATTGGTGCCTCGTTGATTGCCTCCAATATTTCTGCCGAGCAATTCATTGGCATGAGCGGGGCCGGGTTCAAACTGGGTTTGGCCGTGGCGAGTTATGAATGGATGGCTGCTGCCACGCTCATTATTGTGGCGGTGTTCTTTATGCCGGTGTATCTGAAAAACAAAATCTACACCATGCCGCAGTTCCTAAGCACGCGCTACAATGCCACGGTGGCGATGATTATGGCCGTGTTCTGGCTCTTGTTGTATGTGGTGGTGAATCTCACTTCCATTCTCTTTCTCGGTGCTTTGGCCATCAGCAGTATTTCGGGACTGAGTTTGAGTTTGTGTATGTATTGCCTCGCCATTTTTGCGGTTTTTATAACCCTTGGCGGCATGAAGGTAATTGGCTTCACCGATGTTATTCAGGTTTTCTTTTTGGTGCTCGGTGGATTGGTTACTACTTATCTTGCCCTCAATCTAGTGGCTGAAAAATTTGGCACTACGGGGGTGATGAATGGCTTTCATTTAATGACTTCGCACGCCAGCGACCACTTCCTCATGATTCTGCAACGCGACAATCCGAGCTATCTCGATTTGCCCGGCCTCACTGTTTTGCTGGGCGGCATGTGGATTGCCAATTTCAGTTACTGGGGCTGCAATCAATATATTACGCAGCGCGCCCTCGGTGCCGATTTGCCTACTGCGCGCAACGGAATTTTGTTTGCCGCTTTTCTCAAATTGCTGATGCCGGTGATTGTGGTGCTGCCGGGTATTGCGGCTTTTGTGCTGTATCAGCAGGGGAGTTTCCAAACCGAATTGCTAAATGCCGATGGGGTTATAGCCGGTGACCGCGCCTATCCCGTTTTGCTGAACCTGCTGCCTGCGGGTTTAAAGGGTCTGAGCTTTGCGGCACTCACTGCGGCAATTGTGGCATCGCTGGCGGGCAAAACCAATAGCATCGCCACCATCTTCACCTTAGATATTTACAAAAAGGTGCTGAACAAAAATGCCGATGAAGGCAAGCAGGTGCAGATAGGCAAGATAGTAGTGGTAGTGGCTATGCTCGTGGCTGTTTTTATTGCCCCGCACCTCGGCATTGACAAAGGCGGACTGAACTATATTCAGGAATACACCGGCTTTGTTTCGCCCGGCATCTTCGCCATGTTCATCATGGGTTTCTTTTGGAAAAAGACCACGAGCAACGCGGCTCTGTTTGCCACCATTGGCGGCTTCGCCTTGTCGGTGTTGCTCAAATTCCTGCCTGGCATGGTGGATTTGTCTTCCCTCGCCTCCATCGGTTTTTCGAAGGCCAACGCCTCGGGTGTTTTCGAAATTCCTTTCCTCGATAGAATGGGTATTGTGTTTGCGCTCTGCATTGCGGGCATGCTTGTAATAAGCGCTATCGACAACCGCGCAGGAGTAAAACCCCACGCGCTGGAAGTAGATGCCACGCTATTTAAAGTTTCCAACTCCTTCTTGGTTGGCTCGCTGATTATTGTAGGCTTACTCGTAGCGCTGTATGCTATGTTTTGGTAAAAGGTTTAGCAGGATTTTTGTATTGAATAATACCTGAGATGAGAAGGTGTCCCATAATAAATTGCGAGGCGCTTTTTTTATGAATGCTTGTTTCTATAAGGGAAAGCACCGTTTGTTTTCTTTGATAATTAAGTCTATTTTTACTTCGGGACCTGTAAATTCAAGAAGCAGTTCCCCACTGGCTTTGACCTTTTTAGTGATATGTGCTTAACGAGTTTAACAGTTTGCCTAAATATATGACCCATATAATCGCTTGTATATTCCTCAGTATTCAGAACCCTATATTTAAATTAAATAATTGCTTATGAAGAAGTTTTACATTTCCGTTATGCTCTGTATTTGTTCAGGGCTTTTTTCTCTAGGCCAAAATGTGAATTTGCAGGTGGTAATCACCAAGTTGGAGCGAACGGCTTATGTGGACTGCATAGCATGTGGTGACCCTGACCCTACTTGGAAAATTCAGGGAACACATAATGGACTTGGAGCTCTGACTTTTGGCCCCTACTGTTGGCATTATGACAATATGAATCCTACTCTTTGGGATATTGCTGATTACAATATCATGAACATCACCAACACTAACGCCACGAATTTTACACTCGGCTTTAATGATGCCTTTGAAAAAAGCTGCAGTAATAATAATTGCACTTACGAGGGCTATAATTTCTTTACCTGTTTCCCTTCTGTGAATGGTGATGATAGAAGATGCCAGAATACTTCATTAGTGAATATTAATTTTCGTCAGTCGGCTCCATGTTCTTGGCATACACAGAATTCTGCTTTTTGCGGTGATTACCGTTTTGAATATTCTTTCTATTGGTCATTCAATTATGCACCTGCATTAGTTACACAGCCACCGGCCAACACGCTTCTTTGTATGGGTGATTCTACTACGCTTACAGTAGTTGCCGCCAACGATATAAACGGATGGAATACGGGCGTTAATTATCAATGGCAGGTCTCTACCAGCACCGCTTGCCCGGGCACAGGATGGATCGATATTTTTGCTGCCACCAGTCCTTCTTTTAAACCATCGCAAATTCCGGGAACGAGATTATATCGTTGTAAGGTGAGCGCTAATTGCAACCCTGATTTTTCCAGTAATACAACTATTACTTCGTGTGCAGCGGTTACATATAATCCAATCGGCTCTCCGGGTGATCCGGTTCCCGATATAGTTTCGGGTATTTGCGGTTCTACTGTTCTACCCGGATCGGTGCATTTACTCGGTATTCCTTTAGCCCCTAATGCGGGTGCAGTAATCGGGGCGACAGATTATGCATGGACGGCCAATGGTGGTTCTCCTACAAATTACAACGGACAGGTATTTACCTGGACAGCACCAACCAATCCGGGAACTTATACCATTAACCTGACGTATTTGGATAATTGCCCTCAGCCGGATGCGCAGGCAAATGCCTGTGTAGTAAATGTCGGTTCTTCGACTTGCGAGTTTGCGTATGTCGCCACTTATGGGCAGGATTCGGTTTATCGCGGGGGACCTGATAATCCTTATAAGACTTTAGAGTATGCCCTTTCGCAATTGAACGGACGAAAATACATTCGTATCGCTACAGGTATTTATACTGAGGTGAATCCTTTATTGCTGCAAAACGATTTAGTAATCGAAGGCGGGTATAAAGTGAATGGCAATATCTGGTCGAAAAACAATTCGGATTCTACTACCATTATCGGAAACGGTTTAGTTTCTGTAAACAGCGATGTGGCCCATCGGGTATGTTTTGTTTCGAACGGAAATACAAATTGGCGATTGCAGGATTTGGTTATAAAGAGCACGGATGTTTCGCTCCTTACCCCCAGCGGCAGAGGATACTCCAACTATGCTGTGCTTGCTTTGAATAATTCAACAGGTTTCGAAATTGTTCGTTGCAAAATATATGCAGGCAATGCTGCAAAAGGCTTAGATGGCTTCACTCCGGGCGGGGCCGGCAGTGCCGGTGGAAGCGGAACGGGTGGAAACGGAGGGAATGGAAGCAGCACGGGTTGTAATGGCAATGGCAGCGGAGGATCAGGAGGCACAGCCGGAAATGGAGGTGCAAGTGCCGGTAGTGCCGGAAATGGTTGCGGTGGTAGTGGTTGTAATATTTTTGGATGCAATGCCAGTGGCTGTAGTGCTGCTGGGGGAGTTGACGGAGGCAATGGAGCAGCAGGTGCGGGTTTTTCGGGAGGTGTGCGACCTTTGACCCCTGCTGTTGTTTCTCCTTATTATACTCCTGCCGGTCAGTCGCTTTCGGGTTCGAATGGATTTGGTGGTGGCGGTGGTGGCGGTGGTGGAGGCGGTGATGAGGGCACTTGTTGCTCGGGAGGATGTGGCTCGGGAGGAACTCCGAATGGCGGAAGAGGCGGCAATGGCGGAGGTGGTGGACTGGCGGGCTCGGGTGGAAGAGGTGGTGGTGGTTCGTTTGGTATTTATGCATCGGGTGGTTCGACCGGAACGCTTACTACTACTTTGGTCCTGGCAGGAAATTTTGGATTGGGTGGCGATGGTGCTGTAGGTCAATCTGGAGCTAGCGGTCAGACAGGTGCCAATGGGGTTAACCACGGTGGTAATGATGGTGGGGTAGGTGGCGATGGCGGTAATGGAGGAGCGGGTGGCAATGGAGGAAGAGGGCAGGATGGTGCGAATGGATTCAGTCAGGCGGTGGCTACTGCCGGTGGAGCAAGTATAACCGGTTCTTCTACCGGTGTGCCGAATACTTTTGTGGTGGGCGTGAACTATCAGAACTCAAAAGCCTGTATCAATTCGGAAATTGAAATGACCAAGTCATCGGGGGTTTGGACTTTCCCTTCGGGAATGAATTTTGTAAACGACCTGCGCGATTACCCTGCAGGCTTTCCTGTTTCCAGTTATAATGCATCGAGCACTCCGGTGCTGGTTTATACTTCTAGCCCTTCGGTGGAATATGATTTAACCATCAACGGCAATGTGTATGCTAAATATATTTCGATAGCGTCCGATAACCGGGCTTTGCCTGCTATAACTACGTCTGCTTCTACTATTTGTATAGATGGTATTGACACCTTAAACGCTACCCATTGGGGAACCGAGGTGGAATATGACTGGAGAATTTATCAGGCGACTAACGTTAACTCGCCTTTATACCAATCTACTTTGCCAAGTCCGGTCATTAATTTCTACGGATTTGCAGCCGGGCTTTATACCGTTCGTTATCGTGTGCGCGAAAGCTGCTGCGGCTGGAGCAAGGCGGTGTTCGACACGATTCGCATCATGCCGGCACCGATTCTGTTTAATGTTTATGGCGGAGGAAATTACTGTCCGGGTTCGGCAGGGGCGGTGGTGAATTTGAGTGGCAGTGAACCTGGTGTTAAATATATTCTGCTTTACAACGGCAATGCGGTGGATTCAATTATTGGTGCCGGAGGACCGCTGGCTTTTGCTCCTCAAACGGGCGTTGGTAACTACACGGTGATTGCCATTCGCTTTGCCGATTGCAGTGCCAATATGTTTGGCACTGCGAGTATCGGTCAGTATCCTGCGCCACAAACTTTCGTGGTTTCGGGAAGCGATACCTTGTGTTTGCAGGGCGCGAATCTTTCGGCCACTATTAAACTGGATGGTTCGGAATTGGGCACCAACTATCAGCTGCTGCGCAGCGGAAACCTGCCGGTGGGGGCCCCGGTGCCGGGAACCGGATTGCCGATGCAATTCAGCAACATTACCCAAGCGGGTGTTTATACCATTTTTGCTTCTAACCCTGTTACGGGCTGCACCGCTTATATGATTGACAGTGCGGTGATTGAATTGGCGTTGCCACCGGTGGCTGAAAATGTAGTGGGCGGTGGTGCTTATTGTGCAGGTGATTTGGGGGTGGTGATTGGTTTGAATAATTCGGAACCGGGAACGGTTTATCAGTTGCTGCAGGGCGGGGTGTTGCCATCGGTGCCGGCTATACTTGGAACGGGAGCGGCTATTGCCTTTGATAAAGTAAGTGTAGCGGGTTACTATAAAGTGAAAGCCACAGGCGCGCATGGTTGCGAGAACTGGATGAACGATTCGGCCTGGGTGCGCGTGATGAATTTGCCGATTATCACTTCGGTGCTGGCAACGGATGTGGCTTGTTCGGGCAGTTCGAACGGGGTGATAACGGTGGGGGCGGTTTCGCCAAACGGCTCGCTGACTTATTCGATTGACAGTGCGGCCAACTATACAGCAAGCAATGTTTTTGCAGGGCTTTCGGTTTCTTCGTTCAATGTATTTGTAAAAGACGACAGCGGCTGTGTGGCAAGATATGTGGCCAATCCGGTTCAGGTGAATACATCGGCCAATTCGGGGCTCGTGATTACTTCGGTGCTGGTGACCGATGTGGTGTGTGCGGGCAATGCCAACGGCTCGATTGCCATTCAGGCTTATTCGCCAAACGGCTCGTTGTTTTATTCTATTGACAGCGCGGTGAATTATTCTGCCAACAATGTATTTACGGGGCTTCCGGCTTCATCCAATCATGTATTTGTAAAAGATGCGAGCGGATGTGTGGCGCGTTATTTTGCCAATCCGGTGCAGGTAAAAACCGCTCCTTCTTCGGTGGCTATCAATTCGGTAGTGGTGACGGATGTGGTGTGTGCGGGGAATGCCAACGGCACTATTTCCATTCAGGCTTATTCACCAAACGGCTCGCTTTTTTATTCGATTGACAGCGCTGTCAGCTATTCGTCCAACCCTGTTTTTGCAGGACTTCCGGCTTCGCACAATAATGTATTTGTAAAAGATGACAGCGGCTGTGTGGCGCGTTATTTTGCCAATCCGGTATGGGTGAAAACCGCTCCTGTTTCTTTGCAGATTTCTTCGGTCACAACCACCGCGGTAAAATGCTCGGGCGATGCCAACGGCACTATTTCGATTTATGCGGTGAATGCCAACGGTACGCTGGTTTATTCGGTGGATAGCGCGGTTACTTATTCGGCTGCCAATCCGGTAACGCTTTTGCCGGCTTCTTACTACCATGTGTTTGTAAAAGATGACAGCGGCTGTGTGGCGGCTTATGCTGCCAATCCGCTGCAGGTGCTCAGCCCTTCGCCATTGGTGCTGGCTATGCACGGTGTGAACCCCGATTGTTTTGGCAACACCACCGGCTCGGCCATGGTGTCGGCTAACGGAGGAACTCCGGCTTATTCGTATGTGTGGAATACCAATCCGGTGCAGACCGATTTTAGTATCGATAACCTGGCCGCCAACACCAGTTACTCAGTGACAGTTTCGGATGCCAATAACTGCACGGCTCAGCAATCGGTGACGCTGGTGGAGCCCGCGAAGGTGCTGGTGAATGTGTATCCCGACAATGTGAAATGTTTTGAAGGCAATAACGGCAGTGTGTCGATAGCCGCCACGGGTGGTTTGCCGCCCTACGATTATTACCTCAACGGCATTTATCAGTCCGATAGTTTTTTCACCGATTTAGTGGCCGGTAATTTCCTCGCCACCGCGCAGGATGCCAACCACTGTGTAGGCTCGGCTACTTTCATTATTACGCAGCCAAAGGCCTTTACGGTGAGCGCGGGGCCCGACATTATTTCATCGCACGGGCAAACGGTTCAGTTGCTGGGCTCGGCCAGTTCGCTGAACGGTATTATCGGCTATTTCTGGACACCTGATTTTCATATTGAGTGCGACACCTGTCAGCACCCGATGGTGAGCCCCGACACAACTACCACCTATATTCTGACGGCTATGGATGGCGACAGCTGCACGGGCTTCGACTCGGTGACGGTGTTTGTGAAAAATGCAGGGCCCTACTATATCCCTTCGGCTTTTACGCCTAACAATGACGGGCTGAACGATTATTTTGAAATGAATATTCTGGGAGCCGAAGTGATTCAGGTATCGATTTATAACCGCTGGGGCGAACTGGTTTACCATAACCCTAACCAGCACAACGGCATGGCCAGCAATGGCGATGCCTGGGACGGAAAGAAGGGCGGCAAGCTGCTGCCTTTTGATACTTATACTTATATGCTGCAGGTGCATTTCTTCGACCACAGCGATGACATCATCACAGGCACCGTGACCCTGATGAAATAAACAGCTAATTGCGGTCCACAGTCCACAGACCGCGTACGACAGTTAAAACAAAACAGCCGAAGAGAATTCTCTCTTCGGCTGTTTGTTTTTATGTCCTTTTTGGAGAACTTTTGGTAGAAAACAAGCGGTTGAATTGTTTTTTAAATCGGTGCAAAGACTGTTTTGATTTCAGAACACCCGATGTAAATCCGTGCAAAGGCCGTTTTGATTTCAGAACGCCTGATGTAAATCCGTACAAAGCCGTTTTGATTTCAGAACGCCTGATGTAAATCCGTACAAAGCCGTTTTGATTTCAGAACACCCGATGTAAATCCGTACAAAGGCCGTTTTGATTTCAGAACGCCTGATGTAAATCCGTACAAAGGCCGTTTTGATTTCAGAACACCCGATGTACATCCGTGCAAAGGCCGTTTTGATTTCAGAACACCCGATGTACATCCGTGCAAAGGCTGTTTTGATTTCAGAACGCCCGATGTACATCCGTACAAAGGCCGTTTTGATTTCAGAACGCCCGATGTACATCCGTGCAAAGGCCGTTTTGATTTCAGAACGCCCGATGTACATCCGTGCAAAGGCCGTTTTGATTTCAGAAGACAGGCTGTCCATAGCTCCAAGTTCGATGCCTTGACGTGTTCATTGGAGCTTTTGCAGGGGCTGTAGTTGGAGCGCGGAAGTAGCAATAGCGAAAAGAAGAGTGTACAAGCAGCTGGTGAAGGAGTAAATCTCAATACATACAAAACGAAAAGCGCGAAGGAAACCCATCGCGCTTTTTTTATGAGGCTCAATGGCACAAAAAAAACCGCCTCCGATTTACGCAGAGGCGGTTTTATATATTTACCACAAAGGCAGATTACTCAGCCGATGCAGAAGGAGCAGCCGGTTTAGCGGCAGCCTTCGAACGGTTTCGGATTCTCTTTTTAGGAGTTGCTTTAGCAGCCGGTTTAGCAGCAGCCTTAGGCTTAGGAGCCGAAGCACCCTTCACTTTCAACTGACCTTCCAGCTTTTCAATTCTCTTTTGAAGCTTAGATACTTCAGAAGCACTTAACTTCACAAACTTGTGAACCGCTTCATTGTATTTAGCTTCAATTTCAGGTCTGCGAGCTTCTACTTTCTTGATTGCATCGCCTACCAGCTTCTTGCCGTCAGCTTCGCTCACTTTGCCCTTCTTTACTAATTCGTTTACCGATTTTTGAACTACTTCAGCTGTGTGAGCTGCAAGTCCTACGCCTGAGTAGAAATATTTCTTCAGGTTTTCTTGGAGATTGTTGGTTGCCATTTTATTGGTTTTTTGTTTTAATGAATAATGACGATGCAGTTATCAGATTCAATGCCAAATCAAAAATAGTTGGAAGAAAATATTTCAAACAGGCCTGAAAAAGAATAACCTTTTGTTTTCATGATGCAAATAAAACCCAATACAGGCAAGGGTTTGCATGATGCAAGTCATGTTTAAGTATAATCTTTATCAAGTTTTTGTTATGCAAAAGCACGGGCAATAATGTCAGAACGAAATGTCAGGTCGGGTAAAAACACATGATGTTTTGTCAGGTTTTTGTCCGTTTTAAACAAGAAAACCCTTGTCCGTTACAAGAATTTGAATGAAACATATACTCTACTTTTGTTTCGGCAAAGAAAAACCTATGCGAAAATTATTTGAATATCTCTTCCTGCTGGTAGCCGCCATCGAAATCGGGGCCGAAATTATAGGTAACGAAACCCTAAAGTTCATTGCCAAGCCATTGTTGATGATTACCCTGATAGCCTATTACGCTCAGGGGGTAAACGGGCGATGGAGCAATAAGCACCGGCAAATGGTAGTAGCCTTTGTTTTTTCATGGTTTGGCGATGTAACCCTTATGTTTGTGTATGTCAATCCCAATTTTTTCCTGGCAGGCCTGGTTAGTTTTTTAATCACTCACATTCTCTACACCCTATCTTTTGCCAATGTAACCAACAAAGGAGCCGTGGCTTTGTTGCCGAAAAAATTCTGGGTGCTGACGCCCCTTCTTATATACATGGGTATCCTGCTTTCCCTGCTGCTACCCGCCATCTATAGCAATCCGGAAACCAAACCCGTGCTAATTCCGGTAATAGTGTACACTACTGCCATCTCCATGATGGTAGCTTTCTCCATCAACCGGATATGGCGGGTGAGTGACCTTAGCTTTATGCTGGTATTTGCCGGTGCCATGCTTTTCATGTTCTCCGATTCGATGATTGCCATTAATCGGTTCCTCACTCCTTTTGCCGGAGCCAATATCTGCATTATGGTGACTTACATAGCCGGGCAATATTTAATCGCCAAAGGAATACTGGCTGAACAAAACACGAAGTGACATGTCACCACAAACGATAAATCACACACTATGTATATAAGCAAAGGAAGAAGGTTCGAAACGCTCCATGAGTATTTCAACCACATTGCTGACACGTTCGGTGCTCCGAGGGTGCATGAACATTTTGAATCCGATTCGGTCATCTCCGATGGATTGAAACTTCATGTGGACGTATATGAATACGACCCCGAAGCACCGACCATTGTGTTTATACCCGGCACCGCCATCTACTCCATGTGCTATGGCGAAATGCTGCATAAGTTGGGTGAATCAGGTTTCAACATTGTCGGCTTCGACCCGCGAGGCCATGGACGTAGTGAGGGGATAAGAGGCGATTACACGATTCCTGAATTAATGAGGGACACTCAGCATGTAATTACTTATGCCATCAACCGGTTCAACAAGCAGGTAAGTGTAATGGGAAGTTCACAAGGAGGCATTGTAGCTTTTTACTTAGCCGCCATTGACAATCGAATTCAATCCGTCATCTGCCAGTGCCTGGCCGATATGTCTTCTCCCGAAACAGAAGAGCTGGCCCGTTGGCCGTTGCTGATAAGGTCTTTCAAAAGTTTTGCATCTCGGGCGGGAAACATGATTCCGAATATCCAAATGCCTGTAGAGTCTTACATCGATTTGAGCAGAATCCCGCTCAGGCATTTTGGCAGCATCCGAAACTTTGTGAATGCTGACCCTCTTTGTCTGAAAACGGTTTCCATGCGCGCGCTTCTGTCCTTAGCCTTTGAACCGGTGCCGAAACCTATAGAAGAGATTAAGGTGCCTGTGATGATATTGCTCGGCACAGCCGATTCTATCTTTACTGTACCCTATACACAAAGAATTTTCGACCGCCTGCAATGTCAGAAAGAGTTAGTGCTGTTTCACGGAAAGAGCCATGCCATGTTGACGGAGGACACAGACGAAGTTGCTTCTGTTGTGTCAGGCTGGATGAACGATATTCATCAGCTTAAGCAACAAAGCAGAATGAGGGCGTAAGAGAAAACCAATTACTACTGGTTCTTGTAAACTATTTTGGTGAGCAAGCCATTTTTGCTTTCCATTTTCAGAAAATAGATACCAGGGTTTACCTGTGAAAGATTAAGCGAATTGATTCCCGAAAAATTTTCTGTTTTCAGCACGGTTTGTCCAATCGTATTAAGTACTTCCGCTTTTGTAATTTCCATTTCAGCCTCTATCTTTATTTCATTCGTAAATGGATTTGGATAAACCCTTGCTTCTAATGGGGTTTGTCTTGGCTCATTTATGCCAAGCGGACCTGCAAGGCTGTAGCGGTTAAAAAATTTCCAGATCTCCGTGCTTGCATTAAAGTCGCGGCAGGTAGGACCATAAGGAACGGTCAGACCTGAACCTGGCCAGGTATGCCCACCGTTAATCACTTTATAAAATAAAACCTCGGTGCTATCGCCACAAGAACGGTAATCAATCCTTTGAGCGGTGGCAGTATCAGTTGTATTTGTATCAGGAATGTCAAGGGTGTCGTTTACCTGACTGCATTGATTTTTATTTAGCCAAATAGAAATGCTCTCTTCCGTACCAATGCCTCCTAAGCCCGAGTATGGCACTGTAGGGTCCACCGTACCGTGAATCATCATCACCGGAATTTTGCGGGATGGATTGCAATAGTAAGCTACGCTATCGCTAAATTCTCCGGCTACCGATGCAACAGCTGCAATTCTGTTTCCGAGTTCGCATGCCAACCGATGACTCAAAAAGCCACCATTACTCAATCCACAGGCATAAACTCTATTAGGGTTAATGCTGTACATGATGGAAAGTGTATCAATGAGTTTAGAAATAAAACCTACATCATCAATGCCCGAATGATAATTTCCATACCAGCCTACATTCCAGGCATTGCCTGCGCCATTTGATAAACCTGTAGGATACACGACTATGAAATTGTTGGCGTCTGCTACCGGGTTCATTTGGGAATATATCTCTTCCAAATAGGCAGTCATACCAAAACCGTGGAGATTGAAAACCAATGGTAGGTTTTGTCCGGCACTGCTGTTGTTTGGAAGATGAACTGCAAAATTTCGCACTACCCCGCCATAGTTTATATTGTAGGTAGTTGATTGGGCAAAAACTTGGAATGCGATGGCTAACGACAGTAAAAGGGTAAGTGCTTTTTTCATTTTAGTAAGTATGTGTAGGTAAAGCTAACAATAATTGCAGGACATTTGTTCGTACATAAATACATGCTTTGTACTTTTGCAAAACTTCAAGTATGTAGTCCCACCCAGACTCGAACTGGGATTAGAAGTTTAGGAAACTCCCGTTCTATCCCGTTGAACTATGGAACCAGGTATAGAACCGCGAAAATAAAAATCCTGTGGCCACTTACTCGGCTCTTTAAATTCTTTTTGTAGTATCGCTAAC